>JBBSVE010000203.1:0-4743 GCA_038233815.1 Rhodobacterales bacterium
CATGCGACCGACGTGGAATATCTCCGCGTCACCATGCGCGGGCTGCGTCGCAAGATCGAACAGGACCCGGCAGCCCCGCGCCTTTTGCGAAACGAGCCCGGCATCGGATACAGGTTCGTGGCCGACTGAGGCGCCGGACGCCGGTCCTGTCTGACAGCGCTACCTCTCGACGACGGCCTGCAACCTACCGTCGCCGCCCTGCGCGGCCGTCATCCGCGAAGCGCGCCGTGTGAGTCCGATGCGGCGCAGGAAGGCCGCGATGAAGATGGCGGTGAGGATCAGCACGATGGTCGCGGAGGGGGAGCTGTCGATGTAGAAGCTCGCATAGGTGCCGGCCAGCATCGCAATGATGCAGACGACGGTGGATACGACCAGCATCTGCTCGAAACTGCGCACCGTGAGGAACGCGATGGCGCCCGGCGTCACCAGCAGCGCCACGGCGAGGATCAGGCCCACCGAGCTCAGCGTCGAGACGATGGTGAGCGAGAGCGCGCAGAGCAGGCCGTAGTGCAGCAGCGTGGTCGGCAGTCCCGAGGCCTGCGCCTGCGCCGGGTCGAACGCATGAAGCAACAGATCGCGCCACTTCAGGATGAGGAGGGTGCAGACGGCGAGCCCGATCAACCCCGAGGTCCACAGATCCTGCATGCCCACGCCGAGCATGTTGCCGAAGAGCACGTGGTCGAGATGCTCGTTGGTGTGGATCGAGGTGTAGAGGATGATCCCGAACCCGAACATGCCGGAGAACACGACCCCCATCACGGTGTCCTGCTTCACCCGGCTGTTATGCGCGAGAAAACCGGTCGCCAGCGCGCAGGTCATGCCCGCGACGAACGCCCCCACAATGAGCGGCAGGCCGAGGATCCAGGCCAGCACGATGCCGGGCAAAGTCGCATGGCTCACCGCGTCGCCCATCAGCGCCCAGCCCTTGAGGACGAGGTAGCACGACAGGAGCGCCGTCGGCGGGGCGACCAGCAGGCAGATCCAGAAAGCATTTTGCATGAACGGGAACTGGAATGGCAGCAAAAGGGTATCGGTCATCCGCGTGCCTCCCCGGGAACGAGGGCGCGGGCGGGACCGCGCTCCAGGGCGACGCGGGCTTTCCTGCAGGCCGCCAGCATGCCGTGTTTCGGGGCGAAAACGAAGGCGCCGAGGAACAGGAGCGTCTGGAGGACCACGATCACGCCTCCGGTGGCGCCGTCGAGGAAGTAGCTGGCATAGGCGCCCAGAAAGCTCGTGACGGTGCCGATCAGGACCGAGATGACGATCAGCCGCGGAAAGCGGTCGCAGAGCAGATAGGCCGTGGCCCCCGGCGTCACCACGAGAGCGATCACGAGGAAGGCGCCGACCGTGACCATCGCCGCCACGATCGAGGCGGAGAGGAGGAGGAAGAACACGGCTTTCAGCACTTCGGGGCGCAGACCGATGGTGCGGGCGTGGTTCTCGTCGAAGAATACCACCATTAGATCGCGCCATTTCGCCAGCAGGACGGTGAGGCTTACGACGCCGATGATGGCCAGTTGCAGCGTATCCTCGGGCGTGATGGCGAGGATGTTGCCCATGATGATGGTCTGGATCGACACCGACATCGGCGACAGCGAGACCATGAAGAGGCCGAGCCCGAAGAAGGAGGTGAAGATGATCCCGATGATGACGTCGATCTTCAGACCCGAGCGGCCCGAGAGAAACAGCATCGCCCCCGCGGCCAAGCCGCCCGCGATGAACGCGCCGAGCGCGAAGGGCAGCCCGAGCATGTAGGCCCCCGCAACCCCCCGGCACGACGGAGTGTGAAAGCGCGTCGCCGATCAGCGACCAGCCCTTGAGCATCAGATAGCACGAGAGAAAAGCGCAGACCCCACCCACCAGCGAGGAGACCCACATCGCGTTGAACATGTAGCTGTAGGAGAACGGCTCCAGAAGCGTGTCGATCATGAGAATTTCCCCTTCCGGTCGCCGTCCCGGTCGGGTGCGCCCTCGTGCCCGGTTCCGCGCAGTGCGGCATCGACGGCGGGACTGGGGGAGCGTTTCTCGCCGTATTGCACGAACGGGCGTTCGTCGTCTGAGAGGATCGTGACCTCGCGGCTGTCGGCGTCATGGTGCAGCTTGTCGCCACCGAGCGTCATGTGGCGCAGCACGCCGCCGAAGGCGCGTTCCAGCTTTGCATGGGTGAAGGTCGTCTCGGTCGGGCCCGCGTCGAGCACGGTCCCTTTCACCAGCACCGCGCGGTCGCAGAACTCCGGCACCGAGCCGAGGTTGTGGGTGGAGACGAGCATCACGCGCCCCTCCGCCTTCAATTCACGCAACAGGGCCACGATCTGCTCCTCGGTCTTCACGTCGACGCCGGTGAAGGGCTCGTCGAGCAGGATCACCTGCCCGTCCTGCGCGATCGAGCGCGCGAGGAACACGCGCTTGCGTTGCCCGCCCGACAACTCGCCGATCTGGCGTTTGCGGAAATCGCGCATTCCCACCCGGCCGAGTGCCGCGTCAACCGCCTTATGATCGACCTGCCGTGCGCGGCGCAAAAAGCCCATGTGGCCGTAGCGGCCCATCATCACCACATCCTCGACCAGTACCGGGAAGGCCCAGTCGACCTCCTCGCTTTGCGGCACATAGGCCACGAGATTGGCCGACAGCGCCTCCTTCACGGTCCGGCCCAGAAGACGGATCTCGCCACGCGCTGCCGGAACGAACCCCATGATCGCCTTGAAGAGCGTCGACTTGCCCGCCCCGTTTACCCCCACCAGTGCCGTGATCGTGCCGCGCGGGATCGCGAAGCTCGCATCATAAAGCGCGGTGTGGCCGTTCCGGTAGGTCACGGTCACGTCGCGGCACATGATCCCGCCGGTCGGGTCGTCGAGGTCCGGCGCGGTCAAGGTCTGGCGTGTCTCATCGAGCATCGGGGCGTCCTCGGGGTCAGGCAAAAGGGGGCCGGCGGCCAAGGCCGCGAATCCAGGCTCGCGGTGGTGCAGAAGATCCACCAGCTGGCGCTGTTCAGTTGGACTGGGGCGCCAGGGCATCGGCGATGGTCTCGGCATCGACCTTCAGGAGATCGTAGTAGGTCGGCACCGGGCCGTCGGGCTCGCTCAGGCTGTCGACGTAGAGCACACCGCCATATTCCGATCCGGTTTCGCGCGCGACCTGCTTGGCGGGCGCCACGTTGACCGTGCTTTCGCAGAACACCGCCGGAATGTTGTTCTTGCGAACCACGTCCACCACGCTGCGGACCTGCTGCGGCGTGCCGGTCTGGTCGGCATTGACCGCCCAGAGATACGCCTCCTTCATGCCGAGATCGCGCGCGAGATAGCTGAACGCGCCCTCGCAGGACACGAGCCAGCGGCGATCCACGGGGATCGCATCGATCCGGTCGCGCAGGGGCTGGATCTCCGCCGCGATCTTCGCCTTGTAGGCTTTGGCGTTGGTCTTGTAATTGGCGGCATGATCGGGATCGTGCTCCGACAGGGCCTTCTCGATGTTGTCGATGTAGATCGCGGCATTGCCGACCCCCATCCACGCATGCGGGTTCGGCTGGCCCTGATACTCGCCCTCGCCAATGGAGATCGGCTCGATCCCCTCGGTCAGCGTGACGGACGGGATGTCACCCAGATTGTCGAGGAACTGGTCGAACCAGCGTTCCAGATTGAAGCCGTTGCGCAGGATCAGGTCCGCGTCCGACGCGCCCACGATGTCCTGCGGCGTCGGCTCATAGCCATGGATCTCCGCCCCGGGCTTGGTGATGGAGACGACCTCCGCATCGTCGCCCGCCACGTTCTTCGCCATATCCTGAAGGATCGTGAAGGTGGTGACGACCTTGAACTTCTTCGCCTCC
Source organism: Rhodobacterales bacterium (assembly GCA_038233815.1). Classification (GTDB taxonomy): domain Bacteria; phylum Pseudomonadota; class Alphaproteobacteria; order Rhodobacterales; family Rhodobacteraceae; genus JBBSVE01. Next base: position 3,824 of record JBBSVE010000203.1, read on the forward strand.
TCGGCGGAGGCATGGAGCGCGAAGAGCGATGTCGAGGCAATGGCGGCGGCCATGAAGAGCGAGCGGGTCATGCGATCCTTCCTGAATATCCAAGGGGTCCTGTAAATGCGAACCAGTTGCAACAGTCAACAGCAAATGCGAACCATTCCTAAATATACCGCGTGCCGAACGCCGGACCGACATGCTATCCCGGAACCCACGGGAGGATGACGATGGGCGAAACGATCGAAATAGACCGGATCTTGCGGGACGCGGGCCTGAGGGTCACGCATCAGCGCACCGCCATCGTGTCGCTCCTCGCTGCCGCGGACGATCATCCGAGTGCAGACGATCTTCTGGCGCAGGCCCGCGCGCTCGACGACACCATGTCCTTCGCCACCGTCTACCGGACCCTCGCCGTGCTCGAGGATGCGGGCCTGATCCACAAGCTGACCTTCGACGGCGCCCCCGCCCGCTACGAGATGACGCCGCAGAGCGCGCACGATCACCTCGTGGACGTGGACACGGGCGAGCTGATCGAGATCCCCGGTACCGAGATCGCGGACCTCCGCCAGCGCATCGCGGCCGAAATGGGTTACGAGATCGTAAGCCAGCATACCATCCTGCGCGGGCGAAAGCGGACCGACGCGGAGTGAACGGCGGTTACACCGCGTGCGCCGGATCGAAAGCCGCCGAGGTCTCGGACCGGTCCACCGGCACGAGGCGCGCACCCTGAGCGTCGAGCGGGGCCAGATTGGCCGCCCCGACACCGTGCGTGTGCATCACAACCAGATCGTGACGCGTTCCGGTGAGGCGCAGCGACCGGATCAGTGCCGCCGCCCCGCGTGCGAACTCCGCGTTGGTCACGAGCGTCACATAGGCGCAGTCCCCCCGCGCGGTCATGCGAGGCCGGGGCCGGTCCGCCGGCCTTCGGGATCGCG
>JBBSVE010000204.1:0-4736 GCA_038233815.1 Rhodobacterales bacterium
AGTTCTTGATCTGGTCCTTCAGGATCGCAGAAATTTCAGCCGCTTGGATTCCCATCACCGAACCTCTTTCATTGCATTTCGAAGCGCAGCGAGCTTCGCCTTGACCGATGTGTCGATCATCTTGGATCCGACGCGCACGACGAGACCGCCGATCAGGCTCTCGTCCACCGACGTTTTGAGCCGGATGTCCTTGCCGACCTGCGCCTTCAGCGTGTCCGAAAGCTCCTTCGCCTGCGCGGGCGAGAGTGGCGTGGCGGACGTGACCTCTGCCGCAACCTCGCCCTTCTCGGCGGAAATCATCTCGTGCAGGAGGTCCGCCATTTGCGGCAGCACGAAGAGCCGCCGCTTCTGCGCCATCACCGCGAGCGTGTTCATGAACAGCTTGGACAGGCCCATCTTCTCGCCGATGGAGGCCACTGCCGCCGCCTGATCGTCGCGCTTGTAGACGGGCGAGGAGATCAGATCCCGCAGATCGGCCGACTCCGCCAGAACGGCACCGACCGCGTCCAGATCCGTTTCCAGACCGGCCAGCGCACCGTCATCGCGCGCGATGTCAAAGACCGCTGTGGCATAGCGTTGTGCGATGCCGGAGGAGATCGAGGCACTTTCTGACACGGTCGTCCTTCTCGTCGTTCCGCCTGTCACGCGCATCCCGAAACACATGATGGTTCGGGGGCGCATACAAGCCTGCATGCGTCTGGATTTCGGGCGGTTTATCAGAGCCCCCGAAGTGCCGCAACCGTGAACCGCGCGCCCCAAGGCAAAGGATCGAGTCCCCGTCCTAGAGTGTGCGGCACCCCACCGCAGGCTCCGCCGCACCGGCACCCTCCAGCACCCGAAGCGGCCGCCTCACCGCCGCCGACAGCCCGCCGGGACGGGCCGCAGCACCCTGCTTGGACACCTCCATCATAAGCACGCCGCCCACCAGCCACGGCATGAACCGCCGCCCGGTCTTTTCCCAGAAATCCGCGGTGCGGAGCCAGAACGGATGTTCCGAGGGCGGCACGAACAGCGCGCCCATGCTGGCCTCGGGGATGAAGTTCCGCTCCCTGAGCTGCGCCTCAAGCTGGCCCGACGAATAGGGCCGCCCGAACCCGAACGGCGTCGCATCGGCCCGCGCCCAGAGGCCGGAGCGCGACGGCACCACCACCAGCATCCGCCCTCCGGGGCCGAGCACGCGCGCCGCCTCGTCCAGCACGACGCCCGGATGCTCCGACGTCTCCAGCCCATGCAGAAGCACCAGCCGGTCGACGGAGCCGGTCGCCAGCGGCCAGTGCATTTCCTCGCAAAGGACGGAGACGTTGGGCATCCCCGCGGGCCACGGCATCACGCCCTGCGGCCCCGGCATCAGCGCCACAACACGGCGCGCCGGCCCGAGGAACGGCCGCAGCAAGGGTGCGGCAAACCCGAACCCCGCGACCGTCTGCCCCTTCACATCGGGCCAGAGCGCCACAACCCGGTCCCGGACCGCCCGCTGCGCCACCCGGCCGAGCTTGGTGCGGTAGTAGAAGTTTCGCAGGGCGATCACGTCCAGATGCATGCCGTCTCCGCGATTTCCGCCTGCCTCTGCGGCCCGTTGGTCCCCCACCATAGCGGGCGTTGGTCCCCCACCATAGCGGGGATGTCCCGCATTACCATGACCGACGGCCCCGGGAACGGGTCTGCGCCGTCGTCCGTTCTGCCCCCGGGCAAGGAGGGCGCACCGATGACGGATCATACCGAGGACGACCGCAAAGCAATCCGCAAGGATTTTGATGAGGCCGTGAACATGACGCCATCCGAACTGGAGGACTGGCTCGAGACGAAAGACTCGCAATCCGTGGGCGATACCGGGGGGGACGGCGAATCGACCGGCCACAAATCCGGCCGCCGGATCGTGGAGATCAAGCGCAAGAAGGTCGCCGACCTCACTGACGACGATCACGACTGGATGGCGAAGGTCACGGGTTACGTCCACCGCCACAAGGCGCAAGGCGGCCCGAAGGAGGACAAGGACCATTCCAAATGGCGCTACAGCCTGATGAACTGGGGCCACGATCCGCTGAAATGAGGCGGAACGGTCAGGATGAATGAGGAGTCATGGAACCGTGCGGATGGCCTGTAAGCCGGATCCTGTTCCGGGCCGCCTCTCGGCTGCGCCCTTCGATGACCATTCCTCTGCACCCGCCGTTACCGACGGGTTCCAGCTGCCAACCCGGACCTCCGGGATGAAGCGTCCCTGCGGGCGATGACACGGCGCTCGCGCCCCGGCCACCCGACCCCGCGCGAGGTCCCTATTCGGCATTGCTCCGGGTGGGGCTTGCCTTGCCGTCCCGGTTGCCCGGTCCGCGGTGGGCTCTTGCCCCACCGTTTCACCATCGCCCCCGACGCGTCGCCGCGCGAGGGCAGTCTCTTCTCTGTGGCGCTTTCCCTCGGGTTGCCCCGGCCGGGCGTTACCCGGCACCCTTGCCTCATGGAGTCCGGACTTTCCTCGCGGGCTCAAGGCCCTCGCGGTCATCCGGCCATCCGCACGTCGGGTGGACTTATGCGGACCGTGCCACCGCGTCAACGGCAATGGCTCCGGGGGATCAGTCCTTCGCGCGCTCGACGTAGGACTTGTCCTCGGTGTTGATGACGATGCGCGTGCCCACGCCGATATGGGGCGGCACCATCACGCGCAGTCCGTTGGTACAGGTCGCGGGCTTGTAGGATGAGGATGCGGTCTGACCCTTCACGACGGGTTCCGTCTCCTCGACCTCCACCGCCACCTTCTGCGGCAGTTCAATGGCGATGGCGGCACCCTCGAAGGTGCGCAGATAGACCTTGATCCCTTCGCGCAAAAAGGCCTTGTCGTCGCCCACCACATCCTCGCTGACGGCGATCTGGTCGTAGGTCGCGGGCTCCATGAAATGGTGCCCCTCGCCGTCGGAATAGAGGTAGTCGTATTCCCGCTCGTCGACGATGGCCTTCTCCACCATCTCGGTCGTGCGCCAGCGTTCCGCGACCTTCACCCCGTCGGAGATCCGGCGCATGTCCACGCTCGTCGTCGGTGTGCCCTTGCCGGGGTGGAAGTTCTCCGCCTTGAGGACCGCGTAGAGCTTGCCCTCCACGTCGACGACATTGCCCTTGCGCAGCGAGGAGGCGATGACTTTCACGAAACGATGGTCCTTGTGTCTGGAGGGTCCCGGATAGGACTGTGCCCCAAGGCTTTAGCAAAAATCGCGGCCCTGCTCAACCGCCCCTTGGGACCGGGCCTGATCGATGCTAGCCCCACCCGTCGAAATCCCGGAGGAACCCCCGACATGACCGCCAACCCGTGGTGGCATCCCCACCGTCACGCCGACCGCCGACCCGTGCTGCTGGCGCGCAACCGCATCCAGAGCGCACTGCGCGGATGGCTCGGCGCGCAGGGGTTCACCGAGGTCGATCCCGCAGCGCTCCAGTCCAGTCCGGGCAACGAGACGCATCTCCATGCCTTTGCCGCCGATGCCATCGGCAACGACGGGGTGACCCGGCGCATGTATCTCCATACCTCGCCCGAGTTCGCGATGAAGAAACTGCTGGCGGCGGGGGAGACGCGGATCGCCTCCTTCTCCCATGTCTGGCGCAACCGGGAACGGGGCCCGCTCCACAGCCCCGAGTTCACCATGCTGGAATGGTATCGCGCGGATGAGGCCTATGACGCACTGATGGTGGATTGCGCCGCGCTGGTGGGCGTGGCGGCGCGCACCGCCGGGGCCGCGATGCTGCGTCACGGGGAGCGCTCGTGCGATCCCCATGCGGCACCGGACCGGCTGTCGGTCGCCGACGCCTTCGCGCGCCATGCGGGGATCGACCTTGCAGCCACCATCGCCGCTGACGGCGTGCCGGACCGGGCGGCGCTCGCGGCCCGGATGGGCGACCTGCGGGCGGCGGCGGACGACACCTGGTCCGACCTCTTCTCGCGCATCCTGTCGGACCGGGTGGAGCCGCATCTAGGTCACGGCCGCATGACGATCCTCGACCGCTATCCGGTGGCGGAGGCGGCGCTCGCCCGCCCCTGCGCCGACGATCCCCGCTTTGCCGAGCGGTTCGAGCTTTACGCCTGCGGGGTCGAGCTGGCCAACGGCTTTGGAGAACTCACCGACGCCGCCGAGCAGCGCCGCAGGTTTGAGGCCGACATGGAGGAGAAGTTCCGCCGCTACGGCGAGCGCTATCCGCTGGACGAGGAGTTTCTCGCCGCACTGGCGATGATGCCAGAGGCCTCGGGTATTGCAATGGGGTTCGACCGGCTGGTGATGCTGGCGACCGGCGCGCCCCGGATCGACGACGTGCTGTGGGTCCCGGTGGGACGCGCCGGGGCGTGATCTCAGCCGGCAGCCGTGACGGAGACTTGCGCCGCCAGATCCGCTGCCGCCGCCCGGTCCGCCGCCGTCTCCGGCCCACGCACGCCGGGGCGGAACCGCAGGCGAAACGCATCGAGCCGCGTGGAGGCATCCACCGCCGGATAGCCGATGGCCGTCAGACTTTGGTCCAGCGGCATCGACGCATCCCCACCCGCGCGCGGCCAGATCGCCAGCCCCTCCAGCGCCAGTCTGCGCCAGTCGAACCGCGCGCCCGGATCGGATTTGCGTCCCGGCGCCATGTCGGAATGGCCGATGACGCCCGCAGGCGCGATCCCCCAGCGCCCGAGGATGCCGCCCAGCAACGTCTCCAGTGCCTCCATCTGGCGGTGCGCGAACGGCTCCCGTCCGGTGTTCGCAAGCTCGATCCCGATG
>JBBSVE010000205.1:0-4662 GCA_038233815.1 Rhodobacterales bacterium
GACCCATTCGGCCCCATGATCGCATGGACCGAGCCCGCCTCCACGGTCAGATCGACGCCCTTGAGGATGACCTTGTCCTCCTCCTCGAGCTTCACATGCAGGTTCTTGATCGTCAGCATATTGTCCTCATTTCCAATCGTGCTGCGCCTGTTTCAGCGCCGCCGGGCGATCACATTGACCGCGAACCAGCCCAGCAGCGCCGAAAGGCCCGCGATGAAAGCCACCCCGCCGATGCCATATCCCCGCCAGACCGGCGCGGACAAGACCATCAGCACGAACACCACAAGCCCCAGGATCAAAGGCCGCGCCCAGTCCGGCAGCCGTATCATCCCACCGACCCCTCGAGGCTGATCGCAACCAGCGCCTGAGCCTCCATCGCGAACTCCATCGGAAGGGCTTGCAGCACCTCCTTGCAGAACCCATTCACGACGAGCGCCACAGCCTCCTCCTCCCCCATCCCGCGCGATCGGCAGTAGAAGAGCTGGTCGTCGTCGACCTTCGACGTCGTGGCCTCATGCTCCACGCGCGAGGAGTTGTTCTTTACTTCGATGTAGGGAACGGTATGCGCGCCGCACTTGTCCCCGATCAGCAAGCTGTCGCACTGCGTATAGTTGCGCGATTCCTTCGCCTTCGGGTGCATCGACACCAGCCCACGATAGGTGTTCTGCGCCCGCCCCGCCGAGATGCCCTTGGACACGATCCGGCTTTTCGTGCGCTTGCCCAGATGGACCATCTTGGTGCCGGTATCCGCCTGCTGCGCGTTGTTCGCGATGGCGATGGAGTAGAATTCGCCCTGCGCATCGTCGCCGCGCAGGATGCAGGAGGGATATTTCCACGTGATCGCCGAGCCCGTCTCTACCTGCGTCCACATCACTTTCGCGCGGTCGCCCCGGCAATCGGCACGCTTGGTCACGAAGTTGTAGATCCCGCCACGGCCCTCCTCATCGCCCGGATACCAGTTCTGCACGGTGGAATACTTGACCTCGGCATCCTCCATGATGACGATCTCCACCACTGCCGCGTGAAGCTGCGCCGTGTCGCGCTTGGGCGCCGTGCAGCCTTCGAGGTAGCTCACGTAAGCACCCTTGTCGCAGACGATCAGCGTGCGCTCGAACTGGCCGGTATTCTCGGCATTGATGCGGAAGTAGGTCGAAAGCTCCATCGGGCAGCGCACGCCGGGCGGGATGTAGACGAAGGAGCCGTCGGAAAAAACCGCGGCATTCAGCGTCGCGAAATAGTTGTCCGATTGCGGCACGACGGAGCCGAGATATTTCCGCACCAGCTCCGGATGCTCGCGGATCGCCTCGGAGATGGAGCAGAAGATCACGCCCGCCTTGGCCAGTTCCGCCTTGAACGTCGTGCCCACTGATACGGAGTCGAACACCGCGTCGACCGCCACCTGACGCGGCGCCTCGGCCCCTTCGACACCCGCCAGAAGCATCTGCTCCTGCAACGGAATGCCGAGTTTCGCGTAAGTGGCGAGCAGCTTCGGGTCGACCTCGTCGAGCGACTTCGGCTTCACGGCCATGCTCTTGGGCTTGGCGTAATAATGGATGTCCTGATAGTCGATGTCGGGATAGTTCACCATCGCCCAGCGCGGCTCAACCATCTCCCGCCAGCGCCGGAAGGCCGACAGCCGCCACTCCGTCATCCACTCCGGCTCTTCGTTCTTGGCCGAGATCAGGCGCACGATGTCCTCGTTCACGCCCTTGGGCGCGTAGTCCATCTCGATCTCGGTGTTCCAGCCGTGCTTGTAGGTTCCGGCCATCGCCTGCACGGCATCGACCGTCTCCCGGTCCACACCCTCGCGCAGGTCGCTCTCCATCAGTGCGGTCATTGCGTCCATCCTTCCAGTTCCCGGCCCATCACGCCGCGCGAGCCAGATGCCGGGCATACCCGGCGCTCCAGACGTCCGCAAAGCGCAATACGGCCTCTTCCGTCGTCTCGGGTCCGAGCGATACGCGGATCGCCTGCCCCGCCTCCGCCGTCCCGAACCCCATCGCAAGGAGCACCCGGCTCGCCCGCACCTTACCCGAGGAGCAGGCCGACCCAGCCGAGATCGCGAACCCTGCCAGATCCATCGCCATCACCTGCGTCTCGCCCTTCCAGCCGGGTGCCATCAGGCACAAGGTGTTGGATAGGCGTGGCGCTTCTTTCCCGACAAAAATAGTCTCAAATGGCCGGGCGGACAATGCCCGTTCTAGAATATTTCTAATCTGGCCGACCCGCTCCCACACCCCGCCCGCCAGATCGCGCGATGCCGCCTCCGCCGCCGCACCAAAGCCCGCGATGCCGGTCACATTCTCCGTCCCGGCCCGTCGCCCCATTTCCTGCCCGCCGCCCCGGATGCGGGGCGCGACCTCCACGCCGCGCCGCAGGACAAGCGCGCCGATGCCCTTGGGTCCGCCGATCTTGTGCGCCGACACGAACCCGGCCTCTATCCCGAGCCAGTCGAACCCGAACGCCACCTTGCCGAACGCCTGCGTCAGATCGCTGACCGCGAGCCTCTCGGGCAAGGTCTGCAACACCCCCGTCTCCGAGTTCGCGAACTGCAGCGCGGTCCGGTCCGGCGCCACGACCGACACCTGCCCGTTCGCGTCCGTGATCAAATCTTCTGCGCACCATGCCGACACGGCCTCATGCTCCACCCCGGCGCAGACGAGCCCGCGCCCCGCGCAGACCAGCGCGGCAGCTTCGGTCGCGGAGGAGACGAACACGATATCGGCGTCCCCTGCCCCGAGGGCTGCTGCCACCTGCGCGCGCGCCCGCTCCACCAGCGCCCGCGCTGCGCGTCCCTCGGCATGGACCGAGGAGGGATTGCCCGCGACATCCATCGCGGCCACCATCGCTGCCCGTGCCTCCGCCCGCAAAGGCGACGTCGCGTTCCAGTCGAGATAGGTCCGGCTGCTCACTCCTCATCCACCACGGCGAACAGGGCAGGCACGGCGCGGCAGGGCACCATTTCATTGCGGATCACGTCGGAGAGCCGGGTCTGGTGAAGGAAGACATAGACATGCGCCGATAGACCTTCCCATAGCCTGTTCGACAGGCTCTGCGCCCGGCTGCCCGACACGCCGCCCGACATGCCCGCGCCGGAATGGAGCGCGCTCACGGTTTCCTCGACGGCCTCCAGGACCTCGCTGACCCGGATCGCATCGGGCGCGCGCGTCAGACGGTAACCGCCGCCGGGGCCGCGGATCGCCTCCACCAGCCCGGCGCGGCGGAGCTTGACGAACAGTTGCTCCAGATACGGCAGGCTCACGTCCTGCCGTCTGGAGATCGCGGCCAGCGAGACGTGCTCGTTGCCCGTGGCGAGTGCCAGATCGGCGAGCGCCACCATCGCATACCGTCCCTTGGTCGACAGCTTCATCGTCCCGATCCCGCTTTCCATTCGCCGCGCAAAAGGCACGCGGTCCCGCCATGTCCCCCGCCATGTCCATTGACGACGCGGCGGCGGACCCTTAACTCACGACACGATCCGGCCGTCCAAGCACAGCCGCCCCTACAATCATTCTAAGGATGCCCGGCGGCCTTGTCCACGGACAGGACCGCCCCGCAGGAAAGCGAGCGGCGAGAGATGCCCGAAGTGATCTTCCCCGGCCCCGACGGCCGCCTCGAAGGCCGTTACCATCCCCAAAAGGAGCGCGACGCGCCGATCGCCATCGTGCTCCATCCGCATCCGCAGTTCGGCGGCTCGATGAACCAGCGCGTGGTCTACAATCTGCATTACGCCTTCTACAAACTGGGCTTCACCGTCCTGCGCTTCAACTTCCGCGGCGTGGGGCGCAGTCAGGGCGAATACGACCAGGGCATCGGAGAGTTGTCGGACGCGGCTTCGGCGCTCGACTACCTCCAGTCAATGAACCAGAACGCCAAGCACTGTTGGGTCGCGGGATTTTCCTTCGGCGCATGGATCGGGATGCAGCTTCTGATGCGGCGGCCGGAGATCACCGGCTTCATCTCCGTGGCGCCGCCTGCGAACCTCTACGACTTCTCGTTCCTCGCGCCCTGCCCGTCCTCCGGCCTGATCATCAACGGCAGCGCCGACAAGGTGGCACCGCCCAAGGACACCGTGAACCTCGTGAACAAGCTGCACGAACAGAAGGGCATCAAGATCACCCACACGCTGATCGAAGGCGCGGACCATTTCTTCAAGGACGACGAAGCCCACATGGTTCCGATGATCGATACCGTTTCGGCCTATGTGAAACGCCGGATGGGTGAGGCGTCGCGGTAGGCCCCGCAAATAGGGCGCCGACGCAATGCAGACCGGATGCGGCAGTCGTGTTCAGGGTGTAGTTTCCAATTGCTTGGGATCACGGCCCCGCCCTAGCCAGAAAGCATAGCCATTCTTGGAGGGTCCGGTGAAGGCGATGCTTGCCGCCGCTGCCCTACTGGTCTTTGCAACTGGTGCCGATGCGGCCAGATATGTGGCAACATCTACCTCCCCTATCGCGGCCGTCTCCGTTTACCTGGATCTCTACAGTCGCAAGATGGTCGATGCTTTTGGGGGCGTATGTTTTCCATCCCGGATGATCACATAGACCCTCGGCGCTCTGCGTTTTTCATGGCAAGATCGATCCTGAGGGAGTGCGGCGGGGCAGAAAACAGTCTGGGGGACTGTTTTCCCGCCAAACGAAGCGGGGTTCGGGCCTGTTGATC
>JBBSVE010000206.1:0-4654 GCA_038233815.1 Rhodobacterales bacterium
CGATCCGGGCTGGTGAAGCGGGGTGATCGTGGTATCGTATTCCATGGCGTATCGCTCCTTCGGGAGGTTCTGGCAGGCTTCGACACCCGCCACGATACGCCGCCTTCTCAAACCGCATCACCCATTTTCCGCCATAGCTCCTATCGGGGGCGAAAAGCCTCCATCGACCCGGATCGTGTTCACGGCCTGATCGCCGACGGCATCCGTCCGAGCGAGGTCGCCCGGCAATTCGGTATCAGCCGGACGAGCGTCTGGCGGCTGACCCGGTTAGCAGCCGCGGCTGCCAATGAAGCCACCGACGCCGGTAGCTAAGCGATGATGGCCGGGGACCGTTCCATAAAGGTCGGTTCCCGGTCTGTCACGTGATGACACGCATGTAGAACCGGCCCGGACGTCCCCCGCTGGTGCGACTTGCTGATACATATGGCGTGTTTTCCGAAAGGCCTTCCGCAATGAGAAAAGGCCTGCGACTTGTCCTGACCGTACACGCGCACGGGACGGACGCTGGATGGTGGGTTCCGCCTGAACCGATGGTCGGGCCCTCTCACAATGGGCCCAAACATCGCCATTGACAATGATACGGTTCGGTCGGTATGTATTGGATATGCCTAGACCGACCAAGCAAACACCTGAACGCGGCGATGCCCGCACTCGCCTCCTCGAGGCCGCGCGTGACGTGATCCGGGCACAGGGCTTCGCTGCCACGAGCATCGACGACCTGTGCCGCGCGGCAGGCGTCTCGAAGGGAGCGTTCTTCCACCAATTCGGCAGTAAGACCGCGCTCGGCGTCGCGGCGGCCGAGTTCTGGTCCGAGACGACCTCGGCGCTCTTTGCGGGCGCGTCCTACCACGAACCCGCCGACCCGCTCGACCGCCTGCTCGCCTATCTTGGGTTCCGCCGCGCAATCATCGACGGGGAGATCGCCGCCTTCACCTGCCTCGTCGGCACGATGGCGCAGGAGGTCCACGACACGTATCCCGACATCCGCGACGCCTGCGCGGCCAGCATCTTCGGCCATGCCGAGACGCTGGAGCCGGACATCCGCGCCGCGATGGCTGCGCGCGGGATCGGCGATGGCGTCTGGACCGCCGCCGACCTCGCCCGGCACACACAGGCTGTGCTTCAGGGCGCCTTCGTTCTCACAAAAGCATCGGGCGATCCCGCGATGGCCGTCCAGAGCATCGATCACCTGATCCGCTACGTCCGCCTCCTCTTCGATGCCCCAGACCCACAGGAATCCCTCCCATGACCGACGCCGACAACACCCTGTCCGTGACCCGCACGATCGACGCTCTCCGCGATGCCGTCTGGCGCTGCTGGACCGAGGGAGACCTTCTCAAACAGTGGTTTACGCCCGCGCCCTGGACCGTGCCCGAGGCCGATCTGGACACACGCCCCGGCGGGCGGATGAACGTGACGATGGCCGGTCCCGACGGCCAGACCGTGCAGACGGAGGGCTGCTTCCTCGAAGTCGCGTATGGCGAGCGGCTCGTTTTCACCGATGCCTTCGCGGAGGGGTTCATGCCGCGCGCTGAGGCGTTCGTGACCTCGGCCGTCGAGTTGTCCGACGCGGACGGTGGTGGCACGAACATCGTCTGGTCGGCGCGCCATGCGACGCCGGAGGCGAAGGCCCGTCATGTCGAGATGGGCATGGCGTCCGGCTGGAACGCCGCGCTGGACCAGCTCGAAGCGCTCGCGCGCACTCTTCCCGCCACCGCTTGAGAGGAACGACAGCTTGGAACATAGATCCAAGGTCAGAACCTGCCTCCGGTTCCCATCCGGCGGCCTTGAAGCCGCGCGCTGGTACGTCACCCTCGTCCCGGACAGCGGGATCGATGCGGTCCACTAACGCGGGCACCCGGACGATCCGATGGTGGTGGAGTTCACCCTCGCCGGCGCACCGATGATGATCCGGACGGCGGGCGGACGCCCGGACCCTTCGGTCGCGGCCTCGATCAGCATCCTGGCCGAGGACCAAGCCGGGACCGAAGCGCTGTGGGCCGAGATCACGAAAGGCGGAGAGGAGGGACGCTGCGGTTGGGCCGTCGACCGCCACGGCGTGTCTTGGCAGATCGTCCCGAAACGCATGCCCGAACTGCTGGACGCGGACGATCCGGACGCCGCAAATTGCACGATGGAGGCGATGATGACGATGCGCAAGATCGACATCGCCGCAATCGAGCGTGCGGCGGCGGGGTCGTGACATCACTGTCCTGCACCTGCGGCAAGGTTCGGCTAGAGGCCCGGCGTGATCCGATCGCCTCGGTGGAGTGCTGCTGCACCTCGTGCCGCGACGCCGCCAAGCGCTTGGAGGCACTCCCTGATGCACCGCCGATCCTTACGGAGTACGCCACCACCCGCTTCGAGATGTACCGCAAGGATCGCGTGGAAATCGTCGCCGGGGCGGACCGTCTTGCGGCATTCCGCCTTGGTTCGGACGCCTCCACGCGTCGTGTCGTCGCGACCTGCTGCAAAGCGCCGGTCTTTCTCGAGTTCAACGGCGGGAACTGGCTCAGCCTCTATGGTGGACTATGGCCGGAGGGGACGCTGCCGCCGCTGGAGATGCGCACCATGGCGAGGGATCTGCCGGATGGTGCAGCCTTGCCAGACGACGTGCCGAACGCCCGGACACACAACCTTGGCTTTTATGCCTGGCTCTTCGGGGCTTGGGCCGCCATGGGCTTCCGCAATCCGAAGATCGAGGTGAAGGAGACGCTGGATGCCTGATGCCACCGACAGGCTCGAGGTCGAGAACGTTAACACGCCGGGGCGGACCACGCGACTCGACCGCGCCAAGTACGAGGCCATGCGCGCGGCACTCCTCGCCGTGCTGCCGGCCGAGGCACCGGGGATGAAGGTGCCGGAGGCGAAGGTCGCCCTTCTGCCAAAGCTCCCGGACGATCTCTTCCCCGGTGGCGACAAGGCTGGATGGTGGCTCAAGGCCGTTCAGCTCGATTTAGAAGCCAAGAAGATTATTGGCCGGGCCCTCGTCAGCCCGGTCCGACTCTACCGAACTTAGGCGTTTCGCCCCTGCTGTCTCAGTAAAAAAGCACCCTGAGCGACGCCTTTCGCTGCCTCCAATTTATTCGAGCGCCACGATGGCCTCGACCTCGAAAAGCATCTGGTCGATAGCGAGCTTCGCCACGGGCACCAGCGTCTGCGCGGGCAGGTGGTCCCCGAAGGTTCGAGTCACAGACTGGGTCAAGACGCCCAGCTTGGTCATGTCGTGATCGACGACGAAGACTGTCAGCTTGACGACCCGCTCGGGGTCCGCCCCAAGCCCTTCGAGGGCGGCGAGGAGATTGGCGTAGGCCTGCTTGACCTGTGCGGCAAAGTCTGGCGAGAGCGCGCCGGTGGCGTCCTGCCCGCCCTGGCCCGAGATGAAGGCAAGCCGCGCGCCTGCGGGTGCCACGACGGCGGTGCTGTAACCGTTCGGGCTGGGATCGTGCAGTTCGGGTGGATTGACGATGGTGGGGAGGGCCGCATGGGCGGGGGCCTGAGAGTTCATGTCCGATCTCCATTTGACTGGAACGCTCCTTGTGTCGCATGCAATGGTGCCATATCCTGTCACCAAAGGTGCTGGAGTGGCCTGCATAGAGATGAGGTCGAGACACGAAGCCTTGGTCCGGACCCTGCGTCGGCAGGGGCATATGACGATTGAGCAGCTCTCGGATGTCGTCGGCGTGTCGCGGCGCACCGTGCTGCGGGACATCGCGATGCTGCGGAATGATGGCTTCGTTATCCATTCGGAGCCGGGACGGGGCGGCGGCGTGCAACTCGACCCCGGATCGGTCCAGACTATGGCGCGGCTGACCGTGCCGGAGGTCTTCGCGCTGCTTATCGGCGTTGCAGTCATGCGGGCGGGGCGAACGATGCCGTTCTCGGATCTCGCTGATGCGGGCCTCGCCCGGATCGAACGGAGCCTTCCGCCCGATAGGGTCATCGATTTACGGGCGATCCTCGACTGCCTGCATATCGGGGAACTGTCGCCCCATCAGGACATCGGCGATCTCGGTAAGACAGACCCGGACCTTCTACCGGCTTTTGAAGCGGCGTTCCTGCACCGCCAACGTCTGCACTTCGCCTACCGCGACCGGACGGGGACCCAGACGCGCCGAGAGGTAGAGCCCCAAGCGATGCTGGTTCTGCCGCCGCTATGGTATCTCGTCGCCTGGGATCCGGCACGGGCGGGCTTCCGGCACTTCCGCATGGATCGGATCGCCGAACCGCGGGTCGTCGAGGGCCCGCCCTTCCGCCGCCGCCGCGTGCCTTTCGAGGACGACGTCTGCCCTTGGCGCGAGCTTGTCGACCGTCCCGCATAGCAGCGTTTCGGCTTACCTGTTCCAGCCAAGTATAGGCATCTGGTGCGTCTGCCCTCTCAGCTTTCCTCGATCATGCTGTCTAGGCTGCGACTGTCGATGACGCGCAGGATCTCTATGCGTTCAGGGGTGAGGCGGTAGAGGACGAAGAAGGGGGTGCGTGCGATTCGCAGGCGGCGCACTTCCACGCGATGCGTCGTCGTTCCAATGAACGGGTTGTCGAGGACCAGGCCTTCCAAGCGCCGCACGGCCTCGCGGGCCTTTGCGGCCCCTTCGGGGAAAACCCGTCCATAGTAGAACCGCAACCAGCGCAGATCGCTGGTTGCGGAGCGAAG
>JBBSVE010000207.1:0-4645 GCA_038233815.1 Rhodobacterales bacterium
CGGATGTCCTGCTGGGCGGCGCGGTCCGGCGACATGACCATGACGCCCTCGCGGCGCAGCACCTCGAAGGCGGGAAGGCTTGCGGGCAGGGTGATCGGCATCGGAACCTCGGGGTTGGGGTTCGCTGTAGGGGAGAACCACATTATCCACAAGATGCGGCCCAGGTGTTGCCGTTCCGCAAGGCTTCAACCCGCAGGTGTGATCGGCGGGTGACAGACAGCCGCCGGTGCTGTTAACCTTGCCGTCCAGCGAGCGGCCGCGCAAGCAATGCGGCAAAGAGCCGCGTCCGAAATAACGGGAGATATGCCATGGCTGACATCACGACAGGAGAGGGACAGGAGGTTCCCGATCCGATCGGAAACCGATTTCGTCATCGGACAACAGAATATCACGCCATTCGGGCTCGATATCCACAACCCGGTCTTTCTGATCTCCGCGCTCACGATCCTCGCCTTCGTATTCGTGACGCTGGCATTTCAGGAGCAGGCGACGGTCTTCTTTCCCTGGCTCCGCGATACTCTCACCTCGACCTTCGACTGGTTCTTCCTGAGCGCGGCCAACGTCTTCGTCATCCTTTGCATCGTGCTGATGGTGACGCCTCTGGGCAGGATCCGGCTTGGCGGCGCGGAGGCGGTGCCGGACTACGGCTACATGGGCTGGTTCGCGATGCTCTTTGCGGCTGGCATGGGTATCGGCCTCATGTTCTTCGGCGTGTCGGAGCCGATGACACACTTCTCGACCTCGCTCGGCGGGATCGTCGCGGAGGGTGCCGCGCGGACCGACTGGGCCCCGCTCGGCGGCGCGCAGGGCGACATCGTTGCGGCACGCGATCTGGGCATGGCGGCGACGATCTTTCACTGGGCGCTGCATCCGTGGGCGATCTATGCCGTGGTGGGTCTGTCGCTCGCCTTTTTCAGCTACAATTGCGGGCTTCCGCTTACGCTGCGCTCGGCGTTCCATCCGCTGCTGGGGGAACGGATCTGGGGCTGGCCCGGCCATGTCATCGACATCCTCGCGGTGTTCGCGACGCTCTTCGGTCTGGCCACTTCGCTCGGATTCGGGACGGAGCAGGCGCTGGCGGGGCTTAACTACCTCTTCGGCTGGGGCACCGGGAACGTGGCCAAGGTTGTGCTGATCGCGGCCATCACGGGGCTCGCGCTGATGTCGGTGGTGCGCGGGCTCGACGGCGGGGTGAAGATCCTGTCGGAGATCAACATCGCACTGGCCGGTCTGCTGCTGGTGTTCATCCTGCTTGTAGGGCCGACGGGCACGATCTTCTCGACCATCTTCTCGGGCGGGGCGGCCTATGTGAAGAACATTATCCCGCTTTCCAACCCGTTCGGGCGGGCTGACGACAACTTCCGTCACGGCTGGACGGCATTCTACTGGGCGTGGTGGATTTCCTGGTCGCCCTTCGTGGGCATGTTCATTGCGCGGGTGTCGCGCGGGCGGACGGTGCGGGAGTTCATCTTTTGCGTCATCGTGATCCCGACGATCGTCTGCGTGATCTGGATGGGCGTCTTCGGCGGCACGGCGATCTCTCAGGTCGTGGCAGACGCGGCGGCGCCGGTGAAGGATGCGGCACTGGAGCTGAAGCTCTTCGTGATGCTGAAGGCGTTGCCCTTCGCGACGATCACCTCCTTCCTGGGGATCGTGCTGGTGCTGGTGTTCTTCGTCACCTCGTCGGACAGCGCGTCCTTGGTGATCGACACGATCACAGCGGGCGGCAAGACCGATGCGCCGATCCCGCAGCGGGTCTTCTGGGCCACGTTCGAGGGGGTGGTGGCGGCCACGCTGCTGCTGGTCGGAGGCGACGCCGCGCTGACGGCCCTGCAAGCGATGGCGGTGAGCACCGGGTTCCCGTTCACCATCGTGCTTCTGGTGATGTGCGTCAGCCTCGTGATGGGTCTGATGAAGGCGCATCGGCAGGCCTGATCGCGGGTCAGACATCTCGGGGGCCTGCCCTTCGGGGCGGGCCCCTTTTTCATGCGCGGCGCGCGATGGCCTCGCCGATCAGCGCGTTGAAATCGTCGGGGCACGCGACCTTCGCCACCTCGTCCGCACCAACCGTAACCCCCCATTTCGCCATGCCCCGGTAACGCGGCCTGCGATGCGCCAGAAGCCGTGCGAACCCATGGCGCAGGAAGGCATCGGGATCGACCTCGCGCGGGTCGATACCACGCTCCGCAACATAGTCCGCCCAGAGGTCGGCCAGAAAACCGGGCTGGTAATACATCGGCTTCGGGGATCGGTCGAACCGTCCGATCAGCGCCTCCCGGTGCGCGTCGGTGCCTTCGATCCAGACGAGGAGGAGGCTGTCCGACAGCGCCGTCAGAACCGGGTCGGCGGGATCGTCCGGGTCCACCACCTCGCAGATTGAGCCGCCGGAATCGCAGACGAAGTTCCCGTAGCCGTAGAGCTTCGCCGCACGCGCAATGAACCGTGGCGTGTCGAGGAGCGCCGCCACCTCCGCCTCCCGATGTTGCGCCTGCCGATCGGCATAGTCCGCGAACGGCAGGCCGCCCTTCGCGGGATTGCCGGGCTTGCCCAGATAAGTGGACAGGGGGGCAAGATTGTCGAACGTGATGTTGGAGCCGATATGGACCGAATCCGTCAGCAGAAGCTCCCTCAGCAGCGGAACCTTCATCGCCTCGCGCTTGAAATTGTCGGCGATATGCTCGCCCATGTAGCGGGTGCCGATCCGGTAATCGACGGAGTAGTGGAACCAGCCCGCATCAAGGCGCAGCATGGAGGAGAGCCGCGTCTTGCCCAGTCCCGACATGCCGAAAAGAAGCACGCGCTTCGTCTCGGCACCGCACCAGTCATCCGCCGTCTGGTAGATCATCGCTACGCTCCGCACCGCTTGGGCCCCTGATAGCGCGCACGCGGGGCGGAGGCCAAGGGGTGCGTAAAGGTCAGAAGCGGTATCCCACCGTCACACCGGCGGCCAGCGCGTGATTGCCGCGATACCGGGTTCCCAGCATGTCGAACGTGTCGCCAAGGCGGAAATACTCCACACCCGCCGTCACCTTCATGCGGTCCTTCGTGTAGGTGCCGCCGATCCCGATACTGCGGTATCCGTCCGTGGGCGCGAGGGTGGACATCTCGTGCTTCTCCGCGCGCTCGTATCCGACCCGCGCATAGACGGACACGGCGTCGGTGAGCTTTCGGCCGATGCCCAGCTGATAGGTGAAGACGTCGTCCCGGAAATTGGTGATGTCGCTGGCGAAGATCGCGCCGTAGACCTGCGGACGGACATGCCAGCGCGACCATTCCGCCCAGCGGATCGACCCAAAGAGGAGCGTGTCCTTCGCGATCCCGCTTTGCGCGTCAAGCGTCAGGCTCTGCGGTATCTCGACCCGCGTGATCCGGTCGTTGAACGCGGTCACAACGGGACCGAGGGCGGGGGAGGCCATGCCCTCTTCGGAGTCGAACTTGTGAACGATGCGCGATTCGTAGGTCAGCCCAACGCGGAGGGCGATCTCCGGCTGCTCATAGGCCGCACCGAGAATGTAGCCCAGGCGCCCGTCGTAGGCCCCGTCGGCCCGGTAGCGCAGCGTCCCCGGAGGCGAGCCCGCCAGCACCGCCGCCGCAGCGGGCGAGCCGCCCAGGGCCGCGAGCCCCAGACCGCCGCGGATGAGCGTGTCCGGGATGGTGATGCTGGCGCGCGCCCGCTCATATTGCGCACCGCCGTAGATCGAGAAGCGGTCGTTGACCTTGTATTTCAGCAGCCCGGCGATCCGCTGGCTGCGCCATGTCGCGCTGAGGCCGTCGTAGGGGCCGCGATGGTAGGAGGCGTCGGCGCCATAGGGCGTATCGACGAAAACGGCGAAAGCGAGACGGTCGTCGATATCCTGCTTGTAGGCGAAGGAGAATGTGCGGAACGACGGCGAGAGGCTGTCCGTCCCTGTTCCTGCGAAGGGTCCGAAGGCGGGGTCCGCGTAGGCGCCCGAAACCGACGGGTTCACCGCCGCAGCGCCGAATTCGACATAGCGCCCGATCTCGAAGAGGGTGCCGAAGCTCAGGCGGCCCCGTTCGATCCCGCCGGCATTGGCCGGGACGGCACTGACAGTAACGCCGGCTGCGAACAGCGCCACGTTCACGGACCATGCCATGTCGATACCCTCCCCGCCGCGACAACCCCTACGGGAAGACGATAGCGTTCGGCTACCGGAAGGGGTCACGGTCCGTCAATGCGCGATGGTGTTCCTAGATGCCGACGCTGTGATCTGTGGCAGCTTTACCCGTTTAGGGCTGTGCCAACCCAGATCATCCCCGCGCGCGGCCACCCCGTCGCCCGCCGCGACCGCCCGCCGATGCGGCGGCGGCCGAGGCTTCGGCGAAGGTCATGCCACCCTCGACTGCTTCCAGCACTTTGGAAAAGCGGATCCACTCGCCACCATTGGCATCGTGGTTCATCAGGAAGTTTGCGGCGCGGATCGCCTCCATCCCCACCGACCGGACGGGGTTCATGATGGCGCTCGTCATGCCGGCACCGATCGCCATTGGCAGGAAGGCCGCGTTGATCCCGTGCCGGTGCGGCAGCCCGAAGGAGATGTTGGACGCCCCGCAAGTGGTGTTGACGCCCAACTCGTCCCGCAAACGCCGCACGAGGGTAAAGACCTGCTGCCCCGCCGACCCCATC
>JBBSVE010000208.1:0-4623 GCA_038233815.1 Rhodobacterales bacterium
CTCTTCCTCGAACGCCATCACAAGCTCAACCGTGTCGAGGCTGTCAGCACCCAGATCGTCGATGAAAGACGCGCTCTCGGTGACTTTGGCTTCCTCGACGCCCAGATGCTCGACGACGATCTTCTTCACTCGGTCAGCGATGTCGCTCATGTCCGTTCCTCATTCAAAGCGGGTCTTTGCCCGGTCCTGCTGTCCGATGCCCCGAGGGGCGGCTTTTCGCACCCCATACGGGGTCCGGGTTATCGCGGGTTCGTTGTCAGCGCGCTCATAGCAAGCGGCATCGGCTTAGGCAAACTCTTTCCGGCCCAACAGCGCGCCGCCGGATCGGTCGGGCGAAGGTTCCACGGCGACAGGTCAGATCATCGCCATGCCGCCGTTCACATGCAGCACGGCACCCGTGACATAACCCGCCTCCGCGCTCGCCAGATAGAGCACCGCCGCCGCGATCTCATCCGCCTCGCCCATCCGGCCCGCAGGCACCTGACCGAGGATCTTGCCTTTCTGATCCTCGGTCAGTTTGTCCGTCATCGCCGTGGTGATGAAGCCCGGCGCCACCGCATTGACCGTGATCCCCCGGCTCGCGACCTCGGCGGCGAGGCTTTTCGACATCCCCACCACGCCCGCCTTGGAGGCCGCGTAATTCGCCTGACCGCCGTTTCCGGTCGTCCCCACCACGGAGGAGATATTGATGATCCGCCCCCAGCGCGCCTTCATCATGCCGCGCAGCACCCCCCGGCATAGCCGAAAGGTGGAGGTGAGGTTGACCTCCAGCACGCTCGCCCACTCATCGTCCGACATCCGCATGAAGAGGTTGTCGCGCGTGATGCCTGCGTTGTTCACCAGCACGTCGACCGATCCCAACGCGGCAATGGCCGCCTTCGGCAGCGCCTCGACCGAGGCCGCGTCGCTCAGATCCGCCGTAAGGACATGCGCCCGCTCGCCCAATGCGCTCGCCAATGCCTCCAGCGGCCCGGTCCGGGTGCCCGACAGCGCCACCGTCGCCCCGGCGCCGTGCAGCGCGCGGGCGATGGCCCCGCCGATCCCCCCCGAAGCGCCCGTCACCAGCGCCGTCTTGCCCGTCAGATCGAACATGCCATCCCCTTTTCGCGTCTCATTGCCGCCGTCAGCCCTTGAGCCCGGCGATATCCTCCGGCGTGCCCACGGCCCGGCACTCCGCCGCCTTCTCGATCCGCCGGATCATGCCCAAGAGCGCCTTGCCCGCGCCGATTTCCCAGAACTCGGTGACGCCGGCGACAGCCATCCATTCCACGGACTCGCGCCACCGGACCTCCCCCGTGACCTGCGCCACCAGAAGCGGACGGATGCGGTCGGCCTCCATCACCGCCTCGGCGCGCACGTTGACGATAACCGGCACGCGCGGTGCCTCGATCACGACGCCCGCCAAGGCCTCGCCCATCACCGCCGCCGCGGGCTCCATCAGCACGCAGTGGAACGGGGCCGACACCGGCAGCATCAACGCGCGCTTGGCACCCTTGGCCTTGGCAATCCCGATCGCCCGCTCCACGGCAGCGGCATGGCCCGAAACCACGACCTGCGCCGGATCGTTGTCATTGGCGATCTGGCAGACCTCGTCGCCCGCCGCCTCCGCCGCAACCTCGACCACCGCATCGTAGCCCAAGCCCAATATCGCCGCCATCGCCCCCACGCCGACCGGCACCGCATCCTGCATCGCCGCCCCCCGCGTCCGGAGCAATCGCGCCGTATCGGCCAAAGAGATTGCCCCCGCCGCACAATAGGCGCTGTATTCGCCCAAAGAATGTCCCGCGACGAAATCGACATGGTCCATGCCGAGGCCTTCCGCCTCCAGCGCCGCAAGGGCCGCCATCGAGGTCGCCATCAGCGCGGGTTGCGCGTTCCGGGTCAGCGTCAGCGTTTCCGCGTCGCCCTCCCAGATCAGCGCGGACAGGGCCTCGCCCAGCGCCTCGTCGACCTCCTGAAACACCGCGCGTGCGGCGGGATAGGCGTCGGCCAGCGCGCGACCCATGCCGATGGTCTGCGCGCCCTGCCCCGGAAAAACGAATGCCCTGCTCATCTTGCCCCCTGCCTGAATGCCCTCCGGCATAAAGGAGGCGCGGCGCGGAGGCAATCTTTCGCGGTCAGACCCGCACGCCCTCCCGGGCCGCCAGATCGGTGAAGAACTGCCACGCAACCCGCCCGGACCGCGCGCCCCGTGTCGCCTGCCACTCCACCGCCTCGGCGCGCAGTCTGTCCGCATCCACCGCCACACCGTAGGCGTCGCAATAGCCCCGGATCATCGCCAGATACTCGTCCTGCGAACAGGGATGAAAGCCGAGCCACAGCCCGAAACGGTCCGACAGCGACACCTTCTCCTCTACCGCCTCGGACGGGCTGATCGCGGAGGATCGTTCATTCTCGATCATGTCGCGCGGCATCAGATGGCGACGGTTCGAGGTGGCGTAGAAGATCACATTGTCGGGCCGACCCTCGATCCCGCCATCCAGAACCGCCTTCAGCGACTTGTAGTGCGTGTCGTCATGGCTGAACGAGAGGTCGTCGCAAAAGAGCACAAACCGACGGTCCCGCGCCGCACGCAAGACGCGCAGCAGCGCCGTGACTGACGGCAGATCCTCCCGGCTCAACTCCACAAGGATCAGGGGCAGCCCCTCCGCGCAAATGCTCGCGTGAACGGCCTTGACGAGGCTCGACTTCCCCATCCCCCGCGCCCCCCAGAGGAGCGCATTGTTCGCAGGCAGGCCCGCAGCGAACGCCCGCGTGTTCCCGATCAGAATGCCGCGCGCCCGGTTCACCCCGATCAGTAGCGACAGATCCACCCGCGCCACATCCCGCACCGGGTCGAGCCTGTCCGGCCCCACATGCCAGACGAAGGCCTGCGCCGCATCGAAATCCGGCGCACCGAGCGGCGGCGGGCTCATCCGCTCCAGCGCGTCGGCGATCCGGGTCAGGGTGTCAGGGCTTGGCGTCTGCATCCGTATCGTCGTCCTCGTCATCGACCCAGAGGCCTTGCGCCCGCAACTCCGCCTCGCGGGTCTTTTCCACCCGGCGGACGAGCAGGATCGAGATCTCGTAAAGCCCGTAGATTACCGAAAACAGGATCACTTGGCTCGGCACGTCGGGCGGCGTCACCACCGCTGCCAGCACGAGGATCGCCACCACCGCATATTTGCGAACCGCACCCAGCCCCTTGGCCGACACCAGCCCCGCCTTGCCCAGCAGCGTCAGCAGCACCGGCAGCTGGAAGCTCAGCCCGAACGCGATGATGAACTTCGTCGTGAGCGCGAGATATTCCTCCATCGAGCCCTGGAACAGGACGCCCGCATGATCCTTCACGACCGCGCCGTCCTTTGCGACCGTGGCAGGGCTGAACTGCTGGAAATCGAGGAAGAAGCCAAACGCCATCGGCAGGATCACATAAAAGGCAAACGCAGCCCCCAGCGCGAACATCACCGGGGACGCCACGAGGAACGGCAGGAACGCGCCCTTTTCCGACTTGTAGAGCCCCGGGGCCACGAACCGCCAGAGCTGCGTCGCGATGATCGGGAAGGACAGGATGAAACCGCCGAAGACCGAGATCCGGATCGCGACGAAGAAACCTTCCTGCAGCTTGATGAGCACCAGTGTGCAGTCCTGTCCCCGCGCCTCCAGCGCATGACAGACCGGCCGCGTCAGGAAGTTGAAGATCGGGTTCCAGACCGTGAAGCAGATCACCATGGCGATCACAAAGGCCAGAACGCACTTGATCAGCCGATTGCGCAACTCCGCCAGATGCTCGATCAGCGGGGCGGAACTGTCGTCGATGTCCCCGACGCTCACACGTCACCCGGCTTTGCAGCGCGCGTCGCCTTAGGCTTGGACCGCACGCGGACCGGCTTCGCCTCACCCGCCGGCTTTGCAGCCTTCGATTTCGCAGGCTGCGTCGCGTCAGCCGCCTTCTTAGCGCGCGGCTTGGGGGCCGGCTTGGCAACCGGCGTCTCGCGCGCCGCCTGCGCCTCCGCAAGCCGTGCCGCGCGCTTGGCGGCATGGGCGTCAGCCAGCGCCTGCGTCTCCGCCCCCATCGCCGACACGCTCGGCTCCGCCGGGGTCTCGGTGGGAGTCTCGGTCGGGGCCACGGCATCGGGATCCGGCGTCGGGGCCGTCTTGGCGGCGGTCTTGCGCGGGGCCATCGGGTCCCACTTCTCGAACTTGGAGGCGGCATCCTTTACCGCGTCGAGCCCCATACTGCGGGCGGAGGTGGCCCGGGTCAGGTCCTTGGCGATATCATGCACGCCCGCCTCGTCCGCCGCACTGTCCATCGCGCGTTGGAAATCCCGCGCCATTCCGCGCGCCTTGGCAGTGAACCGCCCCAGCGTGCGGAACATGTCGGGCAGATCCTTGGGGCCGATGACGATCAGCGCCACGATCCCGATCATCATGAGTTCGGACCAGCCGATATCGAACATGGCGCGACGCTCCGTGCCGGATCAGGTCCGGGTCTTGCCGGCCGCCGGGGCGGCCGTCTTGGGCGCGCGCGGCGGCGTGTCCTTCAGGACCTCGTCCGCCCGTTCCCGCGGCAGGGGAGAGGCCGCGTCGCCGCGTGCGGGCGGGCTCACGTCGCGCGCTTCCTCCACCTTGCGCTGCTCGGCC
>JBBSVE010000209.1:0-4519 GCA_038233815.1 Rhodobacterales bacterium
CCGACCTGCGCGCCTATTGCGCGCGGGTGGCGAGTGCGGTCGGCGTGATGATGTGCGTCCTGATGCGGGTACGCGATGCCGACGCGCTGGCCCGCGCCTGTGACCTCGGCCTTGCGATGCAGCTGACCAACATCGCCCGCGACGTGGGCGAGGATGCGCGCGCCGGGCGGCTCTATCTGCCGCTGGACTGGCTGGCGGAGGTGGGCATCGAGCCGGACGCTTTCCTGCGCGCCCCCGTGACCGACCACCGCTCTCGCGCCGTGACGCGGCGGCTGCTGGCGGAGTCCGACGCGCTCTACAGGCGGTCGGAGGCCGGGGTCGCGATCCTGCCCCTCGCCTGCCGTCCGGGGATCTTCGCGGCGCGGCACGTCTATGCGGGGATCGGCGATGCCGTAGCCCGGCTGGATTACGATTCCATCGCCAGCCGCGCCCGCACGAACGGGCGGCAGAAGATCGGCTGGCTCGGGCTGTCGCTGATTCGTGCGGCCACATCCGTCATGATGCCCCGGTCCGCGATCCTGCATGCGCCCGCCGTGCCGGAAGTGGCCTTCCTCGTGGATGCCGCCGCGCGGCCCCGGGCGCGGGTCAGCCGGTCGGAGACGCTGTTTGCCGTTCTGGCGCAGCTCGAGGCCAAGGATCGCGGTCGCGGGCCCTTGGATCGCATCGGCACCTGACATAGCTAGGTGCGAACCTTCTGGGGGACGCCCGATGGACTGGACCTTGTTCGCCACCTATTTCGCCGCCTGCTGTGCCGCGGGTGCCACGGGCGCCCTCATCAAGCCCGGCGGCTGGTATGAAAGCCTCAACAAGCCAAGCTGGACACCGCCGAACTGGGTGTTCCCGGTGACGTGGACCACGCTCTATATCCTGATGTCGCTGGCGGGAATGCGGATCGCGCAGGTGCCCGACAACGGGCAGGCGACCGCGCTCTGGTCGCTGCAGATCGCGTTCAACACGCTCTGGACGCCGATATATTTCGGCCTTCACCGAATCCGGGCGGCGATGGTGGTGATGGTGTTCCTCTGGATTTCCGTGGCGGCCGCGACCTCGACCTTCCTCAGCGTTGATTTCATCGCGGGCCTGATGTTTCTGCCCTATCTTATTTGGGTCACGATCGCTGCGGCTCTGAATTTCTCGACCATGCGGCTCAATCCGCAGGCGGCCTGACCCTCCCCCGGTGCAGATTTGCGACGCATCCTGGTGCGAAAACGAACCGACGGGGAACGGTATCGTTACCGGTCCGTTACGAGGCATCCCGCCGCCACCGGAGAGATGCCATGTCCGACACCAATATCCTGTTGCCCATCCTCGCGCTCTTCACCCTGTGCGCGATCGTCGTCTTCGCGCTGATCAGCAAGAAACGCACCGACGCGCGCAAGCACGATCCGTCCGACCCGGGCTCTTCCATATCGCGCGACACGCCCGATCCCGCATTCGTTCCCGACGAGGGGGAAACGCACAAGGACATCCACCCGGACAAGAACAGCCCGAAGGGGCCTGACCGAAAGATCTAGGGCCAAGCGGCTCGTCGTGGCACCCGGACGGCAAGCATTGGTTTCAGCCAGGGGGAGCGGAACCGTTCGAGATCCAGCTCCTCATGCACCCCGGTCACCGTTTCGCCGCCGATCTGCGTCTCCACCACAGAGCGGCTGTAGAAAGGTGCATCGAGCATGGCCATCCTCTGACGAGGCGTGGCATCTACGTCGCAGCGCGTTTCCCGTGACAGGCGCCACAGCGTGCGCGGCAGGCGGGCCACCGGAGGCGGCTCGATGATCGTCGCCCCACCATCCGCCGCGATGTCGAGCCCGAGACCCAAGGGTGAACCGTCTGCCCGTATTCCCTCGTAAAAGCAGGTGGTTCCGCCATGGGCGCGAGGATAGCGACCCCACGTCCAGCGTCTGAAATCCGCCTCCAGCGCCGCGGTGCCGAAGTTGGAATCGAAATAGCCGTGGCCGGTCCATGAATGGCCCTGCGACAGATCGACCTCGATCCGCGCGGACGGTGCCAGCGGTCGCCAGACGTGGCGGGCGTCCGGGGTCAGGCACGCCTCCACCGTCGTGATCGCCGAAGGCGTCAGGCGGATCTGCCCGCGCACCCGGCTGATCAGCGGCGGGGCGGAAATCTCGTCGACATCGATCACCAGCGTGCCGTTCGCCCACGCCATCCGGCTCGGCCCGATCTGGAGCGCGTCGCGGCTCTGGTGCAAAGCGGTGCGGCCCCGGTCGGTCATGGCGAACCTGCCGCCGGGGCCGTAGGTGGCGACGTTCATGCAGCAATGGTTGGCCGGATTGCGCCGGCCCGACCACCCATACCACGGCGAGAACACCGACCCGATGAAGCCGATGACGCTTACCGCGCGCGTCCCGTCGGCCGAGACGCCATCGACATACCACCAGGCATAGCCATCGGGCGCGACCTCGACACGGAAGTCAGGTCGCTCAAGATCGCCTCTGCCGCGTGCTTCCCGGACAAGGCCGCCATCGGCACCCCCGCCCCCGGATGCGCCCCCCCCCCCGCGAGATAGAGCCCCGGCAGCCGGGTCCGCGCCAGGGGTCGCCGGAAACTCGCCAGCGTCCCATGCGGGCTGCGACCGTAGATCGCCCCCTGCGACCCCGGAAACAGGCTCGCGAACCCGTGCGGCGTCATCAGGCTTTCGATCCCCGGCATCGGGTCGAAGGTCAGGCCGAACCGGGCCAGTCGGGTGAAAGTTCTGGCGTGGCATGCGGCCATCTCCTGCGATGAAAGGTCGGTATTCGGGGGCGCGTTCATGATGATCTCGAACCGCTCGGAGCCGGGGGGTGCGGCGTGGCACCGGTCCTGCGCGCAGACATAGAGCGTCGCGTCGTCGGGCATCCGCCCCTTGGCGAGCGGGCCGAACTCGTCGGAAGGATTGCTGCAGAAAAAGACGTTGTGATGAGCGAGGTCGATGGCGGAGGGCGTCGCGGCAAAGCTCCACACGCAGGCCGAGAGGCTGCGCGGATCGACCTGTGCGGGCCGGAGCGCCTGCCCCGGCCCGTCGCCCAGAAGGCCCGCCCGCAGCGCCGCCGGATCGCCGTTGAACACGACCGCATCGCAAGCGATCTCGCCCATCCCCTCCAGCACCAGCCCCGTCACCCGCCCCGACCGCCACAGAACCTCCCGCGCCGTCGTCCCGTAGCGCAGCGTCACACCCGCGCGCCCGGCAAGACCCGCAAGCGCGTGCGCCAGCTTTCCCATGCCGCCCTTGATGGCCCAGACGCCGCGCGCCTCAGCCTGCCAGATCAGCGACAGGACCGCGGGCGACAGATCAGGCACCCCGCCGACATAGGTCGCATAGCGGCCAAAGAGCTGGCGCAGGCGGGGGTCGGTAAAGCTCAGCTCCATCTGCGCGGCGAAGCTCCGCTGGCGGAGCAATGTGGGCCAGATCGCGGGATTTCGCAGCGTGTTCAGCAGGATCCCCGGCAGGTCAGGCCGCGCGGCCTGCATCATCGGGGCGTCGAACGCATCATAGATCCGGGCGCTCAGACGGTCGAAGCGGATGAACTCCTCCTCTGCCTTCGATCCTGCAAAGGCGGCGATGGTGGCGGCATTTTCGTCCCTGTCCGCGTGAAGATCGAGCCGACTTCCGTCCGGCCACCAGTGCCGCGCGAGGATGCGCTGGGGGATCAGTGTCAGGTGATCCTCCAGCCGCTCGCCTGTTGCTGCGAACAGGTCGTCGAAAACGCGCCGCAGGGTCAGCACCGTGGGGCCGGCATCGATCGGGCCCCCAGCACTCGGCACGGTGCGCATCTTGCCACCGGGGCCGGCCTGCGTCTCGATCAGATCCACCCGCAGGCCCACTGCGGCGAGTCTTATGGCGGCGCAAAGACCGCCGATACCGGCGCCGATCACCGCTGCTCTGGGCCTGTCCGCCATGCGCTCCGTCTTCGAAAATGCGATCATCCGATTGTTGACTCCCGATCCCTGAGTGTCCAGTGTAATTTACATCAGAGTGTCAACTTGAAGTGACAAATCACGGACGCAGGGGAAACTGATGTCGATTGCAGCAAGACTGGACGAAGCCACGGCCCATGCGATCAAACGCGCGAACGGGGGCGCCAACGCGCCGACGAAGCTCGCCTCCGCGCTGCGCTATGCGGTGACGCCCGGCGGGGCGCGGATCCGGCCGACGATCCTTCTCAGCGTGGCGCTGGCGTGCGGCGATGACCGGCCCCATCTCTCCGATGCGGCTGCCGTGGCGCTGGAACTTATCCATTGCGCGAGCCTCGTGCACGACGACCTGCCCTGCTTCGATGACGCTGACCTCCGGCGTGGGAAGCCATCGGTGCACTGCGCCTATTCCGAACCGCTCGCGGTGCTGACCGGCGACAGCCTGATCGTGCTCGCATTCGACGTGCTGGCCGAAGCGGCCGGCGACGATGCCGGTCGGGGGCGGCGCCTGATCCACCCCCGGTCGCAGCGCCCCCGAATGCCGAAAGGCCTCTGCGCCGGGGCCGGGTGGGGAAGCGAGGCGACTATCGTCCAGTGGGCTTATACCCCC
>JBBSVE010000210.1:0-4413 GCA_038233815.1 Rhodobacterales bacterium
CAGCACCTGCTCCACGATCTGGGATTGTCTGGTGCGCGCGATGACGAAATCCGGATGTCTCAGCATCGCCGCACAGGGCGCGGACCAGGCCTGCGGCACCGACATCGGCAGCACGATATGCACCCTCTCCACGGGGCGGGACCGACTTGCCCGGAACGGGGCTGGAACAGTCCACCGTGCCGTGCCGGTTGAACATACCTCAGAAGGCCACAACCTCGCCCGCGTCGAGCACTTGGTTTTCATGCTCCTCGCCGGTGATGCGCAGCTCAACGGGAGCCGGGCGCGGTCTTGGCGCGGATGTAGGCGGCGACCGCGCGCAGGAAGCGCAGGCGGTTCGTCACGCTGCCGCCGTTGTCATCCGTGCGAAGATTGACGGCGGGGGTGAGGATCTGGGCGGGAAAACAGCCATGACTCGCCACGATCCCGCAGCCCACTTTCGTCAGCGGCCGCGCCGCCAAGCCGTATTCCGTCACGATCTCGCACCGGCGACGCAGGGGCAAGACGTGGCAGCGGGAGTTCGGCACCGCGAAGGGCTCGTGGGCCACGGGTGCGGTGCTATCCTTGGTCTTGATGATCTCGCGCGCCCGGGATGGAAGAACTGGCCGTTGATTTCCGCCCTCTGGCGGCAAACCGCGGTGGCGAGCGTCGCGTAGCCCCAGATGGCGTCGTCGGATCTGGCCATCGGGATGTGCCAGGGGTCGCGCGCAGTTTTATGCACGTCTGAGATCTGAACCACGATCAGCCCCAACCCCTTTGCCCGCGCCTCCTGATCGGCGATGATCCGTATCATGGCTGGTGGAGAGGACGCGGTTTGGCACCTCCACGGCGCCGAGCCTCAGCGGTGACGACAGGATGGGACACGGTGTCATGGGGATCCCGCGAGGTGTCCGGGCCCTGAATGTCATTGGCGGTGGCCATCATTGACCCGCACCCAGCCTATTTCGCAAATTTCGGTTGCTTTCGAAAATGCCATTCCTACTATGGCGGAAGATCGTCATCGGGAGGCATGCCATGAGCCGCGAGAACCACCGCGAGAGCGTCGCCGGGCGCGCCGATGTGGAGGATACGCCGGAACTCCTCGCCTATTACGACGAGCTGGAGCGGCTGGAGGCCGGTGCGCTCTGGACCGTGGCCAACAAGATCGAGCCGTGGGCGCCGAAGTCCGCTTCCCGGCCCGTGCTGTGGCGCTACCGGGACTTGCGCGATCATGTGCTGCGCTCGGTCGATCTCGTCACGCCGGAAAAGGCGGGGCGGCGGGTGATCTACCTCAACAATCCCGGGCGGCAGGACGTGGCGGCGGCGGTGGGCTGGCTCTATTCCGGGCTGCAGGTGATGCATCCGGGCGAGGTCGCCTCGGCGCATTCCCATTCCGCCTCGGCGCTGCGCTTCATCATGGAGGGGTCGGGCGCCTACACCATCGTCGACGGCCACAAGATGACGCTCGGCGCCAACGATTTCGTGCTGACGCCGAACGGCACCTGGCACGAACATGGCGTGGCGGAGGACGGGGCGCCCTGCATCTGGCAGGATGGGCTCGACATTCCGTTCGTGAACGCGATGGAGGCCAATTTCTACGCCGTGCACCCGGACCTGCAACAGGCCGTCGGGCACCCGGTCGATTCGATGCCGTCGGCCTGGGGCAGCCCCGGTCTGCGGCCTGCGGGGGAGACGTGGGCCCATGCCTACTCGCCGTTGCTGAAATACGAATGGGGGCCGACCTACGAGGCGCTGCTGCGGTTCGCGGGTGTCACGGACGGCTCGCCCTTCGACGGGGTGATGATGAACTACGTGAACCCCGCCACGGGCGGCCCGGTGATGCAGACGATCGGCGCCTCGATGCAGATGCTCCGCGCGGGCGAGACTACACTCGCCCACCGCCACACCGGCAGCGTGCTCTACCAGTGTGCCAAGGGGCGGGGCCATTCGGTGATCGACGGGCGGCGCTTCGACTGGGAGGAGCGCGACATCTTCTGCGTGCCCTCGTGGGCGTGGCACGAACATGCAAACGGGTCGGACAGCGAGGATGCGTGCCTCTTCGCGTTCAACGACATGCCCGTGATGAACGCGCTCGGCCTCTACCGCGAGGAGGCCTTCGGCGACAACGACGGCCGCCAACCAGCTCTCAACTGACGAAAGAACCGACATGCGTCTTGTGACCTATCGAAGCCATATCGAGGCTGCGGCCCGACTGGGGGCTATCCACGGCGATCTGGTGCTCGACGTGGAGGCTCTGGGCGACGCGGCAGGTGTGTCGATGCCCGACACGATGCTCGGCCTGATCGATCTGGGGCCGGTGGGCGTGGATCTGCTGCGCGAGATGGTGGAGGGCGAGGGCGGCACGCTGATGCCGGGTATCGCCACGCCTTTGGCAAACGTGCGGCTGCTGGCGCCGATCCCCCGGCCGCGCAAGAACATCTTCGGAATCGGCCTGAACTATGTCGAGCATGTCGCGGAATCCTCGCGCACGCTGGATACCGCGAAGGATCTGCCCAAGCAGCCGGTGATCTTCACCAAGCCTCCGACCTGCGTGATCGGGCCGGGCGACGCGATCGAGCATGATGCAAAGATCACGCAGCAGCTCGACTGGGAGGTGGAGCTGGCCGTCGTCATGGGCAGGAACGCGCGCCGGGTGACAGAGGCGGAGGCGCTTGGCTGCGTTTTCGGCTACAGCGTGATGATCGACGTCAGCGCGCGCGACAACCGGCGTGCGGGGCAATGGATCTATTCCAAGGGTCTGGATACTTACGCGCCCTTCGGCCCATGCATCGTCACGGCGGACGAGATCCCGGACCCGCAGACGCTCGATCTGTGGCTGACGGTCAACGGGGTCGAGAAGCAACGTTCCAACACGCGGCACATGCTGTTCGACGTGAAGGCGCTGATCGCCGATATCAGCGCGGGCATGACGCTGGAGCCGGGCGACATCATCGCCACCGGAACCCCGGCGGGCGTTGGCGCGGGCCGCGATCCGCAGGAATGGCTGGGGCCGGGCGATGTCGTCGTCGCCTGCGTGGAGGGGATCGGCACGATCCGCCATCCCGTCGTTGCGATCTGATACGATACCGG
The DNA here is from genome assembly GCA_038233815.1 of Rhodobacterales bacterium. Classification (GTDB taxonomy): domain Bacteria; phylum Pseudomonadota; class Alphaproteobacteria; order Rhodobacterales; family Rhodobacteraceae; genus JBBSVE01. Next base: position 3,067 of record JBBSVE010000210.1, read on the forward strand.
AAACACGGGGCAAATCCCGGACCAACCGACAGGGAGACTGAGATGACATTCGACACCATGACCAGACGGACGATGCTCGCGGCCCTCATGGCCTGTGCCGCGATGCCTGCGGTGGCGCAGGACGCAAAACCGGTGACGATCGGCATGATCACCACCCTCTCCACCCCCGCGGGCTATATCGGGGAGGATATCCGCGACGCCTTCACGCTTGCCATGGCGGAGGACGGCGGCAAGCTCGGCGGCGTTCCGGTGACGCTGGAGGTCGAGGATGACGGCCTGAAGCCTGCCAACGGCAAGCAGATCGCGGACCGGATGGCGGGCGAGGGCATCAAGCTGGTGACCGGCGTGAACTTTTCCAACGTGCTGGCGGCGGTCCTGCCGGGCACGCTCGGGTCCGGGGCCTTCTACATCAGCAACAATCCTGGCCCATCGACCTTCGCGGGCGCGAAGTGCGACCCGAACTATTTCGTCGCCTCCTACCAGAATGACGCGTTCCACGAGGCGGCGGGGCTGGCCGCGAACGAGCTTGGCTACAAGAAGATGGTCCTGCTCGCGCCGAACTATCAGGCGGGGCGCGATGCGCTCGCGGGCTTCAAGCGGACCTACGAGGGCGAGGTGGTGGGCGAGATCTACACCAAGCTCGACCAGACCGATTTTTCGGTCGAGCTCGCGCGGATAAAGTCGATGGACGTGGATGCGCTGTTTCAGTTCCATCCCGGTGGGGCGGGCATCAACTTCGCCAAGCAATATGCCAATTCGGGACTGAGGGCGACGGTGCCCATGGTGATCCCCTCCTTCTCCATGGACGCACGCATGATCGAGGCTACGGGCGACGCGTCGGACGGCGTCTACGCCTCCGCGCTCTGGACGTCGGAGACGGATAACCCTGCGTCCAAGGCCTTCGTCGCGGCGTTCCGCGAGGCTTACGGCCGCACGCCGACGATGTATGCGGCACAGGCCTATGACACCGCGCATCTGATCGGGTCGGGGCTGGAGGCGGTGGGCGGCGACCTCTCCGACGCCGACGGTTTCCGGGCGGCGCTGCGGGAGGCGAAGTTCACCTCCGTGCGTGGCGCGTTCAGGTTCGGGCCGAACCAGCATCCGGTGCAGGACTACTACCTCTCCCGGTTCGAGAAGGGGCCGGACGGCGTCATCGTGCAGAAGATCGTGAGCACCGTCGCGACGGATCGTGGCGATGTCTATGCGGCCGACTGCAAGATGAAGTGACGCGCCAGCCAGAGGAGCGCCCATGCTGCTGTTCGCCGAACAGGTCCTGAACGGGCTGCAATACGGGGCGCTCCTCTTCATGCTGGCGTCGGGACTGACGCTGATCTTCGGGATCATGGG
>JBBSVE010000211.1:0-4399 GCA_038233815.1 Rhodobacterales bacterium
CCGACCTCACCTCCGGCCAGCTGATGACCGAGGAGGAGTATCTCGACGCGCAGGACACGTTCGGCGCGGATGCTTTCACGGCGAATATCGGTGCCGAAGCGATCCGCGAGATGCTGGCGGCGATCGATCTGGAATCGACCGCGGAACAGCTTCGCGCGGATCTGAAGGAAGCGACGGGTGAGCTGAAGCCCAAGAAGATCATCAAGCGACTCAAGATTGTGGAGTCGTTCCTCGAGTCCGGCAACCGCCCGGAATGGATGATCCTGACCGTGCTGCCGGTAATCCCGCCGGAACTGCGACCGCTGGTCCCGCTGGACGGCGGCCGCTTCGCCACGTCCGACCTCAACGACCTCTACCGCCGCGTCATCAACCGCAACAACCGCCTGAAGCGGCTGATCGAGCTCCGTGCGCCCGACATCATCGTGCGCAACGAAAAGCGGATGCTGCAGGAAGCCGTCGATGCGCTCTTTGACAACGGCCGGCGCGGCCGGGTCATCACGGGCACCAACAAGCGCCCGCTGAAGTCGCTTTCGGACATGCTGAAGGGCAAGCAGGGGCGGTTCCGCCAGAACCTCCTCGGCAAGCGGGTGGACTTCTCGGGCCGGTCGGTGATCGTGACCGGGCCGGAACTGAAGCTGCACCAGTGCGGACTGCCGAAAAAGATGGCGTTGGAGCTGTTCAAGCCGTTCATCTATTCGCGGCTGGAGGCGAAGGGGCTGTCCTCCACCGTCAAACAGGCCAAGAAGCTGGTGGAGAAGGAGCGTCCCGAGGTCTGGGACATTCTGGATGAGGTCATCCGCGAGCATCCCGTGCTGTTGAACCGCGCGCCGACGCTCCACCGTCTGGGCATTCAGGCGTTCGAGCCGATCCTGATCGAAGGCAAGGCGATCCAGCTTCATCCGCTGGTTTGCTCCGCCTTCAACGCGGATTTCGATGGCGACCAGATGGCGGTCCATGTTCCTCTGTCGCTGGAGGCGCAGCTTGAGGCGCGCGTCCTGATGATGTCCACCAATAACGTGCTCTCGCCCGCCAACGGCGCACCGATCATCGTGCCGTCGCAGGACATGGTTCTGGGGCTTTATTACACCACGATGGAACGCGCCGGCATGAAAGGTGGCGCGTGGACCGACAAGGATGGTGTGGAGCGTCGGCGTGCCTTCGCGAGCGTGGACGAGGTGGAGCAGGCCCTCGCGGCCGGGGAGGTCGATCTCCATGCCGCCATCACCGCGCGGATCAAGCAGATCGACGAGGAAGGCAACGAGGTCTGGAAGCGGTATGACACCACGCCGGGCCGTCTGCGGCTGGGCAACCTGCTGCCGGTCAACGCCAAGGCGCCCTTCGATCTGGTGAACCGTCTGCTGCGCAAGAAGGACGTGCAGAACGTCATCGACACCGTCTACCGCTACTGCGGCCAGAAGGAGTCCGTGATCTTCTGCGACCAGATCATGACGATGGGCTTCCGCGAGGCATTCAAGGCCGGGATCTCCTTCGGCAAGGATGACATGCTGATCCCCGAGAACAAGTGGGACATCGTGGGCGAAGTCCAGGATCAGGTGAAGGAGTTCGAGCAGCAATATATGGACGGCCTGATCACCCAGGGTGAGAAATACAACAAGGTCGTCGATGCCTGGTCGAAGTGTAACGACAAGCTGACCGATGCCATGATGACCACCATCTCCGCCCCCCGCTACGATGAAAACGGTGCGGAAATGGAACCGAACTCGGTCTACATGATGGCGCACTCCGGCGCGCGGGGTTCCGTCAGCCAGATGAAGCAGCTGGGCGGCATGCGTGGTCTCATGTCCAAGCCGAACGGCGAGATCATCGAGACGCCCATCATCTCCAACTTCAAGGAGGGGCTGACGGTTCTGGAATATTTCAACTCGACCCACGGGGCGCGGAAGGGTCTTTCGGACACGGCGCTCAAGACCGCGAACTCGGGCTATCTCACGCGGCGTCTGGTAGACGTGGCGCAGGACTGCATCGTGCGCGCGCATGATTGCGGGACCGAGAACTCGATCACCGCGACGGCGGCGGTCAACGATGGTGACGTTGTGTCGTCGCTGGCCGAGCGTGTGCTGGGCCGGGTCGCGGCGGAGGACATCCTCGTCCCCGGCGGCGACGAGGTGATCGTGGCGCGCGGTGAGCTGATCGACGAACGCCGCGCGGATCTGGTGGATCAGGCCGGGGTCGCGTCGGCGCGGATCCGGTCGCCCTTGACCTGCGAGGCGGAGGAGGGTGTGTGCGCCATGTGCTACGGGCGCGATCTGGCCCGCGGCACGCTGGTGAACCAGGGCGAGGCGGTGGGCATCATCGCCGCGCAGTCGATCGGGGAGCCGGGCACGCAGCTGACGATGCGGACCTTCCACATCGGCGGCATCGCGCAAGGCGGTCAGCAGTCGTTCCTCGAGGCCTCCCAGGAGGGCAAGATCGAGTTCCGCAACCCGAACCTCTTGGAGAATGCGGCGGGCGAGCAGGTCGTGATGGGCCGCTCTATGAAGGTGGCGATCATCGACGATGCGGGGCAGGAACGGGCCGCGCACAAGGTGAGCTATGGCGCCAAGATGCACGTGAAGGACGGCCAGGCCGTCAAGCGCGGCACCAAGATGTTCGAATGGGACCCCTATACCCTGCCGATCATCGCGGAAAAGGCGGGCGTCACGCGGTTCGTGGACCTGATCTCGGGCATCTCGGTGCGCGAGGATACCGACGATGCGACGGGCATGACCCAGCGGATCGTGTCGGACTGGCGGTCGGCGCCCAAGGGCAACGATCTCAAGCCCGAGGTCATCATCATGGACAAGGACGGCGAACCGGTGCGCAACGAGGCGGGCAATCCGATCTCCTACCCAATGTCGGTGGATGCCGTGTTGTCGGTCGAGGACGGGCAGGACATCCGCCCCGGCGACGTGGTGGCGCGCATCCCGCGCGAAGGTGCCAAGACCAAGGACATCACCGGGGGTCTTCCCCGCGTGGCGGAACTGTTCGAGGCACGGCGTCCCAAGGACAACGCGATCATCGCGGAATCCGACGGCTATGTGCGGTTCGGCAAGGACTACAAGAACAAGCGCCGGATCACGATCGAACCGGTGGACGACAGCCATTCTCCGGTGGAATACATGGTGCCGAAGGGCAAGCACATTCCGGTGCAGGAAGGCGACTTCGTCCAGAAGGGCGACTACATCATGGACGGCAACCCGGCCCCGCACGATATTCTGCGGATCCTGGGGGTCGAGGCGCTTGCCAACTACATGATCGACGAGGTGCAGGACGTCTACCGGCTGCAAGGCGTCAAGATCAACGACAAGCACATCGAGGTTATCGTCCGCCAGATGCTCCAGAAGTTCGAGGTGCTGGACAGTGGCGAAACTACGCTGCTGAAGGGCGAAAACGTCGACCGGGCCGAGCTTGACGAGGCGAACGCACGGGCCGACAAGCTCGGCGTGCGCCATGCGGTGGCGGAGCCGATCCTGCTCGGGATCACCAAGGCGTCGCTGCAGACCCGGAGCTTCATCTCGGCCGCCTCGTTCCAGGAGACGACGCGGGTGCTGACGGAGGCTTCCGTGCAGGGCAAGCGCGACAAGCTCGTCGGGCTGAAGGAGAACGTGATCGTGGGTCGCCTCATCCCGGCAGGAACGGGTGGTGCCACGAGCCGCGTGAAGAAGATCGCGACCGACCGCGACCTGAAAGTGGTCGAGGAGCGGCGCGCCGAGGCGGAGAAGGCGGCGGCGCTTGCCGCACCCGAACCCGTGCCGGAGGAGCCCGCGATGGCCGATCCGTTCGAGAGCCGCGACTGACGCCAGCGGCCGGGCGATACGATTGAAGCCTCCGCCGACCGGCGGGGGCTTCGTCATGTCCGGCCTCCCTGTCAAAATCCGGTCAAATGATCGTCGGGGGTCGGGCAGGAGCGGCCGAACCGCCGCTTTGCCGTAGGGGACCTCTGAGGGCGGGTATAGGCAGAACGGATATTGACCGTCCGTTTTATCGCTACCCTTTCAGTCACCGAGCCACAGATGCCCATTCCCGGCAACATGCGCGGCATCGTCGATATGAATATCGCGATCGTCATGCTGGCGCTGACCTACGTGCTGATGAAGCTCACGCTCCGCACCATACCGCTGACCGAGGCGATGGCGGTGCGAGGACTGATGGCCGCGCTCATCATCCTCGCCGTCGGGCGCGTCGGCGGCGGGTTGCGCCTGCGGGTCGGTCGTGCCGACCGGCGCGTCCTCGCGGTCCGCACGGCGGCGGAGATCGTTTGTATCCCTCCGGCGGGGGCCGTCTGACTTGATTTCGAGGCTGGTGATACGTCCGACCTTATGGCCGACCATAAGTTCAGACCCGAGATAGAAGTTCTGTCTGCCGCGGATGCCGCACGCCGGCGACACTGGAGCGATGC
>JBBSVE010000212.1:0-4392 GCA_038233815.1 Rhodobacterales bacterium
GCATCAGCACCCGGACCAGCTTCACCAGCGTCCCCATTTGCACGGCGGCTGTGCCCATAGGGGCGGTGGCGGCGATGACCTGCGGCACGGCATAGACCGTGAGGCCGGCGAAAGCGCCATAGGACGCCCCCGCCAATCCGACCGCAACGCCGAAGACCGGCAGCATCAGAACCACGACCACGCCCAGAACGGCGGTAAACGCGATGGAGGCCGCCACGTCGTCGCTGTCCGCGCCGATCACCGGGGCCACGGCGGCGATGGCCGAATTGCCGCAGATCGCGTTGCCGCAGGCAATGAGCAGCGCCATCCGGACTGGCAGGCCCAACACCCGGGCGACCGCGAGACTGGTGAGGATCGCCAGCACCACCACCACCGCGATCCCGGACAGCAACGACACGCCGGCCGCGGCCAGAACCTGCGTGCTGATCGACAGGCCCAGCAGCATCACCGCGAACTCCAGAAGATGCTTGGCGCAGACCTTGATGCCCGCCTGCATCTCCGGTCCGGGCGCTCGCATCGTGCGAAGCGCAGCACCGAGCAGGATCGCCAGCACCAGCGCCTCGATCCAGATCTTGCCGAAGACGAACCGCTCGACTGCCTCTATGCCGTAAGCAAGCGCCGTGATGGCAATGCAGAGTGCGATCCCCGGCAGCAGGGGGCGCGGAAGGCGCGGCAAAGGGATCTGGCGGGGTGAAGGGGCAAGGGCAGGATACATGCGGGGACTTCCTTTGGCCGCACGACATAGGCACCGCGCAATCAGCGGTCCAACGAATTGTTCCTCTTGTTTCAATCGCCAGATACGATCAATCGCCATTGGCTCGCACGGCAACCCTAACCGGTCGTCGCACCGCTTCGCGACCGGAGGTTTCGATGGCGGAGCGGACGCGTGGATCGGATCGGGAGAGCGCGGATGCGATCGCCCGGTCTTGCTGGGGTGGCGAAGCGGGAGGACTGGCGGCGGTTCTGGCTGGCGATCGCTTCGGGGCGGGCGGGGACGCGAGGATGCGGCGCGGGGTGGCAGGGCCTCCCAAACGGTGGGATCGCCGTGGTTCCGGGAGGTCGGCGGCATGCCACCGCCACATCGCGTGCCAAAAGCGCCACTGCGTGCCAAAAGCGCCGCCGCGCGCCAACAGCGCCACCGCCATCGGGGCGGCACCTGTCGTTTGCGAAGCGCGAGGAGATCGCGCGGCTCGCGGGGGCAAGGCCACGCAGTACGCGAGATCGCCCGCTGCCTGGGATTGGGCGGGCTCGACGGTCTCGCGGGACCTTCGAAGGCATGCGGCCACACGTGCGGGCGGTACGGCGCAGCGCGCCTCCGCGGCGCAATGGCATGCGGAACGGGCCGGCTGGCAATCCGAAGCCGGTAACCCAAAGCCGGCGAAGTTCGAGCAACACGAGATACTGCGTTGCCATGGAGAGGATCGGCTCGCAGGCAGGATTGCACGATCTGACGGGTCGGACGTGCCTGGCCCGGCGGCGGCGTGAACCAGGCGACGGCCGGTCCCGCGTCCGTCCCGACGAGGGGGCGGGCCTAGAGCCCCGAACAGATCCCGGCCAGGCTCCGCGTGAACGGTCCCGGGACCGCAACGATGCGTATCCGTCGCGAAGCCATCTATCAGGCGCTCTGCATGCAAGACCGCAGTGGGCTGCGCCGCGCGTTGAGAGCCTGCCTGCGGAGCGGGAGGGCCCTGCGCGTCCCCCGGGGCCGGGGCATCCGGGGCCGGGGCAAGCCGTTCGTCCCGCCCGAGATCATGATTGGCAAGTGCCCGGCGGAGGCAGCCGACCGGGCTGTGCCGGGCCATCGGGAAGGAGACCCGAACCTCGGCCTGAACGCCTCCGCGACCGGCATGCTGGCAGACCGCACGACCCGCGTCACGAGGCCCGGACATCTTCTACCCACGCCCGGTCACCGCGAAGGACCGCGCGCTAGGAACACACCGGCCCTCGCAGGCCGGGGCGCCGTGGCGCCGTGGCCGTCCGGGACGCCATCGCTGCCGCAATCACGCCCCCACCCGCGCACCTCCATCGCTCGCTCATTTGGGGCCATGGCGCTGATTGGGCCCGGCACGCCGATCTGCGCAGCGAACAGGATCTTCCCGTCTTCTTTTGCCCCCCCCCCCGGAGCCCATCGCCGCGTGGCACGAACGGGAATACCGACGGCCTGCTACGACAGTGCTTTCCCAAGGGCACGGATCCTGGCCGCCATGGTCAAGGTGACCTCGAACCCGTCACCATCGCGCTCAATGGCACGCCACGCATAACCTTGGGATGGTGCCCCCCCCGCCGAAGCTCTGGACGCGCACCTGTGCGTCGCGCAAACTGTTGCTGTTGCAGAGACCGGTTGAAACCGCCCCATGACCTTCGATCAGTTACGTATCTTTATCGCAGTGGCCGAGCGGGAGCATATGACCGACGGCGCGAGGGCTGTGAACGTGACGCAATCGGCTGCCTCAGCGGCGGTGGCGGCGCTTGAGGGACGGCACGGCGTGACCCTCTTTCACCGCGTCGGGCGGTCCATCCGGCTGACGGATGCGGGGCGTCTGTTTCTGGTCGAGGCGCGAGGCGTCGTCGCCCGCGTGGCCGCGGCCGAGCTTGTGCTGGACGAGATCGGTGGCCTCCGGCGCGGCCATCTGCGGGTTGTCTCCAGCCAGACCATCGCCGCCTACTGGCTGCCGCCGGTGCTCGCTGATCTGCGCGCGCGCCATCCGCAGTTGGGTATCGATCTCGTGATCCGCAACACGGGTCAGGCCGCGACTATGGTAGAGGAGGGCGAGGCCGACTTCGGCATCGTGGAGGGCGCGATCGACGCCCCCGCCCTGATCCGTTGGCCGCTGGGGGAGGATCGGCTCGTCCTTGTGCAGGCGGAGCGATTCGAGGGCGCGAACGTCAGTGCCGCGATACTGCGGGCTGCGCGCTGGACGATGCGGGAACCGGGGTCGGGCACACGCTCGAGCCTCGATGCCGACCTGCGAACGATCGGGGTCGATCCCGGCGCGCTCGACGTGACGCTGGTGCTTCCCTCGAACGAGAGCGTGAGGAGTGCGGTCGAGGCGGGCAGCGGCCTGACGGCGCTGTCGGATTTCGTGGTCGCGGCGTCGATCGCTGCGGGGCGGCTTCACGCGCTTCCCCTCGATCTGGGCCTGCGCCAGTTCTTCGGGCTCCTTCACCGGGAGCGGACGCGCAGCAAAGCCACCGAGGCGTTGATCGCGCTGATCGATGCGCGCAGCGGAAGCAAGGCTCCGGCGAAGGTCTGAGAGCGAGAAGTGGCCTGTCCCGCCTCAGGCCGCCCGGTCTGCGTCGGTTGGCGGGATGGGGCCTGCAAGCAACCGTTTCCAGACCGTCTCCTGCATCGCACCGGGGTCGCCCGCCAGTCGCACCGCGTCGATGTCGAGAGTGCAGGACGGAAGACGGTCCGACAGGTCGGCGAGCCGGCCCGCCACGATCCGGTCGCGTGCCAGCGATTCGGGCACCCACGCAACCCCGATGCCAAGGGCAGCCATTTCGATCGAGGCGAGTGTCAGCGCGGTTTCCGCCTTCGCCACGGGTTCCGCGACGATCCGCACCTGCGGCAGGATCTCCCGCTCCAGGATCTGCCCGAAGAAGACGTCCGCCGGGTAGGCGATGATGGGCACCTCTCCGGCGGTGCGGCTGGCGTCGAGACGGTCCAGACCGTTCGGTGCCAGGACCGGTATCAGCCGCTCCGTGCCGATGGTGGCACTGTCGATATAAGTGCCGAGGATGGGATGATCGCCGCCCGGACGCCGGTAGACGATCAGGATGTCGGCGGTCCGCGACAGAAGCTGTGCGAAGCAATCGGACAGATTGCCGGTTCGAAGATGAATATGAAGATCGCCCAAGGCCGCGCCGACGTGCCGGATGATACGGGGCGCAAGGCTCGCGGTCAGGGAATGCTGGCTGGAAAGCACCAGACTTTTCTCCGCCGCGCGGTCGCCACGGCGCAGGTCGGCCGTAAGCTGGCGCAGCAAGCGCGTGAGATGGGCGATCCGGTCGCGCTGCATTTCGGTGTGGGAAAGAAGAAGAATCGGCTTGCGCGTGCGGTCGAAGAGATCCGCGCCAACATGATCTTCGATGGTCCGGATACGGCGGGAAAAAGCCGATTGCGTCAGTCCGCGCCGCTCCGCCGCGTCAATGAAAGACCCGGTTTCGGCGACAGCCAGAATATCTTCGAGCCATTCAAGACGCATCCGGAGCCCAGACCTGATTATGCATAAAGCGCAACTTTATAGGATTTTTTCGCATTTGCAATTGCAGGGGTCGGGTTGAATAGTGATTATGCGCATATTCTGATCGGAACCCTCATGCATCTTGCCCGTTTTCCCCGCGTTTTCCTCGCCCATCTTCCGACGCCGCTGGAGCGGCTCGACCGGCTGA
>JBBSVE010000213.1:0-4328 GCA_038233815.1 Rhodobacterales bacterium
CATCGGCACCTTTCCGATCGTCGCACTGGATGAGAGCCTGTCCGGGCATCGCTTGATGACGTGGCTGGCCGATGTGGCGCCAGAGGCCGTCATCTCGTCGCGCAATATGTCCATCCTTGGTCTCGTCAGCTCGGTCAAGGCAGACCTCGGCATCGCCGCACTGCCAATGTCGCTGGGGAACCGCGAGCCCGATCTCGTCAGGGTGCTCGGCCCGATCCCGGAGCTGACCCGGCCGTGGCGGATCCTGGCCCACCCGAACATCCGCAAAACCCCGCGCGTATCAGCCTTCTTCGATTTCATCGGCGCCGAAGTGGACGCGCTAGGGCCCATCCTCACCGGGTGAGGATGGGCCGCAGGAACGGGACGGTTGCGCTTGCTGGCGCGGGTAGGAAAAGGTTACCTGAGGGAGACAGGATCGGCACCCTGTCAGCGGGTTGGCGGCGTACTCTCGGGCGATCGCGCGAGCGTAGGATACTGTTCGCTGCTCTCTCAACGGACGGGTGCTCATCGAAAGCACTTAACGCACTGGGTCATTTTGATAAGCGCCACGCTATGTGAATCCTGTTGAAGGCAACGATTGCGGACCTCCGAAGTGCGACGTGTCTGCGTCGGCAGTACGGGACAGAGGGCTTTTCGCCGGACCGGCTCGAATGTCTGCATTGCCGGAGAAACATCCTGTGTGCAGAATGCTGACAGAAAATTTCGTACCGGTTCAGAGGATTGGTCCAACTCACCCCGAGAGCGGGTAGACGACTTTTCCGTCGCCGATAGGCTGTGCTCCGGGCGTCAGGCTGGCGGTATCGACCCGGTGGCCGCCCATCAGATGATCGACAGAGTGCCCGTTGGCCAAGAGATGATCTGTGATAATGCGTCGGTGGCAGCGCCACCACACGGCCTCGGAACACATCATCGCCAGCCTGGTCTCGCGGCCCATCGTGACGAGTTCGTCGAAGGCTTCGCCGAACTCGTCACCGAGGGCGTAGTCGGCATAATTGTGGAAACTCCGCACCCTCCACATTGCGTTTGCCGCGTCCTCCACCCCAAGTTGCTTGCGGCGTCGACCACCCAGAGCGGCAGCGTGGCGATACCCGATCTGGAAACGCTCGAGGTCACCCGGCAACCGGTCGATGTTGAAAACCGGGTTGCTGCGAGATCGGGGAAAGGACCGGACATCGACCAGCAGACCGACTTCCGCGTGACGCAGGATGTCAATGAACTCGTCGATCGAGCGGTTGGAGTGGCCGACGCTCGTGAATTGCGCGGTCATCCGCCGATCTTCGTAAGGGCGTCCTCCTTGTGCGCGGCGAGATGGTCGGTCTTGTCGCTTTCGATCTGGTATTGCGGCTCTTCCTTCGAGGCGCGGCGGGTGCGTCCCTTAAACGCGAAATCCTGCTCGTGGAGCTTCGATATCCGGCCGCTGACCCGACCGGCCTCCGAATTCCAGCTGACGTGATCTCCCTTGGAAAATTTCGGCATGGTAATCTCCTTCCCCGAGAAGAACCCGGATCCCGGCCCGACGTTCCAACCTTCCTGCACTGCGTGCCCCCCCCCTTGACCGAGAACTGGTCGCGAGGGGATATGACGTCCGCATGACCGCGTTTCGTCGGTGCTCCACACCTTCAGAATACCTGTCTGTCTGGCCGTGGGCCAGCGTGCAGCTTCGCGCGTATATCAGGACAGGCTCATAAATCGCTTCAACGTTACCATCCAGTCGACCAAGGCATTCTGCCTCCTGCACCACCCGCATGGTGTCATCCAAACCCCATTCCCAGGAAAATGTCCTTGCGTGAGACCCGACTTTCTTCCGGACTGTCCCGCCGGTCGAAGAGGGCTCCGAGCTGTCATCTGCGAACCGCCATTCCAAGATCCGCTGCCGGTATCCTGCGGGCGTCAGGGTGGTGATGGGGGATCGGACAATACTTCATGCTCGTCAGCAACCTACCCGTCCCGCAGCCGGGCCTGTCCGCCTGAAACCTCAGTCCGAATCGTCGGCCAGAAGCGCGCGCTTCTGCCCCGGCACGTCCGGGCCATCCGCGTCCGGCTGGAGCTTGCCGGACGGGTCCGCGACTTGGCGCTGTCCAACATGGCGATCGACAGCAAGCTGAGGGACCGCGACCTCGTGCGGCTTCGGGTCGCCGACGTCTTCGCCGCCGGTCGGGTGAAAGAATGTGCCAGCGTCGTGCAGAGCAAAACGCAGCGCCCGGTCCGGTTCGAAGTCATCGAGACGACACGGGAGGCCGTCCATGCCCGGATCGCCAGTTCCGCCATGATCGGCTCTGTCTACCTCTGGCCGAGCCGGTTCTACGACAGTTCGCACATCCCGACGCGGCAGTACGGACGTATGCTCAAAGGCTGGGTCGGCGCCATCAAACTGGAGCCGAGTGCCTACGGCACGCACTCGATGCGGCGTACGAAGGTCATGCAGATCGACAAGAAGACCGGCACCCTGCGCGCCGTCCAGCTGCTCCTCGGGCATACGAAGATGGGCAGCACGGTCCGCTACCTCGGGGTCGAGTTGGAGGACGCCCTCACGATCTCCGAGGGCATCGATTTGTAATCGCTTGATCTTCTCACCATCGGGCATCGATCGTCAGAGGTGGCGGTCGTCGTCCATGCCTTGGTTCCGAGGAGAGAGTTGATCCGACGCTACTTCTCATCGCCCTCGAATGGATTGATGACGTCCACGCCTGCCGCGCGGAATGGGGCCGTGTCTCGCGTTGCTACGGCGCAGCCCCGATGGAGCGCGATCGCAGCGATCATGCAATCCCGAAAGCTGACGGCGATCCCTCTGCGTCGGGTCTCGCCCAAGACCGCGCCGAAGATCAACGACGCGCTGTGATCGAACGGCAGCTCCCGGCCGGAGAACAACGCGAGCATCCGATTGGCCCGCGCCCGCAGGTCATCGCGCCGCGTCTCGTCATAATGGGACTCTACCCCGCCCATGATCTCGGCCACGGTCACGGTGGTCAGATAGAGCGATGCGTCGGCCTGGGTGTCGAGGAACGCCATCACGCCGGACGTGGGGCGCGGCCGCATGATCTCGGACACCACGTTGGTGTCGAGGATGATCACGGCAGGTCGCGGGGCTCATAGGGAACGCGATCGGCCTTGAAGTCGATGTCCGACAGGTCGGCCCCTTCCCAGATCGCAGCCAATTTGTGACCGAAGCCGAGGCTGGTTTCAGGCAACAGAGAGCCGCTCAGGATCTCGCGCGCGACGGCTTCGGCGCTCTTGTTCTCTTGCCGCGCCCGCGCCTTGAGCGCGCGATGGACTTCGGGGGGGAGTTGACGGACGAGCAATTGCGGCATGATGCGATCTCCTCTCTCCTATTTTATGCTACCAAAGAAGGTTGGTGATAGCAACGAAGATGCCGGGGACTGGTCGGGTTGCAAGCCTTCGACATGCGGTGATGCGCACAGGCCGACAGCAGCCGTTCGTGTTGGCTCAAATACCTCTGCTCTGCGAGACAAAGCTGCCATTCGCGACTATGCTATGGGATGAAGACGCGCCGGAGGTTCTCTTGGCGATGGACGACTCCCCCACCCCGCAAAAGCGCAACGCTGTGAAAATCATTACTGAGACGAAGGTCCTTGCGCCGATCGACGCTGTTTGGCGTGCTTTCAATGATCCTGATGACATCATGCAATGGGACGCTTCCGACGAATGGCATACGATCGCGGCCTCGAACGACCTGAAGGTGGGCGGACTGCTCGAACTGCGCATCGTGGCCAAGGACGGCAAGTCTGGCTTTGATTTCACTGCGACCTACACGCAGGTCGAACCGAACCATCTGATCGAATGGCGGCAGATGGATGATGCCCGGCTTGTCCGCGTTGAGTTTGCCGAAACTGGAACGGGCACTGTTGTCCGACAGACGTTCGACGCTGACCCGACGATCCCCAACGAAGAGGAGCATGCGGATTGGCAGGGCGTGCTGGACAATTTTGGGCGACACGTAGCGGCAAAGCATAACGTTTGACCGGCTGATCGCTGGCGGAATACGAGGTTAAGTCGTTAGAATGCCAGACAACGAACCGTCAGGTATGGGCTCCGATCGGCCATTCGCTGCGTGGAGTGCGAAGGTCCGGTACGAGTTGAGAACTGTGCTTAACACTATTGTCCAGACTGTTAAGTCTGCGGGCGCTTCGACCTGTGATCTGGCAGGGCGGGGGGCCGATTTCGGCTTTCCTGCTTAACACTTCCCGGGCAGACTGTTCACATGAGCGGAATGCGCCTCCACGATCCCGCCGGAAACCGGCTTTACCTCAACGCCGAGGAGCGGGCGGCCTTCCTGGTTGTGGCCCGCCGGCAGCCTGCCCGCGACCGCA
>JBBSVE010000214.1:0-4326 GCA_038233815.1 Rhodobacterales bacterium
CAGGTTGACCGCTACGGCGGCGGCGACCGCGAGATCAGGATCGACCTCGACCCCACACGACTTGACGCCTACGGCATTACTGCCGCGACCGTCTCGGGCCAGATCAGGGCCACCAACGCCAACCAGGGCGCCGGCAGCGCGGAGATCGGCACCGGCGAGCAGGCGATCCGGCTCCTTGGTGACCAAGGCGGTGCCGAGCGTCTGGCCGCCACCGCCATCGCGCTGCCCAACGGGCAGATGGTACGCCTATCGGACCTAGGCAAGATTACCGACACCTTCGAGGAGCTGAAATCCTTCGCCCGCTTCAATGGCGAAGAGGTTGTGGTGTTCGCGGTGTTCCGCGCGCAAGGTGCCTCGGAGGTCAGCGTCCAGGAGGAGGTCGAGGCCACCATCGCGACAATCCGTGACGCGAACCCGGGCGTTGCCATCGACCTCATGGTCGACCTGGTCTATTCGACCTACGGCAACTATGAGGCAGCGATCACGACATTGATCGAGGGGGCGATCCTCGCGGTCCTGGTGGTGTTCCTGTTCCTGCGCAATTGGCGTGCAACGCTCATCACCGCCGTGGCCCTGCCGCTGTCGGCCATCCCGACCTTCTGGGTCATGGATCTGCTGGGCTTCTCGCTCAACCTCATCTCATTTCTGGCGATCACGCTGGCCACCGGCATCCTGGTGGACGACGCTATCGTTGAGATCGAGAACATCCAGCGCCACATCCGCATGGGCAAGACCCCCTACCGCGCCGCCATCGACGCCGCCGACGAGATCGGCCTGGCGGTCGTGGCCACGTCGTTGACGATCGTGGCGGTGTTCGTCCCGGTCAGCTTCATGCCGGGCATCGTCGGGCAGTACTTCATCCAGTTCGGCCTGACGGTCGCCGTTGCAGTCCTGTTCTCGCTCCTGGTCGCCCGCCTCATTACGCCGCTGATGGCCGCCTACCTGATGCGGACGTCGGACGCGGACGACCACGAGGGCAAGGACGGCCCGGTCATGCGCGCTTACCTGTGGTTCGTGCGTGTCACCATGCGCGTGCGCTATCTCACCGCGCTTGCGGCCTGCGGTGTCCTCGCCGTGTCGCTCTACTTCATGTCGCAGATCCCCGGCTCCTTCATCCCACCGGAGGACGCGTCGCGCATCTCGCTCTCGGTCGAGTTGCCGCCCGGCGGGACGCTGGCGGACACCGGTACGACGACCGACCGCATCCATGACGCCATCGCCGGCATCGACGGGGTCGCGAACGTATTTGTCCTCGGCGGCTCCTCGCCGGGGGGCGAGCGCGACACGCGCCGCGCCGCGGTGACCGTCATCCTCGACCGTCTCGACAATACGCTCGAACGACGCCTCCTCGACATCGTGGAACAGGTGCCCGTCGCGGGCGACCTCATCCCCGACGTCCCCTACCATGGCCGCAACGGCACACTCAGACCGCAATCCCTCATCGAAGTCGAGATCGCCGACGCCGTGGCCGGCATTCCCGACGCCCGTATCATCAAACTCGCCGATGGCGGGGGAGGGGCAGGGCGCGACATCTCCTATTCGATCCTCTCGGACAACGAGGCCGACCTCAACACCGCCGTGGCCCGCCTGGAAGAGGCGCTGAGGGGCGAGCCGCTGCTGCTGGGGGTCTCAACCGAGGGTGCGTTGCCCCGCCCCGAACTGCAGATCACCCCCCGCCCTGACGAGGCCGCCCGCTTGGGCGTCACCACTGCTGCCATCGCGCAGGCCGTCCGTGTGGCCACCATCGGCGACTACGACGCGACGCTTGCCAAGGTCTCGATCGGCGACCGCCTGATCCCGGTCCGGGTGCAGCTCACCGAGGCCTCGCGGAGCGACTTGGCCCGGGTCGCGGCGATGCGTGTGCCCACCACCGCAGGGGGATCGGTGCCGCTCAACGCCGTGGCCGACATCGCAGTGGCAGAGGGGCCGTCGGTGGTGAATCGGCTGAACCGCGAGCGTGTCGCCACCATCGGCGCCAACCTGCCCCGCGGCGTGGTCCTTGGCACCGCCACTGCGCGCTTCAACGAGATTGTCGCGACCGTCGATCTGCCGGCGAGTGTGCGGACCCTTGAGTCGGGCGACGCCGAGATTCAGGCCGAACTCTTCGCATCCTTCGCCAACGCCATGCTGCTGGCGCTGCTCTTGATGCTGGCGGTGCTGATCCTGCTGTTCAAGTCGGTGATCCAGCCGTTCACGATTCTACTCTCGCTGCCTCTCGCTATCGGGGGCGTGGCGCTGGCCCTCATCCTGACGAACAGCGCCATCTCGATGCCGGTGCTGATCGGCATCCTCATGCTGATGGGCATCGTCACGAAGAACGCCATCCTGCTCGTCGACTTTGCCGTGGAAATGCGTGATCGAGGCATGGGCCGCATCGAGGCGATGGTGGAGGCCGGCCACAAGCGCGCGCGCCCCGTCATCATGACCTCGATCGCCATGTCCGCCGGGATGCTCCCTTCGGCACTGGGCGTGGGCGAGGGCGGATCCTTCCGAGCGCCCATGGCAATTGCCGTGATCGGCGGTATCATCGTCTCTACCGCGCTCTCCCTCGTCATCGTACCGTCGTTCTACCTTATCATGGACGACGTGCAGCGCGGCCTCGCCTGGGTCTTCGGCCGCTTCGTCGGCCCCAAGGAAGATGAGCCCGAGACCCCTAACGCCCACGACCTCGCAGCCGGCATTTTCGACCGCCGCGCCGAGATCGCCGCACTGGAGGCCAGGCTCACGCGGGTCGAGGCAGCCGGGTCGCGCTTGCGGCTGCATGTCGGGCAGTAGGAGCGGTGATGCTGCACCTGACAGATGGCGTTGGCTTCCGCTGACAGGAAAGGCCAATATCCGCAGATGCAGGTCGCGTGTGGAGATTTTCCGAACGTTAGCCCGGTACAATGGTCCTTCGTAATCTCGTTTCGTCAAACGTGCGTTTGATGGATAGGGTAACCCAACATGTGATCACTTTATGTTCAAAGCGGAACGGATCCTGTCCCGTGTCGTCAACATGGGGTCGTTTGCGGGAGAGTGTGGAATCCTACGCTAAGCCGACTGCGGCCGTTCGCGCGGGGTGCAGCGAATGACCGGTTCGAGACCTCTCCGACGAATACTGCTCCGCAGCAATATAAATCTGCTTTTCGAACGTGGGACTACCGTTCGAACGAAATGCATCGGTCGTATGACCGTGGTGAATTCCAGGTCTCTCGCGATCTGGCGCGTTCCAATTCGTTCCCACTTCAGCCCGCCGTGAACTCCTTGACGAAGGCATTCGCGGGAGACTGTCTGATCTCCCTCGGCCGACCGATCTGTTCGATCCGGCCCATTGACATCACGACCACGAGATCAGCAAGGGACATCGCCTCGTCTTGATCGTGGGTCACGAAGACCGTGGTCAGGCCGGTCTGGTCGTGAATGTCGCGGAGGCCTGTGCGCAACTCCTTGCGGACCTGCGCATCCAGTGCACCGAAGGGTTCGTCCAGCAGCAACATCCGGGGGTCGATGGCCAAGGCGCGCGCCAGGGCGACCCGCTGGCGCTGTCCCCCCGACAGCTGGCTGGGATAGCGGGCACCGATGTCGGGCAATTGAATCAGGCGCAGCAGGTCCGTCACCTTCTGCGCGATGACCGCGGGCGCGGGGCGCGTCGCACGAGGGCGGGCGCGCAGACCGTAAGCGATGTTCTCGAACACTGTCATGTGGCGGAAAAGCGCGTAGCTCTGGAACACGAAACCGGCGCGGCGGTCCTGCACGGACAGACTGCTGACGTCCTCAGTGTCGAACAGGATGCGGCCGCCCGACGGCGCTTCCAGCCCGCCGAGGATGCGCAGCAGGGTCGTCTTGCCCGACCCCGACGGCCCCAGCAGGGCGACCAGTGCGCCTTGCGGGATCGACAGGCTGACGGGGTGCAGCGCCGTCGTCTGGCCGAAGGTCTTGGCGATATTCTCGATGGCGATGTGCATGGCAGGGTCCTTTCAGGAATGGCCGATGGCGGCGATCTGGTCGGCGTGCCGCAGTTCAAGCAGGGTTTTCAGGGCAAGGGTGACAAGTGCCAGCAGGGCCAGCACGGCGGCCAGCGTGAAGGCCGCAACGGACAGGTATTCGTTGTAAAGCATTTCGATCGTGATCGGCATGGTCGCGGTCTGGCCGCGGATCTTGCCGGAGACGACGGCGACGGCGCCGAATTCACCCATGGCCCGGGCGTTACACAGCAGCACGCCATACAGCAATGCCCAGCGGATGTTGGGCAGGGTCACGGTCCGGAACGTGCGCCAGCCAGAGGCGCCGAGGGTGAGGGCAGCCTCCTCCTCCGCCTTGCCCTGTTCGATCATCAGGGGGATCAGC
>JBBSVE010000215.1:0-4324 GCA_038233815.1 Rhodobacterales bacterium
CCGCGGTCTGCACCGCCCGCTACCTGGCCGAGTGCGACCCGCGGGGCAGCCAGCGACCCGCGTCTCACCCCCGGGCCGGCCGCATCCCCGCGGCCGGACCCCCACCCGCCCGCGAGGAGGCACGCCATGACCGAGACCCCTGCCCCGACAGGCGAAGTGCTGCTGAGCCTGCGTAACGTATCGAAGAACTTCGGCGCCGTGTCGGCGTTGACCGACATCGAGCTCGACATCCACGCGGGCGAGGTCGTGGCGCTGGTCGGCGACAACGGTGCGGGCAAGTCCACGCTGGTAAAGGTGCTGGCCGGGGTCCATCAGCCAACGACAGGCACGATCACCTTCAAGGGCAAGCCTGCCGCACTCGCCTCGCCCAGCGAGGCGTTGGCGCTGGGCATCGCCACGGTGTTCCAGGATCTGGCGCTGTGCGAAAATCTCGACGTGGTGGCAAACATCTTTCTGGGGCAGGAACTGGGTCCGATGGCGCTCGACGAGGTGTCGATGGAGGTTCGGGCCTGGACGCTGCTGAACGAGCTTGCCGCCCGCATCCCGTCGGTGCGCGACGTGGTGGCCTCGTTGTCGGGCGGGCAGCGCCAGACCGTGGCGATCGCGCGCTCGCTTTTGCTGAACCCCAGGATCATCATGCTGGATGAACCGACGGCGGCGCTTGGCGTGGCGCAGACGGCGGAGGTGCTCAACATGATCGAGCGGGTGCGCGACAAGGGTCTGGGCGTCATCGTGATCTCGCACAACATGGAAGATGTGCGCGCGGTTGCCGACCGGATCGTGGTGCTGCGGCTGGGGCGCAACAACGGCGTCTTTACGCCCGAGGCCACCAATCAGGAGCTGATCGGCGCGATCACCGGGGCCACCGACAACGCCGTCTCGCGCCGCGCGGGTCGCGTTGCGGCACGTGAACTGGAGGGGCAGGAATGACCGAGGAGCGCAACATGGTCGCGGGAACCCCCGCCAAGCCTGCGATGCTGGACCGGAGCGACGTGCGCGTGAGCCATGCGACCGGCGTTGGCGGCTCCGTCTCTGCTTTCTTCGACCGGGTGAAATCGGGCGATCTCGGCTCGCTGCCGGTGGTCGTGGGGCTGGTCATCATCTGGACGGTGTTTACCGCGCTCAACCCGATCTTCTTGTCGTCGAACAATCTCGTGAACCTGCTCTTTGACTGTTCCACCACCGGCGTCATCGCGCTGGGCATCGTCTGCGTGCTGATGCTGGGGGAGATCGACCTGTCCGTCGGCTCGATGAGCGGGGTGGGATCGGCGCTGATCGGGGTGCTCTGGGTCAATCAGGGGATGCCTCTGTTCGTGGCCATCGGGGCTGCCGTGGCGCTGGGGGCCTGCATCGGGCTGATCTATGCGCTGTTGCGCACGCGGCTCGGGATGCCGAGCTTCGTCTCCACGCTTTCGGGGCTTCTGGCGCTGCTGGGATTGCAACTTTACATGCTGGGCTCCACCGGGTCGGTCAACCTGCCTTACGGGTCGGCGTTCGTAGGCTTCGGGCAGTTGATGATCATGCCGCGCTGGCTGTCCTTTGGCCTGACGGTGGTGCCGGGGATCGTGGTCCTGTGGTCGGGGTTCCGCACCATGGCGCAGCGGCGCGCGGCGAACCTGTCGCCGGGGTCCACCGGCGGGCTGATCCTGAAGGCCACCGTCATCACGGTGCTGCTGATCGCGGTGATCTGGTATCTCAACCTCGGGCGCGGGGTGCCGTGGATGTTCGCGCTGTTCGTGGCGCTGGTGATCGCGATGAACTACGCTTTCACGCGCACGCAATGGGGCCGCTCGATCACCGCCGTCGGCGGCAATGCGGAGGCCGCACGGCGCGCGGGCATCAATGTGACGCGGATTTATCTGTCGGCCTTCGCGCTGTGTTCGATGTTCGCCGCATTGGGCGGCGTGCTGTCTTCGGCGCGGCTCGCGTCGGCCAGCCAGCAGGCGGGGACCGGCGACGTCAACCTCAACGCCATCGCGGCGGCGGTGATCGGTGGCACAAGCCTGTTCGGTGGGCGCGGCTCGGCCTGGTCCGCGCTTCTGGGGATCATCGTGATCCAGTCCATCGCGAACGGGCTGACGCTCCTGAACCTGTCGTCGAGCCTGCGCTACATGATCACCGGGGGCGTTCTCGCCGTGGCGGTCATCGTCGACAGCCTCGCGCGCCAAAGCCGCGTTTCACATGGCCGCGCCTGATCGGCCTGAAGGGGAAGACCAACATGACGGATGAGTTGAGCGGCAAGGTGGCGGCGGTGACGGGGGCCGCGTCGGGCATCGGTCTGGCGTGCGCGAGTGCCATGCTGGCGGCGGAGGCCACGGTGGCGTTCGTGGACCGCGACGGCGACCGGCTGCGCGCGATCTGCGCGGATCTGGGCGAGCGCGCAGTGCCGGTCGTGGTGGACCTGCTGGACAAGGAGAGCGTTGCGGGGATGCTGCCCGCCATTCTGGAGGCGGCAGGCGGGCTCGACATCTTCCACGCCAATGCGGGCGCCTATATCGGCGGCGACGTGACGGAGGGCGATCCCGATGTCTGGGACCGGGTTCTGAACCTCAACGTCAACGCGGCTTTCCGCACGATCCATGCGGTTCTGCCGCACATGGTGGCGCAGAAGTCCGGCGATATTCTGGTGACGAGCTCGGTGGCGGGCGTTGTCCCCGTGGTGTGGGAGCCGATCTATACCGCCTCCAAGTTCGCGGTGCAGGCCTTTGTCCATACCGTGCGGCGGCAGGTCGCGAAACATGGCATCCGGGTCGGCGCGGTGCTGCCGGGGCCGGTGGTGACGGCCCTTCTGGACGACTGGCCCAAGGCCAAGATGGAGGAGGCGCTGGCCAACGGCTCCCTGATGCAGCCCAAGGAGGTGGCCGACGCGGTCCTCTTCATGCTGACACGGCCGCGCGGGGTCACGATCCGGGATCTGGTGATCCTGCCCTCCAGCCTCGATCTCTGACATGGCGGGGGACTGCTACATCGGCATCGACGTGGGCACCGGATCGGCGCGGGCCGGGGTGTTCGACGCGAAGGGCGCAATGCTCGGGACCGCGAAGGCGGACATCACGCTTCACCGCGACCCGGGCGGGATCGTGGAGCAATCTTCGGCCGAGATCTGGGCAGCAGTCTGCGGATCGGTGCAGCGCGCGCTGGCCGCGTCGGGCGTGGGGGCGGACCGGGTGGCGGGCGTGGGGGTGGATGCGACCTGCTCGCTCGTCCTGATCGGGGCGGACGGGGCGGGCGTGCCGGTGGGCACCTCCGGCGACGCATCGCGCGACATCGTCGTGTGGATGGACCACCGGGCCCTCGACCAGACCGCGCGGATCAACGCCACCGGACACGCCGTGCTGGCATACGTCGGCGGTATCATCTCTCCCGAGATGGAGACGCCGAAGCTCCTGTGGCTGAAGGAGCACCTGCCGGCGTCGTTCGAGGCGGCGCGCCATTTCCTCGATCTGGCGGATTTCCTGACATGGAAAGCGACGGGCAGCCTCGCGCGGTCGACCTGCACCGTGACGTGCAAATGGACTTACCTCGCGCATGAGGACCGCTGGGACGCCTCCTACTTCCGCGAAATCGGGCTGGGCGTGCTGGCGGACGAGGGCTTTGCGCGCATCGGGACGGAGATCGTGGCCCCCGGGACCGCGCTCGGCCACGGCCTGACGGCAGAGGCGGCGGAGGCGATGGGGCTGCGTCCCGGCACGCCGGTCGGTGCCGGCCTGATCGACGCGCATGCGGGCGGCGTGGGCACGGTCGGGGCAGACGGCGCGCCCGGAACGGTCACCTCCCGGATGGCCTATGTGTTCGGCACCTCCGCCTGCACCATGTCCTCGACCCGCGAGCCGGGTTTCGTGCCGGGGGTGTGGGGGCCGTATTTCGCCGCGATGATCCCGGGTCTCTGGCTCAACGAGGGCGGCCAATCGGCGGCGGGTGCGGCCATCGACCGGATGGTGCGCGGGCATCCGGCCTATGCGGAAGCTGCAGCACAGGCGAGCGGCATGTCCGTGCCGGGCTGGCTCGCGGCCCGGATCGAGGCGGCGCACGACACGCTGTCGGATTGTGCGAAAGCCGCGGGTCCGATGGTCGTGGTGCCCGATTTCCTCGGCAACCGCTCCCCCTTCGCCGATCCGGGCGCGAGAGCCGTGATCGCGGGTCTGGGGATGGAGACGGGGCTGGAGGATCTGGCCGCGCAGTATGTGGCCGGGGTCTGCGGACTTGGCTACGGATTGCGCCAGATCGTCGAAGCGCAGGCCGCGAACGGTGTGGCGGTGGACACGATCGTCATCAGCGGCGGCGCGGGGGCGAGCGCGCTGGTGCGCCAGCTCATCGCCGACGC
>JBBSVE010000216.1:0-4315 GCA_038233815.1 Rhodobacterales bacterium
AACGCGGTGGCACCGGGCTTCATCACCACGGCGATGACGGCCAAGCTGACGGAGGAGCAGACGGGCCGCATCCTCGGGCAGGTTCCCGCCGGGCGGATGGGCGAGGCGGATGAGATCGCGGCGGCGGTGCTCTATCTGGCAAGCCCGGAGGCGGGCTATGTGACGGGTGCTGTGCTGCATGTGAACGGCGGCATGGCGATGATCTGACAGGCGCGCGACGGCCCCCATTGCGGCAGTCGGGGGCGGTCCCTATGGTTGCAAGTGGAACGTGGAGGGATCACGGGAAAGCGTTTGCCACGGCCCGAACCGCTTGTTATAGGCGCGCAGGTCGAAGACGGGGGTTCCCCCGAACCGCCCCGGTATCCGGGGGACTCGAGCCGCCCCAAGGGGCATGGGACAGCAGGATCGGGCCAGGCCCGCCTTGAATGAGGAACGGACATGAGCGACATTGCGGACCGCGTGAAGAAGATCGTCGTCGAACATCTGGGCGTGGAAGAGGGCAAGGTCACCGAGAGCGCCTCCTTCATCGATGATCTGGGCGCGGACAGCCTCGATACGGTCGAACTGGTGATGGCGTTCGAGGAGGAGTTCGGGATCGAGATCCCCGACGATGCCGCCGAGACGATCCAGACCTTCGGCGATGCGGTGAAGTTCATCTCCTCCGCCGTCTGAGACGCCGGACCTTTGCAACGCGACAGGCACCCTGCGGGGTGCCGTTTCATTTCCGGGGACCGGGGCCGCTGGCACGCCACGCTCCGGTTGCGTGCGGTCGGGGGCGCGTGTATTTGGTGCGCGATGCGCGAGAGGTCGGGGGACTGCGGATGCGGCGAGTGGTTGTGACGGGACTGGGGATGGTGACGCCGCTGGCCTGCGGCGTTGAGGAGACCTGGTCACGGCTCATCGCGGGACAGTCCGGTGCGGGGCCGATCACGCGCTTCGACGCCTCCGAGGTGGTCACCAAATATGCCTGCGAGATCCCGGTCGGCGACGGGTCGGACGGCACCTTCCGCGCCGACGACTGGATGGAGCCGAAGGACCGCCGGAAAGTCGACGATTTCATCCTCTACGGGGTCTGTGCCGCGACGCAGGCGGTCCGCGACGCGGGCTGGCTTCCCGAGAACGAGGAGGATCGCTGCCGCACCGGCGTGATGATCGGGTCCGGCATCGGCGGGCTGACGTCGATCGCGGAGACGGCCGTTCTCATCAAGGAAAAGGGGCCGCGCCGGGTCTCGCCTTTCTTCATCCCCTCGTCGCTCATCAACCTCGCCACCGGGCAGGTCAGCATCCGCTTTGGCTTTAAGGGGCCGAATCATGCGGTCGTGACGGCCTGTTCGTCGGGCGCCCATGCCATAGGGGATGCAGCGCGCCTGATCCAGTGGGGCGACGCGGACGTGATGGTCGCGGGCGGGGCGGAAAGCCCGATCTCCGAGATCGGAATCGCGGGATTCAACGCCTGCAAGGCGCTCTCCACCAAGCGCGCCGACGATCCGACGCGCGCCTCGCGTCCCTATGACGCGGACCGCGATGGCTTCGTGATGGGTGAGGGCGCGGGCATGGTGGTGCTGGAGGAGTATGAGCATGCGAAAGCGCGGGGTGCGAAGATCTATGCGGAGATCCTCGGCTACGGCCTTTCGGGCGACGCCTACCATATCACGGCGCCGAGCGAGGATGGCGACGGCGGTTATCGCAGCATGGAGATGGCGCTGAAGCGGGCAGGGCTGACGCCTGCGGACGTGGATTACATCAACGCGCACGGTACCTCGACCATGGCCGACACGATCGAGCTTGGCGCGGTGGAGCGGCTGTTGGGAGATGCCGCCTCCCGCACGACGATGAGTTCGACGAAAAGCGCCATCGGGCATCTGCTGGGGGCAGCCGGCGCGGTGGAGGCGATCTTCTGCATTCTGGCGCTGCGCGATCAGGTGGCGCCGCCGACGATCAACCTCGACAATCCGGCGGTCGAGGCGAAGATCGACCTTGCGCCGAACGTGGCGGTGAAGCGGCGGATCGACGTGGTGCTGTCGAATTCGTTCGGCTTTGGCGGCACCAACGCGACGCTGATCCTCGGGAAGGCGCCGGGCTGATGTGGCGCTCCGTCGCCTCCAACGCGCTGACGCTGTTCATCGTGGCGCTGGTGATGCTGGCGGGTCTGCTCGCCTGGGGCAAGCGGCAGTATGAGGGGCCGGGACCGCTGGCGGAGGCGACCTGCGTGAAGGTCGACAAGGGCGCGTCGCTCGGTACCGTCAGCCAGACGCTGGCGCGACAAGGCGTGGTGTCGGATGCGCGGATTTTTCGGATCGGGGCGGATTACACCGAAAAGGGGCAGGGGCTGAAGTTCGGCAGCTTTCTCGTGCCGCCGCAAAGCTCGATGGCGGAGGTGCTGGGGATCCTCACCGAAGGCGGCCAGTCGACCTGCGGGGCGGAGGTCAACTTCCGCATCGGGATCGCCAAGGCGGAGATCATCCTGCGGGAGTTGGACCCCGCGCAAAACCGCTATGTCGAGGTCGCGTCCTTCGAGCCGTCCACAGAGGCCGCGCCCAAGGCCTATCTCGACGCCACGGGCGAGGCCGACATGCGTTACCGCATCACGCTCGCCGAAGGGGTCACGAGCTGGCAAGTGTTGGAGGAGCTGAAGCGCGCCGACTTCCTCGACGGCACAATCGCCGCGCGTCCGGCGGAGGGGAGCCTGTCGCCCGACAGCTATGAGGTGACCAAAGGCGCGGACCGGGCCGATCTGATTGCCGACATGCAAAAGCGTCAGTCGGCGGTTCTGGCCGACCTCTGGGCCGCGCGAGCGCAGGGTCTGCCCTACAAGACGCCGGAGGAGGCGCTGGTCATGGCCTCCATCGTGGAGAAGGAAACAGGTATCCCGGAGGAGCGCAAGCACGTGGCCTCCGTCTTCGTGAACCGGCTCGAAAAGGGCATGAAGCTGCAGACCGACCCCACCGTGATCTACGGCGTCACGAAGGGCGAGGGCGTTCTGGGGCGCGGGCTGCGGCAATCCGAGCTTCGCCGCGAGACGCCCTACAATACATATGTGGTGGCGGGGCTGCCGCCGACGCCCATCGCGAACCCCGGCAAGCTGTCGATAGAGGCCGCATTGAACCCCGACACCACGCCCGACATCTACTTCGTGGCGGACGGGACGGGGGGGCACGCATTCTCCGCCACGCTGGCGCAGCACAACGCCAATGTCGCGAAATGGCGGGCCATCGAGGCGGGTCAGGGCGCGGACGGCGCAACAGGCGTGCAGGGTAACTGAGCCCAAAAGGTTAACGCGGGAGATCGCGCCAACCCCCCGCTTTCCCCGCGAATGCCGTGAATCGTCCGCCACGTTTTGCCTCAGACGTTAACGAACCGAGCGACAACACCCTGTAAACGCTAGAGAATGCGTTTGACCGGGCGCGCGTTCGGGCGCATCTTTTCCCCATGCTGGACGACATGACGATACGGCGGTGCGGGGCATTCCCGTCCGCCCTTTTCATGTCGCTCGTGCGGACAGGCATGAGAGGCGGGTGCAGACGATTATGAACATGACGATTCCTGTTACAGATCAGGGCCCCGGGACGCAGGAGGGGCTGGGCAACTTGCTGGCCTTTGCTCAGGGGCTGTTTCTAGAGGCGGCCGAAAACCTCGCGGCCGCTATCGCGCAGGTGCAGTCGGAGCCGGCGGCGATGCCGAAGGCGGCCTCGGTGGCGGCGCGCGATCTGACCGCCGCGTTTCATACAGTGATGGCAGAAAGGACCCGGATCGATGGAATCCGCACGAAAATCGACAGCGTTGCCGGAAACGAGACACTCGACCTCGACGCCGCAAGATCTCAAATCGGGAGCAGATTGGCTCGCCTGCGCGTCACCGCGGGAGGTTGAGGCGTTCCTCGACGGGCTGGACCGGAACGCCATGCTGGCGCTGCCGTGGATCTTCGAGTTCTGGGCGCAAAAGCATCAGCTTCCGCCCGAGGGCGACTGGAAAAGCTGGGTCATCATGGGCGGACGTGGTGCGGGCAAGACGCGTGCCGGGTCCGAATGGGTGCGCGGACTGGTCGAGGGCGCGGGGCCCGAGGATCCCGGGCGCTGCCGCCGCGTGGCGCTGGTGGCGGAGACGATGGATCAGGCGCGCGACGTGATGGTGTTCGGGGATTCCGGCATCATCGCCTGCTCGCCGCCCGACCGGAAGCCGAAGTGGGTGGCCACGAAGAACCGGCTGGAATGGCCGAACGGGGCGTGGGCCACGTGCTATTCGGCCTCCAACCCCGAGGCTTTGCGCGGGCCGCAGTTCGACGCGGCCTGGGCGGATGAGCTGGCGAAATGGAAGA
>JBBSVE010000217.1:0-4312 GCA_038233815.1 Rhodobacterales bacterium
CGTCGATTACCGCATCGGCACCCGCTACATGGGCGAGTACATCGCCGACAACTTCAAGCGCGAGGCGATGAAGGTGCCGCTGCTGCGGGAACTTCTGCTGACGGATTCGGTCTACATCGGCTCCAACATCGCGTTCGACAACCTCGCGCCGCTCTCCACCTATCTTGGCAAACCGGGCGATCCGGGTCGGGGCGGATTACCCCTTGCCGAATACGCCGCCCGGCAGGCTCAGCACCGCGACGCGGAAGTGGCGGCCCTGATGGACACAGAACGCTTCATCCACCGCGCGGCGGAGCTTTATGGCTACGACAATTTCGTCTGCGACAGCGGCGGGTCGATCTGTGAGATTGTGGATGCGGACGATCCCCACGATCCGGTTCTGACGGCGCTCTCACGCAACCTTCTTCTGGTCTGGATCGAGGACACGGAAACGCTGCGCGACGATCTGATCGCCCGCTTCGACCGCGCCCCCAAGCCGATGTATTACCGGCCGGAGTTTCTCGCCACGCTGTGGGCCGACTACCTGCGCGACGAGAATCTGACCGAAGCCTGCGTTGATCCCGATGCCTTCCTGCGCCACGGCTACGCCCAGCTTCTGGCTCACCGCCAGTCGCGCTATGCCGCAATGGCGAAATGGGGCGTGACCGTCAGTGCCGACGCGGTGGCGTCGGTTGTATCGCCGGCCGATTTCATTGACCTGATCGGCACCGCCCTGTCCCGCCAAGAGACCTGATTGCCGAGGCACAAGTCACCGGCACGATGCGAGGAGGGACTCGATTGCGGATCCCGCCGGGGTCGGTGAGAACCGCGCCTTCGTCCATCCCGCATCGTTCGTCACGATGACCTACCGCATCGTCGTCATAATGCCTTTGACGTTGCCCCCCGCACCTAATCCAGTTTGAGATAGGCTCTGGCGCAACCGGAAGGACCAGAGATGAAGCAATCCCGATTCACCGAGGATCAGATCATCCGTTGCCCGGCAGGCGGTTGCAAAGCAATCTGCCGGGAGGGGGCATTCTGAACGATGGAGGAGGGTCAGAAATCGTTCCGGGGGAACGATGTTCCGAAGACGGAGACCGGCATTTCCGTTGCCGATCTGTGCCGCAAGCATGGCGTCAGTGATGCGACCGTTTACACAAGCATGGCGTCAGCGATGCGACCGTTTACAAATGAAAGGCGAGCTTTGGTGGCATGGACGTCAGCGAGGCCAAACGGCTTAGGGCGCTCGAGGACGAGAATGCCAAGCTGAAGCGGCGTCTTGCGGACAGGATGCTCGACACTGTGGCGCGGAAGGATCTGCTCGGAAAAAGTGGTTATGAGCCGGGCCAGAAAACAGTCCGGAGGACTCTTTTCCCGGCGATTGGCCTGTCGCAGAGCGGGAAGCGGTAGCACAGCTTATGGCGGGTCATGGGATGAGCGAGGTTATGGGATGAGCGAGGTCAGAGCGTAAAATAAACGATCCGGGGGGATCGTTTAAAGCGAATAACGGCGTGTCGGGTGTTGCGCTGTTGCCGGATGACAGCGCGCTGTCAGCCGTGCGGGTCGACGATGTGGATCTGCGCGAAGGTATGAAGGCTCTGGCCCACAAGCGGCGACGCTTCGGCTATCCATCGGCCGAGAGGCGTTTGCGGGCAAACGCCGACCGGCGGCGCCTGCATGTCTTGTTGCGGCAAGGTCACGCGGTCAACCACAAGCGCCTGTTCCGGATGTATCGCGAGGACGGAGGAGGATCAGAAAACAGTCCGGGGGACTGTTTTCCCGACGACGCTCCCTGTGGCGGCGGCGGGGCGGCCGGACACGGGCGATCGGCACGCGGGCGCCGATGCGGGTGCCCCCTCTCATGGTTTGCAGGCAAACCATGGCCGGGCAGCGGATGGCCCCAAATCAGCAGTGGTCGCTGGATTTGTGTCGGATCAACTGACGGATGGGCGGCGGTTCCGGACGCTGACCGTGGTCGACGATTGCCGGCAACGGTTTGCCTGCAAACCATGAGAGGAACCGCACCCGCGCAGGCCTGGCGCTCGTCGCCGACACATCGCTGTCCGGTGCCCGGGTGGCGCGGGAATTGGCGGCGATCACCGAGCGGCACGGCAAGCCCATGATCATCATCTCCGATCGACGAGGGTCAGAAAACGATCCGGGGGGATCATTTTCCCGAGGAGGGGCACCGAGTTTGGCTCGAACGCCATCCTGGCCTTCGCCGACAAACACAAGGCCGACCGGCACTATATCGCCCCGGGAAAGCCGCCGCAGAATGCCTTCATCGAAAGCGTCAACGGGTGGCTGCGCCCCTCTCGCGCATGTCGACACGCGCTGCCGGGCAATGGACGAATTGCTGAACGAAACCCTGTTCCCGTCGCTGGTCCATGCCCGTGCAAAGCTGGCCGACTGGCGCGATGACCACACCACTGACCGTCCCCATTCGAGCACGGATGGCAGACCCCGAACGAATACGCCGCCACATTCGCCCCGCAACGGGGTCTGACGCTGCGCACGATGACCAGCTCCGCGCCAGCCCCCCGTCGCACAACCCGCCCATCTGGGCAAAACTCAACACCGGAGTCTCGCTCAAGTTGGATAGAACTTGCGGGCAAACGTCAGCGCCAACGGCCCGCAACGAAACCCTGCGCGCCACCCGGCACGACGGTCGGGCATTCCGGAAGCGCTGGACCGGGCATCATGTCCGAAGCCGGATCGAGGCGAACCCTCTCATAGTTTGCAAGCAATCCGTTGCCAAGCACCGGATGCGGTGCCTCAAGGCGTTCGGGGAACACATCGCTGCAAGGGACCAGACCGTCAGACTGCCGAAATCCAGATCCGAGTCGCACGCATGAACCGCTTCTCGGCCCTCGGAACGGCCGAGATCGTCCGCGTGGACTGAACCCAAAGCAGCAGGGGGAAGGCACGCCTCAGGCGTCAGTTGTGCATCAAGGCCGCGCCAGATCGAAAAATGGGATCGGGTAACGGAGACGAATTCGCAATCGTGTGACAGCAGCCTGAGTGTTTTTGGGACTGTTCTTCATCTCAGGTCACGTCGCAGGGCACCTAGGATGCGGTTTCGAAGTGCCTGGTCGTGAGCAATCTTTGCAAACGCGCCGTCCTCCCCGCGAAGAAAAGCGTCATGAATTCTCCAATCGTAGGATCGCCCCGTCAGGATCGAACGGAGTCGCATGCCTTGCCATGCCGACAATTCAGCGGATGTCTTTCCAGCTTCTCCGCACAAATCGCTCTCTATGATCTCCATCGCTCGGATCACGGCCGCCCCGAAGCCAAGGCCACCGCTCAGGCGCAGTACGCCGCGTCGTTCGAGCCGGACCCTGTCGATCTGGTGTCGGAGCACCATACCCGGATCGTATCGTAGCGGATGGCCGGTTGAGAGGAGCCTCTGGGTGATCTCGACATCTCCACCCGACGTGACATCGCGTCCGATCCGATCGGCGACGAGAGGCTCCTTCATCCAACCCGTCGCCTTGAGAGCCTCTCTTCGTAGTACCAGACCCGTACCAACAAGCGCCGTTACCTCGCGCGGTGCACTACCATGATCTTGCTGAGCGAACAGCCAGCCATTGCGGCGCAGCGCGCCCGGCACCCGGCCACCCCAGTCGACGACGACCCGACCGCCGAGCGCCCCCGCATCGGGAGCGGCTTTGATGGCTGCCAAGGAAGCTGTGACCCAGCCTGGATCGAGGTGGCAATCGTCGTCGACGAGAGCGGCCCATTGTCCGGAGACGCTCGTCAGACCGCGGCGCCGCGCTTCCTGCAAACCCTGACGCGTCTCGAGGATGCGGGTCAGTGCAGGAAGGTGACCTGCGGCAACATGCCTGTCGACAACTGCAGATGTCTCGTCGGTCGACGCATTGTCGACCACTGTAACCCGCCAGCACTCGTGCGGCGCAGTCTGAGAAGCCAGCGTCGTCAGGCAATCGTCGAGCTGCCGCGCGCGGTTGTAGCTACAAATAATCAGGTCAAGGGACATGTTCGTCATAGCCGCTTTCGCAATCTTGAGAGCGCATGTTCCGCGACATTCCGCCGGGCAACGACTGCACGCTCGAATGTCTCCACACACCCGGAACAGGAGCATTCAAACGGATGAGAAATTTCAGACGTAACGAGAATACCCGACGCGAAACACGGCAACATTTCGACACTCCCGAACGCTAGCACGCCCGCCGCTGACCGGCCAAGAAAGAAAACGTCGAAAAATCGTGTCTCTCTAACCCTTCTGGCACGGACAGGATCGTGCTAGCTGTTTCTTTATTTACTCTTGTCAGCCTGGTGCAGTTGCGATGATTACCGTTGTCATTCCTGCCTA
>JBBSVE010000218.1:0-4277 GCA_038233815.1 Rhodobacterales bacterium
CGGAGGGCAGCGCTCTATCCAGCTGAGCTACGGGTGCCGCGCCTGCGGTCTAGCGTGCCCCGACGGTCGCTGCAATCGGGATCTGGCCGGACACCCCGGTTTCTGGGGGCGTGCCTCAGCCGAAAAGCTCGTGGCAGAACTCCAGCGCCTCGACCAGTGCGTCGGCCTCCTCCACGGTGTTGTAGAGGCCGAAGGACGCGCGGCAGGTGGCCCCTACGCCCAGCTCCTCCATCAGCGGCATCGCGCAATGAGTGCCCGCGCGTACCGCAATCCCGCGCCGGTCGAGGATTGTGGAAATGTCGTGCGCATGCGCCTGCCCCTCCAGCGTGAAGCTGAAGATCGCACCCTTGGTAGCGGATTTCCCCTGCACATTTAGCCAGTTGAGCCCCGCCAGCCGTCCGGCGGCGTGATCGCGCAGGGTCCGCTCATGCGCGGCGATGTTGGCCATGCCGAGACCTGTCAGATAGTCCAGCGCCACGCCAAGGCCAATCTGCTGCACGATGCCCGGCGTTCCGGCCTCGAACCGCAGCGGCGGGTCGGCGTAGCTCACCGTGTCGCGGCTCACCTCCCGGATCATGTCGCCGCCGCCGAGGAAGGGACGCATCTCCTCCATCCTCTCGCGCCGGATGAAGATCGCGCCGGAACCGCTTGGCCCGTATAGCTTATGCCCTGTGATTGCATAAAAATCGCAACCGATCTCCGCCACATCGACCGGCATGTGCACAGCCGCCTGCGAGCCGTCGACCAGCACCGGAACCCCCCGCGCCCGCGCTCCGTCGCAGATCGCCTTCACATCGACCACGGTGCCCAGCACGTTCGACATGTGCGTCACCGCGACCAGTTTGGTGCGCGGGCCGATCGCGTCCAGAACCGCCTGCGGGTCGAGATCGCCGTTCGCATCCACATCGACCCAGCGGATCACGACGCCCTGCCGCTCGCGCAGGAAATGCCATGGCACGATATTGGCGTGATGCTCCATGATCGACAGCACGATCTCGTCGCCCGGCTGCATCCGGGGCGCGGCCCAGGCGTAGGAAATCATGTTGATCGCCTCCGTCGTGCCGGTGGTGAAGACGATCTCCCGCTCGGACGGGGCGTTCAGGAAGCGCGCGACGTTGCCGCGCACGGCCTCGTAGGCCTCCGTCGCAATGGTCGACAGGGTGTGGAGACCGCGGTGGACGTTGGCGTAGTCGTGCGAATAGGCGCGCGTCATGGCGTCGATGACGACCTGCGGCTTTTGTGCCGACGCGCCATTGTCGAGATAAACGAGCGGGCGGTCGTTGATCCTCCGCGAAAGGATAGGAAAATCGGCCCTGACGGCCGTGACATCGAACATATCTATCCTTTCGGTCCCACCAGCCCGAAGACCAGCGTGAAGACCAGCGCCAGCACGATTGCCGCAGCCAGCATGGTCGCGATGATGCCGAGGAACGTAAGCGGCAAGGACCGGAATCCATGCAACTCAGCCACGAAATTGGTGAGAAGCCAGAAGAGGAGGATCAGCGAGCCGATGCTCATCAACCCGCCCAGCGGCGGCACGGCGAGCTGGACCACGATCTCCACCGCCTGCGCGACGAGGAGACTGAACTGCAGCCACGCGACCAACAGGACGCTGTCGGCAAGGCTTCCCGTGCCGCCCCGCCAGCGCCCGACCTTGTGCACCAATTGCACCGCGACGAGCATCGCCGCCCATTGCAGGAGTGCCGTGCGAATGGGGGAGCGCATCGCCTCGGCGAAGAAGGACTGCGTCTCCTCCGGCATGGTGGCAAAACTGAGATGGGTCAGGATCGCCGTCCCCACGGCCATCAGCGCCAGTCCAAACCAGCCCGCCTCGCGGGGGAGGTTCTGCCCGATCAGCGCCGCCGCCGCCGCCCGGGGCGCGGATATGGAAGAGCGCACCATGCCGAGAAGGGTCCGCGCGGTCAGGTCCATGCGCGTTCCGCCTCCCTCAGGTTCAGGGCCCAGAGCGTCAGGAACGCGACGCCGATGACGATGCCCACCGCCGTCAGGCCGGGTGACGGTCCCGCAAAGCCCGCCAGCAATCCCTGAAACAGCATCAGCGGCGCCACTGACAGAAGCGCCCAGAACAGCGCCAGCCGTGCGCCATACCAACCGCCCCTGCCGCCCACGAGCCGCGCCGACAGATGCGCCAGCGCCGCCAGACCATACCAGACCGGAACCGATGCAAGCAGCGCCAGGCCTGCGGCCACCATCCGCTGCGTCATCGGAACCTCCGGTTGATAGAAGCTGAGGCGCGAGAGATAAGGGGCCTGCGCCACGAAGACGAGCACCAGAAACGCCACGAGGAGGGAGAATATCCACGGCTCCGACGCGGGGCGAGCCAGATGACGTCGCATGACCCGGCCGGGATGGTGCCAGCTTTCAAGGATATCCGACGTGACCGCCATTCACGCGCCGTCATGGCGTTCCAGCCACTCCTCGAGCCGCGTAATGAGGTCGGGCATGAAGGCCTGATCCTCGATCTCGGCCAGCGCCTCGGCCAGAAAAGACAGAACCAGCAGCGCCTCCGCCGACCGTTTGGGGATCCCGCGCGAACGGAGGTAGAAGAGCGCCGTCTCGTCAATCGCCCCGGTGGTGGAGCCGTGCGAGCATTTCACGTCGTCGGCGTAGATCTCCAGCTCCGGCTTGGCGAGGAACTGGCTGTCGCCGTCCAGCATCAGGGATTTGGAGATCTGGTAGCCGTCGGTCTTCTGCGCCGACTGCCGCACGAGGATCTTGCCTTGAAACACTCCAACCGCGCCGTTCTTCAACACCTTCTTGAAGACCTGACGACTTTCGCACCCATGCCCGGTGTGGGTCATGAAGACCGTGTCGTCATGGTGAAACGCGCCGTCCCCCACCGCCGCGCCCGCGACATGGGCCACGCCGTCGTCGCCCAAAAGCTCGATCACCGCCTCGTTGCGGGTCAGGCGGCCGTTCATCGACAAAGTGAAGCTTTTGAACAGCGCCTCCGCGCCGACGCGCGCGAAGATATGGGTCGCGACATGGCGCCCCTCGGCCCGACCCTGCGGGCGGACATGGTGGAACCGTGCGTTGTCGGCGACGTCCACCTCCATCACGATGTCGGAGCGCGCGCCGGCAGTCCCGGTCTCGATCAACGTCAGCTCCGCCCCCGGCTCCATCCTGATGCAATGGTGCAAGGCAACATCGGAAGTATTGGACCCCTGCCGGTAGGAAATATGGATCGGACGCGAAGGCTGGCCCGTCACCCGGATCAACAGACCTTCGAGCGCCATGGCAGTGTTCATCGCGGCCAGCGGGCGCGGAACCGGGGTCTGGCCCGCCTCCTCCAGCATGCCGTAGAAGGGCTTGGCCCAGTGGATGTCCTGCGCGTCAGCCTTCGAGAGCAGCGAGATCTCCACCCCCTCCAGCGCCATGGCGTCGGAGGCATCGGCGTCGAACACGCCATCCACGAACACGAGCCGCAGCTTGTCCATGCCTTCGAAGATCGGGCGATCCGTCCGCAAGGGCGCGGAGGATTGCGGTTGGGCGGAGATCAGAGGACGGGGGTCGGTGTTGCGCCAGTATTCGTCACGCCGTCCGGGAAGGCCCATCGCGCGCAGTCTGACGAGCGCCGCGCGCCGTGCGGGCGCCGAAAAGCCCGCGGGAGGCGGGACCAACCCGGCCAACGGGTCCGTCGCAGCAGACACCTCCGCCATCACGCGGCCCCGGACAGGAGGCCGGCATAGCCGTTGGTCTCAACCTCAAGTGCGAGGTCGGGCCCACCGGACTTTACCACCCGCCCATCTGCCATGATATGCACCACGTCGGGGCGGATGTGGTCCAGCAGCCGCTGATAGTGCGTGATGACCAGAAAGGCCCGGTCCGGGCTGCGGAGCGCATTGACCCCGTCCGCCACCAGCTTCATCGCATCGACGTCGAGGCCGGAGTCCGTCTCGTCAAGAATGCACATGCGCGGCTCCAGCATCGCCATCTGCAGGATCTCGTTGCGCTTCTTCTCGCCGCCAGAAAAGCCCACGTTGACAGGGCGTTTCATCATGTCCGCGTCGATCTTGAGCGCCTTGGCCTTTTCGCGCACCAGCTTCAGGAAATCGCCCGCCGACAGTTCCGCCTCGCCGCGCGCTTTGCGCTGTGCGTTCATCGCCGTCCGGAGGAAGGTCATGTTGCCCACGCCCGGGATCTCCACCGGATACTGGAAGGCGAGGAACAGGCCCGCCGCCGCGCGGTCCTCCGGCTCCATCGCCAGCAGATCCACGCCGTCGAGCGTCGCGGTGCCGTCCGTCACCTCGTAGCCG
>JBBSVE010000219.1:0-4179 GCA_038233815.1 Rhodobacterales bacterium
GATCAACAGGCCCGAACCCCGCTTCGTTTGGCGGGAAAACAGTCCCCCAGACTGTTTTCTGCCCCGCCGCACTCCCTCAGGATCGATCTTGCCATGAAAAACGCAGAGCGCCGAGGGTCTATGTGATCATCCGGGATGGAACAGGTAGCTTAAATCACACCGGAAACTGTCCAAGTGTGGGGGAGTAGCTCACTTTGATCATCCCGAATATCTGCGCATCGGTAAAACGGCGTTTCCCCATGCGTCTGCTCCTTAAGGTTGGGCAGACTCTACATATGATGGAGGGAACTTTCGGGGGGCAGGTCCAAGGCAAACCGCTCTATTAGCGCAAATAAAGACAGAACTCTGGTCACCGGTGGATGAGAGATCAGTGGTATTTCACACCACCACCACCAATTGTCTGATCATCGCCGCCTGACCGAGTTCGAGCGCACGCTGATCGTCGCGCAGACCACGGCGGGGGCTTGCTTTCGCCCGCGTTCGCACTGGCCGCTTCAGAATGCCCGTCAGGCTTCGCTTTGCGCAAGTCGGGAAACTGGGTCGGAGAATTTGCGTCGACCTCGGAGGCTGCGACAGACCCTTTTCCGGCATGTCACGCCACTCAGTCGCGGTTC
This sequence comes from Rhodobacterales bacterium, assembly GCA_038233815.1. Classification (GTDB taxonomy): domain Bacteria; phylum Pseudomonadota; class Alphaproteobacteria; order Rhodobacterales; family Rhodobacteraceae; genus JBBSVE01. Next base: position 615 of record JBBSVE010000219.1, read on the forward strand.
GCGAGCGATCTCTCGGCATCCCGGCGTGTGATTGCGGGCCGCCTCTCACCGGCCCCCTGTTCCCGCTCTAACCGGGTCGGAACGTGGCTAAACGCTTCGTCGGGTCAGCGTCCTGCGCGCTGGAGCATGCCGAAGAGATCGCGTGGATCGTCGGGATCGGCAATCATGTCGAGATCCTGATAGAGGCCAGTCTGATCCAGATGGGCACGGACGTAGCGCAGGGCCGAGAAATCCTCGATCGCGAAACCCACGCCGTCGAACAGTGTGATCTGATCGTCGCGCGTGCGGCCCGGTGCCGCGCCGGAGATCACCTTCCACATCTCGGTCACGGCGAAATCCTCCGGCATCTGCTGGATTTCGCCTTCGATGCGCGTCTGGGCCGGGTATTCGACGAAGACGTCCGCACGGGCGAGGATGTCCCGGTGGAGTTCTGTCTTGCCCGGGCAATCGCCGCCGATCGCATTGATGTGGACGCCGGCACCGACCATGTTGTCGGTCAGGATCGTCGCATATTGCTTGTCGGCGGTGCAGGTCGTGATGATCTGCGCGCCTTCGATGGCCGCTTCCGGCGTGGCGCAAGGCTCCAGCGTGAAGCCGAAGGCGGCGAGGTTGCGCATCGCCTTGTCGGTAGCGCTGCTGTCGATGTCGTAGAGCCGGAGGCGGTCGATGCCGCAGATGACGCGCATGGCGAGCGCCTGAAACTCCGACTGTGCGCCATTGCCGATCAGGGCCATCGTCGTTGCACCCTTCGGCGCCAGATGGCGCGCGACCATGGCCGAGGTCGCGGCGGTGCGCAGTGCGGTCAGCACGGTCATCTCCGACAGCAGCACCGGGTAGCCGGTCTCCACTGTGGCCAGCATGCCGAAGGCGGTGACGGTCTGCAGCCCTTCGCGCGTGTTCTTTGGATGGCCGTTGACGTATTTAAAGCCGTAGACCTCGCCGTCGGAGGTGGGCATCAGTTCGATCACACCCTCGGAGGAATGGCTCGCCACCCGCGGGGTCTTGTCGAAAAGCTCCCAGCGGCGGAAATCCTCCTCGATGTACGCGGCGAGACCCTTCAGCATCGGTTCGATCCCGATGCGGTGGACGAGCCTCATCATGTTCTCGACACTGACGAACGGGACGTAGGCCAGCTCGGAGGGCCTGATCGCGGGGGGGCGGGTCATGCGCGGGCCTTTCAGGAGTAGCTGCGGGTCGGGCGGTCGAAGACCCGGCGGCCCAGCAATGACGCCGTGAGGTCGACCATGAGCGAGGCGGTGCGGCCCCGCTCGTCGAGGAACGGGTTCAGCTCCACGAGGTCGAGCGAGGTCACGAGGCCGCTGTCATGCAGCATCTCCATCGCCAGATGCGCCTCGCGCAGCGTGGCGCCGCCCGGGACTGTCGTGCCCACCGCCGGCGCGATCGCAGGGTCGAGGAAATCCACGTCGAGAGAGACGTGCAGCATGCCGCCCGCCGCCGCGACACGCTCCAGAAAGGTTCGCATCGGGGCGGCGATGCCGGTCTCGTCGATGCTGCGCATGTCAGCGACGGCCATGTCGGTGGCCTGGATCGCCTCGCGCTCCGGCCTGTCGACGGAACGCAGACCGATCAGGCAGATGTTTTCGGTAGGCACCGTGGCCACGAGGTCGGGAAAACCCGCGAAGGCACCGCGCCCGGTGACGTAGCCGAGCGGCGTGCCGTGCAGGTTGCCCGAATCGGTGGAGTCCGGCGTGTGGTAATCGGGATGCGCGTCGAGCCAGAGCACGAAGAGCGGCCGCCCCACGTCGGTCGCATGTGCCGCGACGCCGGACACGGTGCCCAATGACAGGGCATGATCGCCACCCATGAAGACCGGAAATCCCTCCGCCATCGCGGTCCGCGCCGTCCCTGCGAGCGCACGGGTCCAGGCGATCGTCTCCGCGAGGGCATGCAGCCGATCGTCCGTGCCGCCTTCCACGAACGGCCCGGGGCTCACGTTTCCCCGGTCCTCGACCTCGTGGCCCAGCGCCCGGATCGTCGCCTCGATGCCCGCCGTCCGATAAGCATCCGGCCCCATCAGGCAACCCTTGCGGCGCTTGCCGCTGTCCATGGGCACACCGATGAGCAGGCAGCGTGCCTTGGTCATCGGTCGGCTTCCGGCCGGACCGCTGCCGTGACGATGATCTCGACCCGGAGATCGTCGCTGGCCAGACGCGCCTCTCCACAGGCCCGCACGGGGGCATGGCCTTCGGGCACCCATGCGTCCCAGACGGTGTTCATCTCCGCGAAGTCCGCCATGTCCGCCAGCCAGATGATGGCCTGAAGCATATGCTCCCGCCCCGAACCCGCTTCGGTCAGAAGGTCATCGACCCGGGCCAGACAATCGCGCGTCTGCTCTGCCACTGTCGCGCCGGTGCCCACCTGCCCGCACAGATAGACGGTTCCTGCGTGCTTCACGATCCGGCTCATCCGCGCGCCGGTATGCATACGTTCGATCACGTCTTTCTCCTCGGTGATGGGGTCAGGCCAGGCTATCGGGTCAGGTCAGGCTATCGGGTCAGGTCAGGGATCGCCACCGAAACAGTCCAGGGTTTGCGGCGCGCAAGACGGCCAGGATAGCGGCGTTCCATTCTGCAGAACACCCGAACAATGCAGAGCATGATTTGGACATTGAAAATGGCCGCGGTGATGAACTCCTCACAGACCAAGCGACACCGCTCCTTGCGCCAGCGTTGGAGCCATTGGATATCCTGCCGCGTGATCAAGCGCGCCACAACAGACCCGCAACGGATGGAAATCACCTCGTTGGACGGGGGAAACCCGAGCATGGTGCGGCATAGCCGTGCGCCGCTGGAAAGCCCGGCCGCGATCGCAACCTCGCCCCTCGGTGTGTGGACAATGGCGCCGCGCAGACGCTCGGTCGAAAGGGCAGCGGTGTCGAGAGCGGAGGCGAGGAGCGCGCACCACCCGGCCGATGACAGGATCGCATCCCGGAGCCAGCTTTTACGAACGGCCCCGGATTGCCCGGGATCGAAGTAAAACAGACAGGTCCACACCGAGAGGAGCGCGCCACAAGGTGAGCCCCGGAACCGCAAAGCGCACTCTTTTCGACCGGATGATGAGCGGGGACGGAATGCGACAGCCGACCCCGCCTTGATCTGCCCCCACCGCATCGCCATGCTCGCGTCGCGGAATGTTCCGGTGCAACAGGCCCCGAAGATCACGCCGATGGTGCCGCTCCGGGGACGACTGGCTCACCTCGGCACGGTCCCGGAGCGCGGTCGCTCAGCCGATGCCGTTGAGCGTGACCCGACCACCGGAAAGGACGCGCGCGATGAGCCCCAGATCGGGCACGCCGCGCACGATCGCTCTTCGAACACTCACGAGACGCCTCCGGTGAACGAAAGGTTTGCGCAGACGCCGAGCAATTCCGTCGCCACGGAGATCACCGGAGATGCGAAGGCAAGGATTGAGCAACCTGGTGTCTGGACTTTCGGCGACGGCGTGATCACGCATCCTGGCATTCCCATTTGATGTAGGCCTTGGTGTCGGCGGCCCACTTGTCGTCGATCTCGACCAGCACTGCGCTGACGAGGCGTTCGAGCGA
>JBBSVE010000220.1:0-4163 GCA_038233815.1 Rhodobacterales bacterium
CCCGTGCCGCTACGCCGTCTCCGCCCGCCCGATCCCATTCAACGTATCCATCGCCGCGTCGGGAAGGTTCAGCGATGCGGCCGCCAGGTTCTCGTGCAGATGTGCGACCGACGATGTGCCGGGGATCAGCAGGATCTTGGGCGCGCGGCGCAGCAGCCAGGCCAGCGCGACTTGCAGCGGCGTCGCGTCGAGGTCGCGCGCGACGTCCGTCAGCGCCCCCGATTGCAGAGGCGAGAAGCCGCCGAGCGGGAAGAACGGGACGTAGGCGATCCCGTCCGCGGCCAGCGCGTCGATCAGCGCGTCGTCGCCCCGGTTGGCGATGTTGTAGAAGTTCTGCACGCAGACGACCCGCGCCATGCTCCGGCCTTCCTCGACCTGCGCGGGTGTCACGTTGCTCAGGCCGATATGCCGGACGAGGCCCTGTTCCTGCAACTTCGCCAGGGCCGTCAGCGGTTCCTCGATCGCGCCTTCGGTCGGGTGCTCGCCGTACATGATCCGCAGGTTCATCACGTCCATCGTCTCGCGTCCGAGGTTGCGAAGGTTGTCGTGGACCGCGCGCTCCAGATCGTCTGCGGACATCGCCGGGTTCCAGGCCCCGTCCGCGCCCCGGACGGCCCCGATCTTGGTCACGAGGGTCAGGTCGTCCGGATAGGGATGCAGCGCCTCGCGGATGATCTCATTGGTGACGTGCGGGCCGTAGAAATCGCTCGTGTCGATGTGGTTCACGCCGCTCCCGACCGCCTCGCGCAAAACGGCGACCGCCGCGTCGCGGTCCTTGGGGGGGCCGAAGACGCGCGGGCCTGCAAGCTGCATGGCGCCGTAGCCCATGCGGTGCAGTGCGATGTCGGTGCCGGGGAGGGTGAAGGTGCCGCCGAGGGGCTTGGACGAGGTCATGGGGGTCTCCTGTTTCTCGACCAAAGATGGACTCGGTCCGGCTGTACGATAAGACGGGCAGAGACGGACGGGCCGTGCGGAAAGGGCGAACGATGAGCGATATGCGGGATCTGAGGCTGTTCGTCGCCGCCACCACGCATGGCGGCTTCCGCGGGGCCGCGCGCGCAACCTCCTCCCCCGCCTCGACGGTGAACGAGGCGGTCCGGCGGCTGGAGGACAGGCTTGGCGTGCGCCTGATGAACCGCACCACACGCGCCGTGGCACTGACACCGGCAGGGGCGGAGCTTCTGGAACGGAACGTCTCCCTCTCCTCGACGGGCTGGACGGCGCGCTCGATGCCGTCGCGGGCCATGGCGGCGGCCTGCGCGGAACCCTTCGCCTCAACGTGCCCGGCGCGGTGACGCGGACAATCCTGCCGCCGATCATGCAGGCCTTCCTCGCCGCCAATCGGGAGATGAGCCTGGACCTGACGGTCGATGACGGGCTGGTGGACATCCTGAGCCGGGGCGCCGATGCAGGCATCCGCTACGGCGAGACGCTGGCGCAGGACGCCATCGCCGTGCCGATCGGGCCGCGGCTGCAACGCGCCGCCACCGCCGCGGCGCCGTCCTATCTGGCTGCGAGCGGCACGCCCTCCCACCCACGCGACCTGCTCGTCCATGCCTGCCTGCGGTCCCGCTTCCCCGGTGGGGCGCTGAGCGAATGGGTGTTCCAGCGCGACGGCGAAACCGTCCGCGTGGATCCGTCCGGCCGGCTGCGTGTCAGCACACAGGCCGCCGAGTTCAGCATCGCCGCCGCCATCGCCGGCCTTGGGATCATCACCACCTTCGAGGCCTGGCTGCGCCCCGCACTCGACCACGGACGGCTGGTGCCAGTTCTCGAAGAATGGTGGCCCTCCTTCGAGGGACCGTTCCTCTACTATTCCAGCCGCCGCCACGTCCCACCTCCGCTCCGAGCATCGTGGATTTCGTCAAGGTGTGGCGGGGACCAACGGACGTCTAAGAGCGGAAGGTCATGTCAGAGCGTTGGTACGGCATCAGGATGCACATGCGCAACGCGTTCGCGGCGACCTGCTGGGGTTTTATCACCTGATGGGCCGAGAACTGACCCCTATGAAACGGTTCCGAACACCGCAATGCGCCGTCCTGCGTCGCCCGTGCTCGGCCTTACCGAGCCCACCATGAGCGGCCACGATCCCTGCTCCCATGCCTCGTGGCGGAGAATATCGTCGAGATCCTGAAGGGATCTCTGGGGCACTGGCGAGATGCCTTGAGTTGCTCTGTCGCCGCCCGTATTCTCGCACAATACGAATCGTCGGAGGCCCCTATGCCCGCTACACCCGTTTCCTTGCGCCTGGACGACGACACCCGGTCCCGGCTGGCGGCAGAGGCCGCCCGCCTCGATCGTCCTGCCGCCCAAATCGCCACCCGTGCCATCCGGTCCTGGCTCGACGCTCAGGACGCTCTGCGCCAACAAATCGACGATGCCGTGGCGGAGGCCGATCAAGGCGTGTTCGTGTCCTCCGAGGCCGTGGGCGCCTGGATGGACAGCTGGGGTACCGAGCACGGGACCCCCCCGCCGGAGGCAGACATTCATCCCAGCGCCGACGCACGCTGAGCCCCCCGTGCGGATTGTTTATCTTCGCTCCGCAACCAGCGATCTGCGCTGGTTGCGGTTCTACTATGGACGGGTTTTCCCTGAAGGGGCCGCAAAGGGGCTGTGTTGCACAAATGGTCTGAGGAGATTCATCTTGTGAATCCAGCGTGATAGCTTGGGTGGATGAGCAGACCGAACACCCTGAGCTACAAGACCGTGAACTGGCCCGAGTATAACAAGGCGCTCAAGCGTCGGGGGGCGCTGACGATCTGGTTTGATCCTGACATGGCATGGGCTGCAAAGCCCACCGGCAAGCGGGGGCGACAGCCTGTCTATAGCGACCCTGCCATTCAGGCCTGCCTCACGATGAAGGTGCTGTTCGGCATAGCGCTGCGGCAGACGACTGGCTTCGTGGAGAGCCTGCTGCAACTCATCGGATTGGACTGGGCGGTTCCCGATTTCAGCACCTTGAGCCGCCGGCAAAAGACCCTTGCCGTGAACATCCCTTTCCGCGGATCACAGGGGCCGCTGAACCTGCTGATCCCCTCTCGTGGTTTGAAGGCAAACCACTGCCGGGCAGCGGACAGCACTGGGATCAAGGTGGAGGGCGAAGGCGAGTGGAACGCGCGCAAGCATGGCGGGGCAAAACGCCGGGTTTGGCGCAAGATCCACATCGGGATCGACGAGCAAACGCTGGAGGTTCGAGCGGTTGAAGTCACCAGCAGTGAAGTGGGAGACGCCCCCATGTTGCCCGAACTGCTCAACCAAATCCCGCCCGACCAAGAGATTGCCAGCGTCACGGCTGACGGCGCCTACGACACGCGCAAGTGCCACGATGCAATTGCCGAACGTGGTGCTGCCGCAGTCATTCCTCCTCGCAAGAACGCCAAGCCTTGGAAGGCCGAAAGCCCCGGGGCGGTTGCTCGCAACGAGGCGCTACGGGCGTCGAAATACCTGGGCCGTGCGCTGTGGCGACGATGAAGTGGATACCACCGCCGAAGCCGCGTCGAAACCAAGATGCACTGCATCAAACTACTGGGGCAGCGCCTTATGGCGCGGGACTTTGATCGTCAGGTCGCGGAGTTCCAGGTTCGTGTCGCCGTCCTGAACGGCTTCACCGCCCTCGGCATCCCCGTCACGAAGGTCGTGGGATAGGTCTGTCCGCCAGAAGGGACAGTTCGGCCGTCAGACGATTTGCGCAACAGAGTCCCGTGGACCGATCGAGCGTACGGCCGGACGGTTCCGATGCGCAAGCTGCGATGAAGGCCGTGGCGGGTGAGCGGCGGCGGTTAGGCATTCCATGGTCGACAGGCGTTTTCCAGCAAACGCCGAGACGCGTCGCTTCCATGTGATGCTGGAGCGCCAGGGGGTTGTCGCCGGTTCGACCTCGCGGGCATAGCGCGGGTCGCGCAGCCACGTGAAGATCATGTTGGCATTCATCGCGTAGCGCCGGGCGACCTGCGCCACCGACACGCCCGACGCCGTCGTTTGAAAACAGATCGACCGCTTCTCCTCGTCGCTCCAGAGCCGTCTCGTCCGACGCGCCATCGACAGCCCCTTGGTGTCCACTACCTCAAGCGGACACTAGAGCGTGTTGCGTTCAATCGGTTTTATATCCTGCAGCTTTGAAGAAGTTGTAGCATTCTTCGTCCTTGAAGAGGTCGCAGACATGC
>JBBSVE010000221.1:0-4030 GCA_038233815.1 Rhodobacterales bacterium
CCGGCTCCGCCCCACCGTACGGAGATAAAGGTCGCTTGCATCGACGAAGTTCAGATCCCGGTCCAGGATGGCCATCGGAGCCACCAGATCCTGAAAGAGCTGCCGGTAGGTGTCATCGATCATGGATCCGGCGCCTGTATCGTTCCGTCATCTGACGACGACGTAAGAGTTCCCCTTACGTTCAATCACAGACGGGGGTGTCCGTCGAGCGGGATCTGGTTGCAATCGTTGGGAGTATTGCAAGAAAGGGCTGCTGTTAGGGCCGCCACGACGCCGATCGCCCAGAAGATTGGCCCAGGTAGCCCGCCCGCCAGCACGAATAACAAAGGCACGCCGATGGCGCCTGCGCCCGAGAACGCATTGACCAGCCCCACCATGCCCCGGCCCCCCCGGGCCCCGAAGCCGCCCAGGATCCGGCGATTGACCACCACCGACAGCATCCCCAGCCCCGCCCCCGTCACGGATCCCCCCGCCACCGTGAGCGTCCACGACCCGCTCCACGCGATCAGCATAGGTCCTCCGCAAAGCAGAACGAGGCTCCGGTGCTGCACTAGTATCGGCAGCCCGAATACCCCGGCCAGAACCGCGAGGAAGGCCCCCGCGCCGTGCAGGGCAAGAAAACCCGGATCCTCGCCTGCGGCCAGCGCAAAAACCTGCGGCCAAGAAGGCAGAGGCACGCCGTAGAGCGTCTGAAGCATCCCAATCAGCACGAAGACCACCCCGCCCGATACGAATAGCCGCGAGGCGGTACCGGGTCCGGCTGACCGGGAAAATCCTGGTGAGACAATACGGGAGCCGCATCGCATAAAAGTTCAAGTATTTCTACCGACACTCGCTTTTTCAGCCGAGAATTGACGGCGTCTGAACACCGCCATGATATGCCGACCCTCAGGGCATTGTAACGCGTCAACCATCTTGTCCGGCGTATTGCCGCGGAACAGCCTAACTAGCCTGCACAGCGATCCAAGCCGGAAGCTCCCCGATCGAGCCCAGAACTGCGTCTGCTGCGGGCTCGAGCGTTTTTTGGGAGGCCAGTCCAGTCAGGACCGCCACCGCCCGCATTCCTGCCGCCTTTGCCGCGTGAAGGTCATGCAGACTGTCCCCAACCATGACGCAATGCGCCGGCTCGACGTGGAGGGCCTGTGCCACAGCCATGAGCTGCCCCGGTTCAGGCTTGGCACCCCAGCCGCCGTCGAGACAGGCCACGAAGCCGAAGAGGTCTGCGATGCCAGCAGCGTGCAAGTGAGCATGCGTAGAAGACCCCACGTCGTTCGTAGCCAGCCCGAGACGAAGCCCCCCGGTCACGAGGCTCGTCAGAAGCGTTCGAAGTGGCGCCGCTTCGATCTGAGCTGCGCCGGCCGCCCGTTGGTTCATTCGGGCAACCAACCTGGCCTTCATGACCCCCGGTAGCAGAGGTAACAGACGGTCCGCCAAAATCTCTGTAGGCTCGGCTATCACACTGTCGGGCCGGAAGCGCCGACTTGCGGGATCATAACCAAGCGCCTCCGCAAGCTGCCTTTCAAGAGCCGGGTCACCGCGTGCTTCGACTTCGATCATGCCGGAACACCATGCGCCCCATGTTGCTTGGAAGTCGAACAGGGTGCCGTCCTTGTCGAAGATGACGGCCTGTATGCCACCCGGAAGCCGGGCCTTCGGGGTTGATGAGATTGGCTTAGGGACCGAAACGAAGTCTTGATTAGGAGGCCGGAAGTCGACCGCCGGAGACGTCTCGATCGGATCAAATGTCATCTTGAACAGTTCCTCCTCAAGTCCCTTGCCGTAAAGGGGGGCCAAAGTTCGATTATGGCGGCCGACAACCACCGCGGCTGGTTCAGCACGACACGTCTCCTTTTCGACTTATTTCACAAAGAAGTTCTTAATGATTTGCGTGGGACAACACCTTTCTGACTCGTCGGCAACATCGCCGGGGCGGGCCCGACTCAATCCCTCGAAGCAATGAGGAGTTTGCATTCGTTGTCGAATATTCCAGATGAAGGCTGGCTGGGTTCCGGACGGCGCGCGCGAAGCCAGCCTTTTATGCTCCGGCGCAATGGCTACTGGGCAGTTGCCGCCATGTTTCTGCTCAATGGGGGCCTCTTTGGAGTCTGGGCTTCAAGGATCCCTTCTTTCGTTGAGCGCTTTCAGATCTCGCCGGATCATCTGGGGCTACTCCTGCTTGGGATGGCCACGGGCGGGATTGCATCGTTTTCCGTCGCCGGCCGGCTGTCGGACCGGCACGGGGCCGGCGTCATCACCCGTCGCATCGCGGTACTCTACATGGTCTCCCTGAGCCTTATCGGTCCGGCATCGTCCGTTCTTACGCTTGCGCTTGCCATCGTCGTATTCGGCGCAATGCAGGGCGCGCTCGATGTCGCCATGAACGCATGGGGCGCAGAAGTGGAATGCCAGCTCGAGCGGCCCGTAATGTCCTCGCTGCATGCTATGTTCAGTTTGGGGGCTGGCCTGGGAGCGGCCTCCGGCTATCTGGCCGTTCAGTACGGTATCGGGACTGGCCCGCACTTTTTGGGAGTTGGCCTGCTTTTGGGTGTGGGCGCTCTGACCGTTTCGGCTGGGCGCTGGCCGTCGGCAACGCCGATTGGAACGGAGTTGAGCGGGGGCCTGATTCTGCCGCGTGGCCCGCTAGCTCTGGTCGGCCTCATTGCGGCCTGTGCCTCGCTGAGCGAAGGCGCCATGGCGGACTGGAGTGGCGTGTTTCTCCATAGTGTGACCGGCCTGTCCGAAGCGCAGTCCACCCTTGGTTACGCGGCGTTCTCGGCGGCGATGTTCGTGATGCGGTTGCTCGGTGATCCGATCGTGCGTCGCTGGGGCCCAAGCAGGAGCGCTCAGGTAAGCGGCGCCATGGCGGCATCGGGTGTGCTTCTCGCAGTCTCAGGCGGATCTGCCGGCGTTGTCCTGACCGGCTTCGCCCTCATGGGTCTGGGGTTCGCCAACATCGCCCCGCTGGCATTCTCCCGGGCCGGCTCGGATCCGGATCTGCCGCCGGGAGCGGCCATCGCAGGAGTCGCGACGTTTGGGTACGGAGGTCTGTTGCTCGGCCCGGTCGTGATCGGCTGGATTTCCGGGGCGACTTCACTCGTGGCCGGCTTCGGCATCCTCGCGGGGCTGGCACTGGTGATCAGCTTGTTGGGAAATCATTTGAAGCTGCCGGGATCCAAATCGGTAGAAAGCCGGACTAACAGGCCGCTGAAATAGTCAGCGAGGCGGAACGTTTTCCCCGGTGCAGTAGCGATGGCCCTGTGTCTTCGGCTGGTTTGCCCGAAGGGCATGCACCCTCAACACCTGTTCGTAGTATCATGTGGCTAGCATCCGGGGCAGTCGGGCGAGGTGGTTGGCGGCCATCGTCAGGATGAAGCGGGACCGCACGCGCTCGACTCCGCGATAGACGGTTTGGGCCATGCCGCCAACGGTTTTGGCCCAGCCGAAGGCTCTTCAATCCGCTTGCGGTGCTTGATCGAGAGGGCATAGCCTTTGTGTTGGGTGGTCCGGCCGTCGATCGCTGAATGTCGCGATTTCCGCGCGACGTGGGGGGTGACACAGGCATGGCGCAGATCGGCGACGAACGCAGCCGCGTCGTAGCCCTTGTCGGCTCCAAGCGTCAGCCGCCGGGTCGATCCGAGGGAATGGCGATGGATAATGTCTAGCGCAGCGCGCCGTTCGGCATGACCATCCGCCTGGGTCAGGTCGCCCTGCACGATCAGGCCGCAGCGGTTCTCCATCAACGCATGCCCCATGAAGCACAGGATCGCGCCTGTGCCGGGCGATTTCCTGTAAAGCCGCGCCTCGGGATCAGTGGCCGAGACATGGGTGGCGTTCGAACGCTTTTCGCCCCGGAAGTCGACTTCAGCGTTGCGGTGCTGGTGGGTGGGGCCGGGGATCGGGTCGGTTGTAGCGCGTCAACCTTGATGTCCGCTGGCGACAGCCAAGTTGGCCGGTTCTGGCGGCTGCGGTGATGGTTCAGATGGTGGCGTCCTCCTTGGTTTTGCCGGTGTGGTTGTCGCTGTCGGGGTGA
>JBBSVE010000222.1:0-4019 GCA_038233815.1 Rhodobacterales bacterium
CACGGTTTGCAGGCAAACCGTTGCCCGCTGCCTGACAGGCGTGATTGCACGCCGAGAAGGGGGCAATGGAACCGCACGATCAAGGACGGTGAGGCCCAGAGCCGATCCGGGGGATCGCCGACGGCCGACCGTCAAACGCTTCCACTACAAGTGCCACGACCGGCTCCGCACCCACCCGGCGGACTTCATGGCAGCCTAAAACTACGCCCGAAGGCTCAAGACCCTCGGCGGCCTCACGCCCTACGAATAGACCTGCACGATCTGGATATCCGAGCCGGACAAATTCATCCTAAATCCGATCCCCCAGATGCCGGGATCCACCAGATGCCGGGACTGAATACCTAAGGTTGGTGACTGTTTCGGCCCGCGTTTTGAGACCACATGCCATCTCCCTCAGAGCGCCACGAGATGGTTGTCCCACGCTCGGTCCGAGCGGCTGTGACGCATGCGTCGGCCATCTTCGGCCCGCAGGAACGTGCCCAGACCGTCGGTGAGCACGAGGGATGCTCCCGATGCAGCGAGGCCGCAGACGTCGGGCCGCAGGATCTCGTCGCGGAATGTCCCATCGGAGGCAAAGACCTGTACGCGCCCACCCTTGGGCGAGGAGATCGCGACGGAACTATCGGCGTCGAAGAAGGCGACCGACCCCGCATAGCCCTGCATCGCGGCGTGGCTCTCGGGCGGGGCTATCGCCAGCACCGGGGCTCCGCCGCCCAGACTATGCAGGCCGAGGAGGGCGGGGGCCCCCGCCACCTCCCCCTCCCACTGCATCGCGAAGGCGACGAGGCCGTTGGCCGCGACCGACAGATGCCGGATCGAGGCGTGGCGTGCAGTCTCAGGCCGGGTCACGACATCGAGCACCGCGCCGTCGGGCGAGAGATAGCTGAGGTTCGGCGCCATCGTGGCCAGGTTGAGCTTCTCGCGATCGTCCGGCCCGGTGCGGATGCCGCCGTTGGCCACCACCAGCGTCTCCGATCCCGGCAGGCGGCGGATCTCATGCGGGCCGATGCCGTTCGACGCGATCTCCCCGACCCGTCGATAGCCCGCCGAGCGGGACCAGAGACCGATGCGCCCGTCGCCGGTCTCCGCCACCACCTCGGACGTGTAGAGCGTGTCGCCGTCCGGCGAGAAGGCCCCGTGACCGTTGAACGTTCGCCCCGGACCGCAGGAAAGACGCGTGACGACGACCCCCGTCGCGCAATTCAGGACCAGCGCGTAAGTGCCGGGGCGGCGGGCGAAAGCCACCGCCTCGGGGCGCTCGGGGTGGGCGGCGGCGGCATGGCCCCGGGCCGGCAGCGGCACACGAAAACAATCCGCGCCCTCCGCCGTCAGACCGAAGAGCGCGTAGCCGCCGTCCCGTTCCCGCGCGGCCGCCACGAAGGCGGGGTTACCTGCATCCGCCCAGCCGAGGTTTGGCACCGCACCGGCGGCAAGAAGGCCGCCCAGAAAGCCCCTGCGGCTGGTCATAGCGTTAATCCCCGTCGAGCGCGTTTAGCCCCATCGTCACCCCCAGCGCCGTCCCGAGCACCAGATCCGCACGGGCGCGCAACTGCATCAGCGCGGTTTGGAGCGCTGCCAGCCGCGCGCGTCCCGCGGGCTCCCCCACGCCCGAGAAGTCGCGATCGTCGAGTCCCGCCGCCATCTCGCTCAGCAGCCCGAACTCGGTCCGCAGCATGGGGCCGGGCACCAGCGCGCGGGCGAGCCGGTCGTGCCCGGCGATGGACAGCGCCAGATTGCGCTGGCTGCGACCGGACAGGCGCGCCTCCGCCCGGGTGGGCCGCGCCGTCGCGGCCGTGCCGAGCGGCAGGCCCAGCCGTTCCAGACTGTCGAATTGCAGCGAGGTCATGAGCGCGGTGAAGACCGCTTGGCGCGCCTCGGCCGGATCGAGGAACCGCGGATTGCCGTCCGCCCCCGCGGTGCGCATCGCATCCGCGAATCCATTCTCCCACTCGGCCAGCACCGTCTGCGCGGTTCGGGCAAGGTCGGCGCTCGCCGCCTGCACCAACAGACAGCCCGGATCGGACGCGGTATAGCGGGCAAAGGCCGGATCGTAGAGCATCGTCTCCAGCGCATAGAGCCCGCGGGCGGGAACCGCCTCGTCGGCATAATCGCCGGTCTTCGGAATCGGGTCCTGTCCCGACAGGATGCGTGACAGCGTGCGCGGGCGGTAGCCCTTGGGATCGGGCCAGTAGGCGATGGCCTGACGGCGGCTGCCAGTATCCAGAGGCCCGACGCGCAGATCCTGAATGCCGAACCACGCATCCATCGCCGCGTTCCAAGGCGATTTCAGCGTGTCCGGCGTGCAATCGGCCGCGGCGGCATCGGCGAGCGTGCGCGCGGCCTTGGCAAAGGCAGCGACGCCCGGAAGCGCGACGTCATCCAGAACTCGGTCCACCACCGCATCGGCACGGGCGGACAGGGGGAAGGCGCAGAGCAGGCAGAGGGCGATCAGGCGCATGGTCACAGGCTTTCCAGATAGGTCACGAGGGCGTCGCGGTCGGCTTTGGGCGTGGCTGCGATCCGGTCCTTCGCGGCACGTCCCTCGCCGTCATGCCACAAAACCGCCTCCATCAACGAGCGGGCGCGCCCGTCGTGCAGGAACGTGGCCTGCCCCGTGACCTGCCGCGTAAGGCCGATCCCCCAGAGCGGGGCGGTGCGCCATTCGCGACCCGTGGCCACATTCTCGGGCCGGTGATCGGCCAGACCCTCGCCCATGTCGTGGAGCAGCAGATCGGTATAGGGCCAGATCAGCTGGAAACTCTGCGCCGCGTCGCCCTCGATACGCCCGGTCACGTATTTCGGCACATGGCAGGCGGGACAGCCCGCCGCATAAAACACCTGCTTGCCTCGCAAGACCTCGCGGTCGCCTGTCGCGCGCCGCGCCGGAACGCCAAGGTTGCGGGCGTAGAATGTCACCAGATCGAGCGCCACGTCCGACACTTCCACCCCGTCCGCATCCGCCCCGTCGGGCGTGCCTCGGCACGCGGTCTGCGCCACCGTGCAGTCCCCCGCCCCGGACGGGTGCAGCCCGGTCGAGAGCCCCATGTCGCCCGAGAAGGCCGAGGCCGACTGCTCCCGGATCGTGGGTTGCCCGGCCTTGGCCCCAAAGCGGCCCAGCATCGGTGTCCGATGGTCCAGCGAGTAGGCCATGTTGGCGCGCCCCGAGATGCCGTCCCCATCGGCGTCGTGGGGGTCGGCATGGGCAAGAATGTCGCTCGCCGGAATTGCCTCCAGCAGACCCAACCCGATCATCTGCGGCGCCACGCGGGGCGAGGTCATGAGGTCCGGCGAAAGCGGCCCGTAGGCCGGATCCGCAATTCCGTAGGTGGGCGCCCTCAGGGACACGACCTCGCCGCCCGCGAGCGTTATCGGGCGTTCGGCATAGTCGATCGTCAGGCGCCCCTCGGCCGGAATACCCGGCAGCGAAAAGGTCTGGAGCTGGCCGCCATAGACGGGGTCGGGGCGCGAGGCGATCCAGCCCGCGATCCGCTCTGCCTCCTCCGCAAGGGCCGGTGTGGGATCGCCGGAGCTGTCGGACGCCTGATCGCGCGCGACTTCCGACGGCCGGGACAGGCGCAGGAAGAGCGCCGTCGCCTCCTCCCCCGGACCGGGCGGGTGGCCGCGTCCGTCCTTCAGATGGCACATCTGGCAGGCGCGGGTGTTGAAGAGCGGCCCCAGCCCGTCGGACGCCGTCGTCGAGGAGGGCGAGGAGACCCATGCCTTGGTAAAGAGCCCGTTGCCGAGGTTGAAATTCATGCGGCCTTCGAGCCCGATATTGGCGGACGGGTCGGAAAAGGCATCGGCGGTCGCACGGGCGCGGACGGTCGCGGCCCCGCCGGGCCGGTCCTCGAACCGTTCGGGCGCAGAAAAGTCGGTGGCGGGTGCGGTGACGCGGACCACCCTTGCGGCCTCCTCCGCGGTGCGCGGGACGATGGGGAGTTGCAGGTCCTCCGGGTCGGGGCTCGCGATGCCCGGCCCCGCCCCCCCCCCCCCCCGCCACGCGGGGGCCCCCGGCGCGG
>JBBSVE010000223.1:0-4010 GCA_038233815.1 Rhodobacterales bacterium
CGCGATCCCGAAGGCCGGCGGACCGGCCCCGGCCTCGCATGACCGCGCGGGGGGACTGCGCCTATGTGACGCTCGTGACCAACGCGGAGTTCGCACGCGGGGCGGCGGCACTGATCCGGTCGCTGCGCCTCACCGGAACGCATCACGATCTGGTTGTGATGCACACGCACGGTGTCGGGGCGGCCAATCTGGCCCCGCTCGACGCTCAGGGTGCGCGCCTCGTGCCGGTGGACCGGCCTGAGACCTCGGCGGCTTTCGACGCGGCGCACGACCGGGCAGTGCTGCACCGCGCGGCCCCCTTCACCAAGGGCGGCAAGCCCGCCTTCCACACCCCGCTGGACAATTTCGCCAAGCTGCGGCTGTGGCAGCTGGACTATGCGCGGGTGGTGTTTCTCGACGCCGACACGCTGGTGCTGAAGTCCTGCGACCGCCTTTTCGACTATCCTCAGTTTTGCGCCGCCCCGAATGTCTACGAGAGCCTCGCAGACTTTCACCGGATGAACTCCGGCGTCTTCACCGCCCGGCCCGACCCTGCGACCTATGCGGCGATGATCGCACGGCTGGACGCGCCGGGTGCGTTCTGGCCCCGGACCGACCAGAGCTTCCTGCAGGCCTTCTTTCCCGACTGGCACGGACTGCCGGTGATCTACAACATGCTGCAATATGTCTGGTTCAACCTGCCCGCGCTCTGGAACTGGTCCGACATCCATGTCCTCCATTACCAGTACGAAAAACCGTGGCAGCCGGATCATCCCCGCGCCGCGCAGCTGGAACCGCTGGTCGCCCTCTGGCATGCGTTCGCCGCGGAGGGCGGCCCCATCCCGGACCTTTCGCATCTGCCGCTGCCGCCGGAGCTACCGCCACCATGAAGGTTGCCGTGACGGGGGCAACGGGGCGGGTGGGGCATGTCATCGCGGCCCATCTCGCCCGGGCCGGGCATGACGTCGTGAGCTTGGGGCGGCGTTGCTGCGACAGCCTGAGCGTGGCGAACCGCCGCTTTGAACTCGGTGGGCCGCTGCCCGATCTGGGCGATACCCACGCGTTGGTCCATGCCGCCTTCTCCCATCTGCCCGGTCGTTACCGCGGGGGCGAGGGCGACGATCCGGTGGGGTTCGAGGCGCTCAATCTTGACGGCACCATCCGTCTCTTCGCGCATGCGAAAGCATCGGGCGTGGCGCGGATCGTCTTTTTGTCCTCCCGCGCGGTCCATGACGGCTACCCGCCGGGCACGCTGCTGGGCGACGACATGCCGCCCCGCCCCGCGAGCCTCTACGGGCGCGTGAAGGCCGGGGCCGAGGCGGCGCTGGCCGAGATGGCGGGTTCGGGACCCGCAGGTTCGGGATCGGGAGCCCCCGGTTCGGGGGGGCCGGATCCAGCAAGCTCCGGCTTCGCCGTGGCAAGCCTCCGGGCGACCGGCGTCTACGGCCCGTCCGTGCCCGGCCATCCGCACAAATGGACCAGCCTCTTCGCGGCTTTCGATGCTGGCGAGATGCTCCCGCCCCGGATTGGGGCCGAGATCCACGCCGGGGATCTCGCCGCCGCCGTGGCGCTCCTTCTGACCGCCCCCGCCCGCGCGCTCCAGCCCATGTCGTTCAACGCCTCCGACATCCTCCTCGACCGCCACGATCTGCTGACGCGCTACGCCGAGCTGACCGGTCGTTCTGGACTCCTTCCCGCACGGAGCAATCCCGAAACCGTCAGCATCCTCGCCACCGACCGACTGCGGCAGATGGGCTGGAGATCGCGCGGAAGGTTCGGGCTTCGGCAAGCGCTTAGGGAGATGGTGGAGCAATAGCGGACCGGAGGAACGGTCTGGCGGAGGCGCGCAGGTATCGATGGAATCATAGGTCTCGTCATGCCACACTAAAGCACCTTATCCCGATGTCTGACCCCAAGCCCGTTACTGTCCTGTCCGACCGCAACAAGACAGATTCTGACCGCAATCCGGTCGGCGTTGGTCTAACGAGGCGCCCGTGAGCAAAGCCGGATGCAATTCCCGGGATCATCAATTAGCCTGAAACCAATAGAAAGAAGCTCTCATGACCATGACGTCCACGCTGACGGCGATCGCGATGATCTCTGCAACCGGAACCGCGGCCCTTGGTGATGCCGCGCCAATCGATCCGACCAGGGAGGCATCGCAGGTCAAGCTGAGCAGTGGGTTCGACCATATCGGGGCCGAGGTTCATAGCGTCGAACTGAACGGACGAGTGACCTACTTTCTCGACGATGGCCCAAGGGACGGGCGACCCGTCGTCTTCTTCGGCGGACAGGGTACGAGTCTCGAGGCATTCCAACTCACGGAGTTCAATCGCTCCACCCGGCTGGCCTTGGGATTGCGCATGATTTCCGTGGAACGTAACGGGTTCGGGGAATCCCCGCTCGATGCGAAACGCGGCTATGCCGACTATGCGTCCGAGGTTCTGGCGGTGCTTGACCATCTGGGCGTGGACAAATTCTCCATCGTGGCCATTTCGGGGGGTGGAGCCTATGCGGCCCATCTCGCGGCGATGGCACCGGAGCGTCTCATATCCCTGCACGCGACGGCAGCATCGCCGCAGGCCCTGTCCACTCGGGCGGAACCGACGTGTGATATGACCTTGGATCAGATGAAGGAGAAGGTGTCGGCCTATACACACAATCCCAAGAGCTGGTGGGGGGTGCCGGGTTCGCCTGTCCTCGTCATTCCCGGATGGCAGACGGAAGCCTATAACGACGCCGTCCGGTCCTTCTATGTTAACGGCCAGATGGGCGATCCTACCGCCTTGGCGGTGGAGTATCTCTTGCCGTGTTCCAGGGATGCCGTCGCCGACATGTCGAAGGTGTCCGCCCCGACCTACCTTTACTGGGGCGGTGCCGACACGGTCGTGCCGGTCGCCGCAATGAAGATGTGGCAGGAAGCCCTTCCCAATGTAGTACGGGCGACCGTGTATGAGGGCCAGGGTCACACCGTGCAATACCGCCACTGGGATCAGGTCCTGACTGACATTGCCGGCTTGGGAGATCACGTTGTTGTCTGCCGGGGTACGGAGACGTCCCTCGTCCCCCGTGATCAGGTCTCAGATAGCGATTTCCTCGGGAACTGCGCCTGGAAATAGACTGCCGTTGAGTTCTATTCGTGGGGACTCGCGCCGAGGGGCGGGCTGATCGTGCTCCTCGGGCTGTTCCTGCTGTTGCCCGCGGTCGTGCGGCCCTGCCCCTCGGGGCTACCGGTGTCGCCCGATCGAGCCGACCGGAATAATTTCTGGCATGAACGCCGTCCTATGTGAGCTGGTGCAGACGCGCCCAGGCATATCGATTCCGTCGGGGAGGAGTCGGTTACACCGTCAAAGCCTCACCAACCTGATAGTTGTGAGGAATGGGTCTGTCGTGACGAAGGAGCCCCGCGCGCGCCGGCAGGCGCGCAGGGGTCGTGGGCGGTCAGACCCAGAAGGGTTGGTCCGTGAATTCCGCCGCGAGATCGCCGACCCGTAGAGTGTTCGAGGCCCCTTGCCCCATCACGTGGGCCAAATCTTCGCGCGGCACCGGCGTCCCGTAAGCGAACGCACTGCCTCGACTTAGGGCGTCTCGCCATGCCAGAGCCGCTCCCGCGGAAAATGGACACTGCCGCGATCGAACACGTTGTCTGGCCAGACCATGACAATCACATCCCGTTGCACCCAACGGGGACAGTGGGAGAGCCATGCTTCAGGCCGGAGTTACAGCATCAACGCCGACGCAACAGCATCACATTCCAGACCCTCGCCCCCACGGGCCTGCGCTACGACGTCAGCATCTCTGACCTTGACGAGGCGCTTCTGCGCCGGCTGATGACCGGGCTCGTCATATCCTCGTCGGACGATATGGCGGGGTTGGCCGCACCGGCACTGACCTACGTGATGGCTATGCGCCCGGTGGTGGAGACGAAGGATGCGCGCTTTGCGAGCGGCGAGATCGACGCCCGGCTCGCCAGCAAGGTCCGTGTCTATCCGGCCTGGATGCTGAGCGCCCTGCCGTTCGAGGGCACCCAG
>JBBSVE010000224.1:0-3999 GCA_038233815.1 Rhodobacterales bacterium
AGGCTCGGGTGGGGGTCATCGGGCTCGGCTATGTCGGTTTGCCGCTGGCCATGGCGGCGGCGCGGGCGGGGTTCGCGGTCACCGGGTTCGATGTCGATCCCGGCAAGATCACGGCCATCGACGCGGGCCGCAGCTACATCGAGGCGGTGCCGGAGGATGTGCTGCGCGCCGAGATTGCGACAGCGCGGTTTGCTGCGACCTGCGATTTCGCGCGGCTGGCCGACTGCGACGTGATCGCAATCTGCGTGCCGACTCCGCTGACTAAAACCCGCGATCCGGATCTTCGGTATGTCGAGCAGACCGGGCGCGACATTGCCGCAGCATTGCGTCCGGGGCAGCTTGTGATCCTCGAATCGACCACATGGCCCGGCACGACGGACGAGGTGCTGCGGCCGATCCTCGAAGCCACGGGGCTGGTCGCGGGCACGGATTTTTTTCTCGGCTTCTCGCCGGAGCGGGAGGATCCGGGCAACCGCGATTTCCACACCTCCTCGATCCCCAAGGTCATCGGCGCGGACGGGGCGGCGGCGCAGGCGCTGATGGCGGCATTCTACGGCGCGGTGGTGGAGACGGTCGTGCCGGTCTCCTCCTCGCGCACGGCGGAGGCGGTGAAGCTGACCGAGAACATCTTTCGCGCGGTGAACATCGCCTTGGTGAACGAGTTGAAGGTGGTCTACGAGGCGATGGGCATCGACATCTGGGAAGTGGTCGATGCGGCCAAGACAAAGCCCTTCGGCTTCATGCCGTTCTATCCCGGTCCCGGTCTGGGCGGGCACTGCATCCCGATCGACCCCTTCTATCTGACTTGGAAAAGCCGGGAGTTCGATCAGCCGACGCGCTTCATCGAGCGTGCGGGGGAGATCAACTCCGCCATGCCGCGCCATATCGTGCAGCGGCTGGCGGAGGCGCTGGACAAGCGCGCGGGCAAGGCGCTCAGCCGGGCGCGGGTGCTGGTGATCGGGCTGGCCTACAAGAAGAACGTGCCGGACATCCGCGAAAGCCCCTCGCTCAAGCTGATCGAACTGATCGAGGAGCATGGCGGGCGAGCGGAGTATCATGACCCGCATGTGCCGGAGATCCCGAAGACGCGGGAGTATCAGGCGCTGATGGGGCGCAAGTCGGTAGATCCCGGTGCCTTCGCGGGCTTCGACGTGGCGCTGATCGCGACGGATCACGATGCGGTGGATTATGCGGCTCTGGCGGCACAGGTGCCGCTGATCCTCGATACGCGCAACGCGTTCGGGCGGCGGGGGATCGCGGCCGATCATATCGTGAAGGCCTGATGCTCTGGCTTGCGCGCCACGGTCAGACCGAGATGAATGCGGCAGGGCGCTATCAGGGACGGATCGACTCCCCGCTGAACGCGCTGGGCGTACGGCAGGCACAGGTGGTCGGCGTGTTGCTGGCGGGTCTGGTGGACCGGGCCCGCACCGAGATTGTCGCCAGTCCCCTTCAACGCGCGGTCCGGACGGCGGAAATCATCGGCGAGGCGCTGTGCCTGCCGGTGCGCACCGAAGCGCGGCTCACCGAAGTCGGGATGGGCGCGTGGGAAGGGCTGACGGCGGATCAGATCGACGCGGGCTGGGCAGGCGCGCGCGCCGGGTCCGTGCGAAACGGCTGGTTCTTCGAGGCGCCGGGGGGTGAGGGTCACTCGGCGGTGGTGGCGCGTCTGACGGCACTACTGGCAGACTGCGCGGAGGGGCCGGACCAGATATTCGTCTCGCACGCCATTGCTGGCCGCATTCTGCGGGGGATCTGGGCCGGGTTGCCGAAGGAACGCGCGTTCCGGCTGGAAATCCCGCAAGACGCCGTGTTTCGCCTGTATGGCGGGGGACAGATCGAGCGCTGCCCCGGCTGACACCGCAAATTCACAGGATCGCGATAGACAAGCCGCGACCCTGCTATAGTATCCCGAACAACGACCGCACCAAGGGCCAAAGCCCACCGCCGGCCAATGGGGATCGACCTTCCGATGACACCCGCCACCGACCTCTTGCGGATAGAGGGACTCTCTGTCTCGTTCCCATTGATGCGCGGCACGCTGCGGGCGGTGGACGATGCGAGCCTGCGGATCCTGCCGGGCAAGGTCACCGCGCTGGTCGGCGAAAGCGGGTCCGGCAAATCGGTGA
The DNA here is from genome assembly GCA_038233815.1 of Rhodobacterales bacterium. GTDB lineage: Bacteria > Pseudomonadota > Alphaproteobacteria > Rhodobacterales > Rhodobacteraceae > JBBSVE01. The sequence goes on from JBBSVE010000224.1 coordinate 2,130, forward strand.
TCGGGCAGGCGGTAATGGGGCTACAACCGGCCTCGGCGCAGATCACCGGCAAGGTGCTGTTCACCGATCCGGAGACCGGGACGACCGTCGACATCCAGCAACTCACGCCCGACGGCACCCGCATCCGGGCCATCCGGGGCAAGCGGATGAGCCAGATCTTTCAGGAGCCGATGACCTCCTTCTCGCCGATGCACACGATTGGCGATCAGATCACCGAGGTGCTGACGATCCATGGGATCGGCAGTGCGGAATCGCGCCGCAAGGACTGTGAGGAGATGCTGGGCCTCGTCGGCTTCCGCAATCCCGGCCAGATGATCGACCGTTATCCGTTCGAGCTTTCGGGCGGGATGCGGCAGCGCGCGATGATCGCGATGGCGCTGATATGCCGCCCGGCACTCCTGATTGCGGACGAGCCGACGACGGCGCTGGATGTGACGATTCAGGCGCAGATCATGAAGCTGCTCCGCGATCTGCAGGCCGAGCTTGGCATGGCCGTGCTGCTCATCACCCACGATCTTGGCGTGGTGGCGAACATGGCCGACGAGGTGGTCGTGGTCTATCAGGGCCGGATCATGGAATCCGGTACGGTCAGCGCCATTTTCCGCAATCCGACGCACCCCTACCTCAAAGGCCTGATCGGCGCGATCCCGCATTTCGACATGGAGGAGGGCGAGCGTCTGCGCCCCCTCCGCGAGATCGAGACCGGCGGGGCCAGCGTTCTGGCGCAGATGCCGGGTGCGGTGGCGAAGGATCAGGACATTGCCGAAGCGCCGGAGATCCTGCTGTCAGTCAGGGGTTTGTCCAAGACCTTCGGCGCGCGGAAAAGCAGTGGCTTGATGGCGTCGGCTCCGGTCATGGCACCGGCGGTGGACGATGTCAGCTTCGACATACGGCGGGGCGAGTGTCTGGGGCTGGTCGGCGAAAGCGGCTGCGGCAAGACCACGGTCAGCAAGATGCTGATGCGCGCAGTGTCGGCCGATACGGGCGAGGTGATCTATGACGACGGCTCCGGCCCGGTCGATGTGCTGAACGCCGCGGGCGAGCCGTCGCAGATGCTGCGGCGCAAAATGCAGATGATCTTTCAGGATCCGGTCTCTTCGCTGTCGCCGCGCATGACGGTGCGCAACATCGTGGTCGAACCGATGGAGATCCATGGCCTCGGCGATGCGCGCGCCCGGACCGAGGCGGCGCGCGTGCTGCTGAAGGCGGTGGGGTTGGACGACTCCTCCCTGCAGCGCTATCCGCACAGCTTTTCGGGCGGGCAGCGCCAGCGGATCGGAATCGCACGGGCGCTGGCGCTGCGGCCCGAACTGATCGTCTGCGATGAGCCGGTCTCGGCGCTCGACGTGTCGGTGCAGGCGCAGGTGCTGAACCTGCTCAAGGATCTGCAAAAGGACATGGGGCTGACGTACCTGTTCATCTCGCACAACCTCGCCGTGGTGAATTACATGGCCGACCGGGTTGCCGTGATGTGGTCCGGCCGGATCGTGGAGATGGCGCCGGTGGAGGTGCTGATGAGCGCTCCGGTGCATCCCTACACGCGCGCGCTGCTGGCGGCGGTGCCCTATCCCGATCTGGACCGACCGCTCGATTTTGCGACGGCGGCCCTGTCGAGCGATCTGGCGCGAGAGACATGGGCCCCGGCGTTCCGCCCGGGAGAGGGCACGATGCGCCCCGCCGATCTGGGGCAGGGTCATTTCGTGCTGGCGCGCGATACGGTGGATGTAAAGGAGTTGGTGGCATGATGGATCGCAGAACGCTGATGGCCCGGATGGGGGCCACGGCGCTGACGGGGCTTGCAAGGCCGGTTTTCGCGCAATCCGACGCGGCGGACCGGCTGCCGAAAAATCCTCGCGTCGTGAATGTGGCC
>JBBSVE010000225.1:0-3984 GCA_038233815.1 Rhodobacterales bacterium
CGGCGCAGCATCCCAGATCATCTCTGGATCAAACCAGACCGTCAGCGAGCCACGGCGCTTGAGCGCTTCATTATAGGCTGGCCAGTTCCTGGTCTTGTAGGTTGGCGGTGTGGGTCTGCTCATGTCGTCCAGCTACCACGATGGATTCACAAGATGAATCCCTCACGGGATTTGTGCAACAGAGCCCTTTTCAGGGGGACTTGCAAAACGTTGATTTGGCGTTGACTCGTTTCTGAACGAGCTGTATAAAAATACTTTATTTGTGCCCTATATAATTGACCCATTTTTGTTTTTTGGTTGCGGGGACAGGATTTGAACCTGTGACCTTCAGATTATGCGCCAATTGCTTTGCCAAGCCAATCGATCCCAAGACAAGATGTGCCGCCTCGGCAGGTCCACCGATGACCTTTTTTACCCCGGATCTCGCCCTCGAGATTTCCAGCCCACAAGGGCTGAAAAATCAAGGGGTGTCCCGCGGTGAAAATAAGGGAATAAATGTCATTGATTTCTTTGACTTTTATGGTGGTTTGGTAGGCCCGGAGGGACTCGAACCCCCAACCAAGGCGTTATGAGCGCCCTGCTCTAACCAATTGAGCTACAGGCCCACAGGTTGGGTATGCAAAAGACCGGGGCAGGTCAAGCGGCGCGGTCTCTCTTAACCCGATGGAAACTTACGGATGCGAGGGTCGGCCCAGGATGACAGGGATCGAGGGCCAGGCGTGGGACAGGGCGGGGTGCGAAGCAAGATCCGGACAGCGCGGGCGCCGGGACCGGCCGTGCGCGGGACGGAGGCGGCGTGGTCGCTGGCGTTCGGGCGGGCCTCGCGCGATACGGCGTCGCTCGATCTCGCGGTGGAGGCCGCACGGCTGGAGCGGCGGGGGCTTGCGGAGCTTCTGGAACTGCCGCCGGAGCGGGGACTGATCGCGGTGCTCGACGGGCCGAAGGAGGGGCTCGGGCTGATCGTGCTGGGTCCGGACCTGCTGGCGGGGATCGTGGAAATGCAGACGATCGGTCGCGTCTCGGCGGGGCCCGCGCTGGTGCGCAGGCCGACGCGGACGGATGCTGCGATGGCCGGCGATCTGATCGACCGCGCGCTCATCCTGCTGGAAGAGGCGCTGGCCGCGGAGGAGGATCTGGTCTGGGCCGGGGGGTTTCGCTATGCCTCGTTTCTTGAGGATGCGCGCCCGTTGGGCCACCTGCTGGAGGATCAGCCCTACCGGGTAATGGTGGCGGAGGCGGTCCTCTCGGGGGGTGCCAAGCGCGACCGCATCATTCTGGCCCTGCCGGCCGAGGGGCGCGGTCCCGCCCCGGCGCGACTTCGCGTGGACGAGGAGGCCAAGGCCGGTGCCGCCTTCCGCGCGGCGCTGGGAGCGCAGGTGATGGCCTCCGCAGCCTCGATGCATGCGGTGCTGGCGCGGGTCACGCTCCCGATCCAGGCGGTGATGGCGCTGCAGGCCGGGGACACGCTGCGCTTGGGTCGCGCGGCGCTGGACCGGATCGACGTCGAGACGTCGGAGGGGCGGCGGACCGTCGGCGGCAAGCTTGGCCAGAACAGGGGCATGCGCGCGGTCAGGGTGCTGGCCGACGCGGAGCCTGCCGAACGCGTGTCCCCGCGGGCGGTGGGGCCTGCCGCAAAGGTGCATGCCGTCCGTGCGGCGGGGTGACTGCGCAATGCCTCGCGTCTGCGACTTGCGCGGCGGACCCCTGACGCTGACAGGCCGCGCTTCAGGCCTTGGCCCGCGCCTCGATCTGCGCGCGCAGGGGTTCCAGATCGTAGCCATGCCGCGCGGGCAGGGCGATCAGATCGTCCGTCGGCATCTGCCCCGCCATCGCCAGCGCCCAGACCACGGAGGAGCGGTTGCCCGACGCGCAATAGGCCAGCACCGGGCCATCGGCAGCCTCCATCGCCGCCCTTTGCGCGGTCACGTTGTCCGCCGTCAGCGCGCCGCCGATCACCGGATTCGCGAAGAAGCGCAGGCCGGCTGCCTCGACCGCCGTGCGCATTCCGGCGGTGTGGAGATCGGCGGGAACTTCAGCGTCGGGGCGATTGTCAATGACGGCGGTGAAGCCCTGCGCCTGCAGCGTCGCGATATCCGCGGGTGAGATCTGCGACGAGACGGCATAAAGGTCGGTGAGGGGGCGGATCTCCATGATCTCTCCTTGAAAGGCGTTGCGGGACGTCGATCCCGATGCCTTTAACCCTGCTGTGCGCGTCGGCAAAAGGCAAGACGCGCGGTCTCGGCAGGGGCATCGGCTTGCCAAAGGCCCGCGGGACACGGTTAATGGGGCGCTGTCGGGGGCGAGGCGGGAGAGGGAAGCGGACATGGCGCTGGTGCGGACCGAACGGCTGGGCGATCTGCTGATCGCAACCCTCGACAATCCGCCGGTCAATGCGCTGGGACGCGCGCTGAGGCAGGATCTCCTCGACACACTGACAGGGGCGGAGGACGACGCGGGCGTGCGGGCGATTGTGCTCCTGGCCTCGGGGCGGACCTTTCCCGCCGGTGCCGACATCGCGGAATTCGGGCAGGCGCCGGGCGCGCCTACGCTCCCCGACCTCTGCGACCGGATCGAAGCCTGTGGCAAGTCGGTCATCGCGGGGCTGCACGGGTCCGTCCTCGGCGGCGGGCTGGAGCTTGCGATGGCGGCGCATCACCGGATCGCGCTGGCCGGGACGCGGTTCGGATTTCCCGAGGTCAGTCTCGGCCTGTTGCCGGGGGCGGGAGGCACTCAGCGCGCGCCGCGTCTGGTCGGCGCTGCCGTGGCGCTTCGCCTGATTCTGACGGGCCGTCCGGTCGATGCCGAGGAGGCACTGGCGACCGGTCTCATCGACCGCGTGGTGGAGGATGACCTGCGCGCGGCCGCGATTGCCATGGCCGGCGACGCCGATCCCCGCCCGACACGGGAGCGCAGGGGTCCGATGCGCGATGCCGCGGCTTATGGTGCTGCGGTGGCCGAGGCTCGCGCGGCGGTGGCGGACGCGCCTCTCGCCGCGCCGGGCCGGATCGTCGATTGCGTGGAGGCGGCGGCGCTCCTCCCCTTCGATCAGGGTGCGGCGTTCGAGCGGGCAGCCTTCTCCGACCTCGTGACGACGCGGGAGGCGGAGGCGCTGCGCTACCTCTTTTTTGCCGAGCGCCGGGCCGGACGGGTCGCCGAGGGCACTGCGCGGACGGTGGCGACCGTGTCCCTGTTCGGCGCCGGTCCGGATGCGGTCCCGCTCGCCCTGTCGCTCATCCGCGCGGGTGTGGTCGTGACGATAGTCGGACAGGTGCAGGACGATCTCGTCCCCGCGCTGGAACGGATCGCAGTGGTGCTGGAGGAGGACGAGGCCGCGGGACGGATCACCGGCGCTGTCCGCGAGGCGCAATGGGACCGTCTGCTGCCCGCGCTGACCGGCGACGGCACGCCCGGCGATGTGGCGGTTCTGACAGAGGCTTTCGCGGATCGGCCGCCGGATTGGCCGGCGACCGTGAGCGTCAGGATCGGTCAGCGCGGCCTGCACGCCCCGGGCCTGATCCTCGAGCCCCCGGCACCCGGCGGACGGCTGGCGGAGCTGTTGGCGGCATCGGACACCGCACACGACGACGTGGCGACGCTGATCGCGCTGATGCGGCGGATCGGCCGCGTGCCGGTGCTGGCGCGCGGGGTCGGGATCGGCGCGCCGGTGATGGCCGCGATGCGGGCAGCGCTGCGTCATCTCGATGCGACGCAGGGTGCCGTGCCCGCGATGGACGTGCTGCGACGCTGGGGCATGGTGACCGGGGACGGCGCCGCCTCGCTGGAGAATCAGGATCCGTTCGGCGGGCTGGCACCGCGCGTGCTGGGCGCCATGGCCAATGCGGGGCTGTCGCTTCTGGGTAAGGAGGAGGCCGCGCGCCCGTCTGACGTGGATGTCGCGGTCGTCCTCGGCCATGGACTGCCGCGCTGGCTCGGGGGGCCGATGCACTGGGCGCACGGGCGCGGGCTTCTGGTGCTGCGCGAGGA
>JBBSVE010000226.1:0-3910 GCA_038233815.1 Rhodobacterales bacterium
CGCGCATCTGCAACGAGCCCTTCGGCCCGGCGCAGCTCCTGCGGGGTCAGGCGGGCAAGCAGACGGCCGAATTCAGCTGGTTCGAAGCGGGGCATGGCGGGTCTCCTGGAACTTCGGAAGCTTCAGGGCTCCTCACTGACACATCAGAACAAAGAGCTAATAAACACGCTTTGCTGACACCGCCCTCTGACTGCTTGAACGATCAAAGCAGAAGCTGTGCACACAGGGAAATCGTTCCAGACCGCTGACTATTTCAGCGGCCTGTTAGGAGTGATCTATGAAACCCGGTGATTGGGTTGCCTGCGCGTACGAGGATCGTCTACAGGACGAGGTCGCGTCAGGCTATTGATACTGAGTTTGATGAAGCATGAGCCGAACCGTCGGCTCCACCTTTACGGCTCGTCTCTCAGCGGCGCGTTGTTGGATTGGGCGGCGACGATGCGTAACGTGGTGCTCGAACCCCCGGTCGGTCCGGAAGGTGCCGGGTGGAACATCAAGCCGCTCATCATGAAAGATCTGCTGAAACGACTGGATCGTCCGGTCGTATGGCTCGACACGGATCTCATCCTCACAGCGCCCATAGGCCAGTTTGTCGCAGATCTGCCGTCGGAGGCTCTGCTGCTAACACCGGAGCCCGTCGCTACAAGGCGGGGCGTGCGGAGGTGGACGGAGGCCTGGGGTCTTGCGACCGGGCGGGAGACGCCGTTCTCCGTCAACAGCTGTGTCTTGCGGGTCACCGACGCCCATCTGCCGCTCCTGTCGGCATGGGAGGAGGCGCTCTCGGACCCTTTGTATCGGAGCGCGCAATCGCTTCCGCCGCCGCAGCGACCTTTCCATCTTCTGGGGGATCAGGATGCCCTCGCCGCTCTTGTCGGAAGTCGCGCTTTTGCGGATCTCGATGTGCGGGCGCTCAGACTGGGGCGGGATATTGCGCAATGCCGGTATGAGGACGGGTATGGCCCGCTGGACCGGCTGCGAAATTTCGGCCGCCTGCCTCCGCTTGTTCATGCGCAGGCACAGAAGCCATGGCGCACGTTCAGCAAGATGCCCACCTATCTGGAGGTCAGCGCCTACCGGATTGCCGCAGAACCTTACCGGCAACAGTTGCCCCTCGAACAGCAGGCATGGCTTCAGGCGGGATCGGCGAGGGCGCGGGTGATGCGGGTTCTGGCGCTCGGAGATGCCGGGATGGCCGGGTTCCTTCCGGCACTTGGAAAGCGCACGAACCGAATGGGTCGGGCGATCCTCCGACGGATCAGAGCAAGCCGCGTTTTCATGTAAGTGCCACGTCACCGCGTCCGGTCTGCCGCCATGGCGGGGGCTATCTTTCCGGCGCACCCGATTCCATAATCTTAGGATCTGACCCGGAGGGCCGCTATCGAACACCCGGACACAAACGAGATTGCCCGTCTTTTGGCCATCATGGCCCGTCTGCGTGACCCGGAGCATGGGTGCCCGTGGGATCTGGAGCAGACCTTCGCCACCATCGCGCCCCATACGGTCGAGGAGGCGCACGAGGTTGCCGATGCGATCGAGCGGCAGGCGTGGAGCGAACTGCCGGGAGAGCTCGGCGATCTGTTGTTTCAGGTCGTCTTCCACGCCCGGATGGCCGAGGATGCGGGGCTCTTCGACTTCGAGACCGTCGCAGCGGCGATCTGCGACAAGATGGTCGCCCGCCATCCGCATGTCTTCGGAGCGGAGAGTCGCGACAAGTCCGTCCTCCAGCAGACCGCCGACTGGGAGCGCCTGAAAGCGGCGGAGCGGGGCGCGGCACGCACGCTCGACGGCGTGGCACTGGGTCTTCCGGCCCTGACCCGCGCGGTAAAGCTGCAGGCTCGGGCCGCGCGCGTCGGGTTCGACTGGCCGTCGGTCGATCAGGTCCTTGACAAGATGGTGGAGGAGTGTCGCGAACTGGTCGAGGCACGCGACATCCTCGGCCCCGCGGCGCAGGCCGAGGAGTTCGGTGACCTGCTCTTCGTGATGGCCAACCTCGCGCGCCACATGGGGATCGACCCGGAAGCCGCCCTGCGGGCCGCGAACGGCAAGTTCATCCGCCGGTTCGGGCGGATCGAGGACTGGCTCGGCGAGGCAGACCGGCGCCCCGCCGACAGCGATCTGGCGGAGATGGACGCGCTCTGGAACCGGGCCAAGGCGGAGGAGCGGGACGGAGCCCGAGACGCTTGATACTGGACAAATCCTGCGTGAGCGGCTTTCGTGGCGCCGGCAGGGAGGCGCGCATGGCACCGAAAAAGATCATCATCGACACCGACCCCGGACAGGACGACGCCGTGGCCATCCTTCTGGCGCTGGCCTCTCCCGAGGATCTGGAGGTGCTGGGCATCACCGCCGTCGCGGGCAACGTGCCGCTCGCGCTGACGCAGAAGAACGCGCGGATCGTGTGCGAACTGGCCGGGCGCCGCGATGTCCGGGTCTTTGCCGGTTGCGACGCGCCGCTGTCCCGCACCCTCGTGACGGCGGAGCATGTGCACGGCAAGACAGGGCTCGACGGCCCTGCCCTTCCCGATCCCACGATGCCGCTGGACGACATGCATGCCGTCGACTTCCTCATCGACACGCTCCGGTCGGAGGCGTCGGGGACGGTCACGCTCTGCCCGCTCGGACCGCTCACCAACGTCGCCACGGCCCTGCAGCGCGCGCCCGACATCGCCGGGCGGATCGAGCATATCGTCCTGATGGGCGGTGCCTATTTCGAGGTCGGCAACATCACCCCCACCGCCGAGTTCAACATCTACGTCGACCCCGAGGCGGCCGATATCGTCTTTCGCTCCGGCGTGCCGCTGACCGTGATGCCGCTCGACGTGACGCACAAGGCGCTGACGACCCGCGCACGGGTGGAGGCATTCCGCGCGATGGGCACCGAATCGGGGCGCATGGTCGCGGAATGGACCGACTTCTTCGAGCGGTTCGACAAGGAGAAATATGGCTCCGACGGCGCACCGCTGCACGATCCTTGCGTGATCGCATGGCTGCTTCGGCCCGACCTCTTCCACGGGCGGCATGTGAACGTGATGGTGGAGACGGGGTCCGACCTCACGCTCGGCATGACGGTGGCGGACTGGTGGGGCGTGACGGACCGCGCGCCCAACGCAATGTTCATGGGTGACGTCGATGCGGACGCCCTGTTCGCGCTGATGGCGGAGCGGATCGGACGGCTCTAACAGGGTGCTGAAATAGTCCCGTCTCGACAGTAAATTGAGAACATGGTTCACTCTCCGCATGGCAAGGTCGGGGGTGAAGATGCGCGGAACGGACGAGACGAGTGGGTCGCTGTTCAGCTACGTCGATCTGGAGGGGCGCATTCCGGCGCGGCATCCTTTGCGCAAAATCCGGCAGGTGGTAAATGATGCGCTGGCCAGTCTTGATGCCGCGTTCGAGGCACTTTACATCGATTTTGGTCGCCCCTCGATCCCGCCGGAACGGCTGATCCGGGCCAGCCTGATCCAGATCCTGTTCTCTGTTCGATCCGAGCGCCAGTTGATGGAACAGATGCAATACAACCGGCTCTGTTGCACAAATCCCGTGAGGGATTCATCTTGTGAATCCATCGTGGTAGCTGGACGACATGAGCAGACCCACATCCCCAACCTACAACACCAGGAACTGGTCGGCCTGCAAGGAATCGCTCAAGCGCCGTGGCTCGCTGACGATCTGGTTTGACCCGGAGAGGATCTGGGATGCTGCGCCGACCGGCAAACGCGGCCGACAGCAGACCTGCAGCGATACCGCCATCCAGACCGTGCCTCACGATGAAGGTCGTGTTCGGCATGGCGCTGCGCCAGACGACCGGGTTCGTCGAGAGCCTGTTGCGTCGGATCGGTCTGAACTGGGCGGTGCCCGACTTCAGCACGCTATCGCGCCGCCAGAAGACTCTGGCCGTGAATATCCCGTA
>JBBSVE010000227.1:0-3826 GCA_038233815.1 Rhodobacterales bacterium
GCTTGCTACGGTTGTATCGACCACGATTTTCATTCGTCCACATCTGGCAGGTCCCGCGAATCCGTCCGCCACCAGAGAATCACAAATGATTCCAACAATTCAAGATGTTCCCGGATGGACACTAAGACCCCATCACGCACAAAAGGAACAGGTCGGAACCTGGGAGATCTCGTGTTTGACCGGATGGCCTCACGGCTGCCCGGCCCGCATCGGGAAGGCGAGGAGCCGTAGCCGATGATGCACGAACACGAGAAGTCAGACCCTGAAATAGTAGCGATGAAGCCGGCGAACAAAGCGGTCCCAACCGCGGCGGAGTTGGTGGAGCGAAGGGCGGGGACCAAGGGGAATGCGGGCCAGCAAAGCACGCTCCGGGCTCAGGACCGGGCAGGCGTGTCCCAAGCGTTGGACCGCATACGGCAAGCCGCGAGGCACAACAAGAAGGAACGGTTCACCGCGCTCCTCCATCACGTCAACCCCGAAACGCTGCGTCTGGCGTTTGACGCCCTCAAAAAGGACGCGGCCCCCGGAGTGGATGGGACGACTTGGACGGACTACGAGGTAGACCTCGAGCGCAGGCTCGAGGACCTACACGACCGGGTTCACAGGGGAGCATATCGGCCGCAGCCGTCACGCCGGGTGTATATACCGAAGGCGGACGGTCGGCAGCGCCCACTCGCGGTCGCCGCAGTCGAGGACAAAATTGTCCAAGGCGCGGTCGCGATGGTGCTGAGCGCGATCTACGAGGTCGATTTCCTCGGGTTCTCGTATGGGTTCCGACCGGGACGTGGCCAGCACGATGCGCTGGACGCGCTGGTGGTCGGGATCGGCGGCCGCAAGGTGAACTGGATACTAGACGCCGACATTCGTTCGTTCTTCGACATGGTTGACCAGAAATGGATGATACGTTTCGTTGAACATCGGATCGGTGATCCGCGCATCATCCGCCTGATCCAGAAATGGATGAAAGCGGGCGTGCTCGAAGACGGGGAGTTCAAGGCTACTGAAAGGGGAACGGGCCAGGGATCGGTGATCTCACCGCTGCTGGCCAACATCTACCTGCACTACGCCTTTGACCTCTGGGCCAATCGCTGGCGACAGCGGGAAGCGAGCGGCGATATGATCATCCTGCGCTACGCGGATGATAGCGTCGTCGGCTTCGAGCACGAGGCCGACGCCCGTCGGTTCCTCGACATGATGCGCACGCGCCTGGAGGAGTTCGCGTTGTCGCTCCATCCGGAAAAGACCCGCTTGATCGAATTCGGCCGCCACGCGGCAGCCGAGCGCGAGAAGCGCGGGCTGGGCAAGCCGGAAACCTTCAGCTTCCTGGGTTTCACCTTCATCTGTAGTAAGACCCGACAGGGCCGCTTCCTGATTAAAAGGAAAACACGGCAAGACCGTATGATGGCGAAGCTCCTGGAACTGAAGGAGGAGATGCGACGACGCATGCACTGGCCAATCTCCGAACAAGGAAAATGGCTGAAGCAGGTCGTGACAGGCTTCTTTAACTATCACGCCGTGCCGACCAACAGCCGGGCTCTTGCGGCCTTCCGACACCATGTCATCGCCCTATGGCGCCGCACGCTGCGGCGGCGGAGCCAGAAGGACGATACCACCTGGGATCGGATCGCCCGCCTGGCGCAGGAGTGGCTCCCCAAGCCCCGTATCCTACACCCTTGGCCAAACGTTCGCTTCGCCGTCAAACACTCGAGGTAGGAGCCGTATGCAGGCAAGCTGCACGTACGGATCTATGCGGGGGGCGTCCAGCAACGGACGCTCCTACCGCGATAGTCGTGAGGTGGACCCGGATAGCGTGAATACATTACAATTTGTGACACGATCTTTATCGCAACGAAATCTTTCCACAACCTTGTGTATTGCGACGTTCTATATCTTCGGGCAGGCTAATCTGAGCAACACATAGCCACCTCTGCTGAGATGATGAATCCGAATACTGGGAACTAATTAGGGAACAAGATGAAAGTCTTATGCCAAGAGGTGTCCCGATTTCCCGCCCTTATAATTACATAATTCATAAATGTATAATTCTGGTGGCCGTAATTGCACTGTGCGCGTTGCAGGCACAGGCGCAGTCGCCGGCTGTCCCGGCCGCATTTTCCTCCGAGCCTATCAAATCTTCAGCATGCGCGCGCATTATACACGCCGATGTTGTGGCGTTGGAACAAGCCTACATCCTGAATCGGTTTGGTTCCTTTGTGCCCGCGGGCATGATGTTCGCTTTACGTGGTGATGTTGTACCCTTAAGTGGCACCGGTGTGCTTGAGCCTGGCAGAGTGAAGCTGCGCACCGACAAACGCCCTCGACCGCTAGTGCTGCGCGCGAACGAAGGTGACTGCCTTGAGGTGCGTTTCCAAAACCTGCTCGCCACTGCGTGGACCGAGGAAGGCGGCGTTCCTCGAGAGAATAGCGGCCAATTGCCGGCGCGGGTTGGCGGACTGCCCACCGCCCGTGAAACCGGCGGACGCGCGCGGGCGCAGAAAGTCGGACTAGACGCCCCGCGCACGCGCGCGGCATCGTTCCATGTGACAGGGTTGGAGCTTTCGCCGATTTTGCCGACCGACTGTCCCGTCAACTTGGCCTGCGGCGGTGACGGATCCAACGTTGGCCTGCCCGACAATCAGGGCATCGTCTTCAATCCAGCTACGTCGGACGCGATGCGTGCGCGCTATGATATTGGCTCGCTCGCGCATCCCGGCCAGACGGTGGTAACCCGGTGGATGGCCCACAAGGAAGGCGCCTACTTCGCCTACTCAACGGCAGCTCCGGTCGGCGGCGAGGGAGACGGCGGGCAGATCGGGCTGGGCCTATTCGCCTCCGTCAACGTGGAGCCAGCCGGCGCAGTCTGGTATCGCTCGCAGATCACCGAGGCCGAACTCAAGGCGGTGACCACCGCGCCCGTGGAGGGTCATCCCTACGCCCGCATCGACTACGCGCGGCAGCGCATGGTCGGCGGGCGGTCGGTGCCGGTGCTGGCCATGCTGGACCAGCAGAACCGCATCGTGCACAGCGACCTCAACGCGGTGGTCGTGCTGCCGGAAGTACCCGGCGAGCGCCTGGGCGTTGGCGAGGCCTGTCAAGGCGTGGCGTTCGGCAGCTCCTGCCACTCGTTCCGCGAATTCACCGTGATGTTCCACGACGAGGTCCACGCCCAGCAGGCCTTTGCCGAGTTGGAGGACGAGGACAACCCGCTGTCGTTGATCCGCGACGGGATGGGCATCAACTACGGCGTCTCCAGCATGGGGTCGCTGGTGATGTCCACGCCGATGAAGGCGCGCACCGGGCCGGCCAAGGATTGCCCGGAATGCCGCGCCGAGGAGTTCTTCCTAAGCTCCTGGGCAAACGGCGATCCGGCGCTGATCCTGGACTACCAGGGCGAGCAGGCGACCGGCGCGCGCTATCCCGACGATCCGTCCAACGTGCACCACTCCTATCTCGGCGACGCGGTGCGCTTCCGCAACCTGCATGCCGGCCCGAAGGAGACCCACGTCTTCCACCTGCACGCCCATCAATGGGTGCTGGACAGCCAGCAGCCGGCCTCGACCTATCTTGACTCTCAAACCATCTCGCCAGGCGCCTCGTTCAGCTACGCCATCGAGTTCGGCGGATCCGGCAACCGCAACTTCACCCCGGGCGACTCAATCTTCCACTGCCACCTGTATCCGCATTTCGCGCAAGGCATGTGGGAGCTGTGGCGCACCCACGACGTGTTCGAAGCCGGCACTCGCGACCGCTGGCTGCCTGACGGCGAGATCACGGGCGGCACGCCTAATCCCGCCGTGGTGCCCTTGCCGGACGCGGCGATGCCGCC
>JBBSVE010000228.1:0-3787 GCA_038233815.1 Rhodobacterales bacterium
GGGCGCGGGCGCGACACCGCGCCACCTCGCCTGACCGGGACGGCGTCAGCCCGCGCGGGCCGACGCAACGCCGCCGGCCTTGATCCGGGGATAGTCGTAGGCGCCGATCTTCGAGGTGCGGTAGCCGCCGCCGACCAGCGCCTCGGCGAGCTTCACCGCGGCACTGACCCCGTCGATCACCGGTATGCCCGACCGCGCCTGAAGCCTGTCGCAGAGGTCCGCCATCCCGGCACAGCCCAGAACGATCGCCTCCGCCCCGTCGTCCCGGCGCGCGGCCTCGATCGCCTGCATCAACCGGTCTTCGGCGGTGGCGGGATCCTCCTCCAGCGCCAGAACGGGCATGTCGACCGCGCGAACCGACCGGCAGACATGCGTGGCACCGTAGTCGCGCACCAGATCCTCGATCACCGGAATGGCACGGGGCAACGTGGTGATGATGGAGAACCGGGCCGCGATGGTGCGGGCGACCATGATCCCGGCCTGACAGAGGCCGATCACCGGGCCCGCCGCCACCTCGCGTGCGGCACTGAGCCCCGGATCGTCGAAGCAGGCGATGACAAAGCCTTGCACGCCCCGCGCCTCGCCCGCGCGGATCGCGGCGAGGATCGCGGGCACCGACATCGCCTCGTCCGCGTGGCCCTCGATGCTGGCGGGGGTGTCATCGGGGTTCATCGCCTCGATCCGCGTGCCGGGACCGGCGCAGGCCCTCGCGGCTGCGCGGATCTGGTCGGTCATGGAGGCGGTGGAGTTCGGGTTGATGAGGAGGATATGCACCGGCTCAGACCTTCTCGCGCAACAGGTGGGCGACCGAGGCGAGCCCCGGCGAGGGCATCTCGAACTGGCGGTCGGAGGTGATGTAACTGTCGGCATGGAGACGTGCTATCGGCTGGTAGGTCTCCGGATTCACGTAGCGACCCTCGGCGTCCAGGCAGTCGCGGCGCACGTGCATGTGGAGGACCTCGCCCAATACGATCACCCGGCGCTCATAGTCGATCAGCCGTTCCACCCGGCATTCCATGGCGCAGGGCGTCTCCGCCAGACGACGCGCGGCGATCTTGTCGCAGGGAAGCGCCGTCATGCCCGACAGCGCCACCTCGTCCACGTCGGGCTCCACCCCCAGCCCGCAGACGAGCATCCGGTCCGCGATCCCCATGTCGACCATGTTCACCACGAACTCGCCGGTGCGGCGGATGTTGCGCACCGTGTCCTTGTCCTCCCCGTCCGGGCGGGTCTGGATGCCGAGGATCACGATCGCCGGTTCGTGCGAGAAGACATTGAAGAAGCTCATCGGTGCCGCGTTGTCGTGCCCGCCCTCGGATAGGGTGGTGACGAGGGCGATGGGCCGCGGTCCGACGAAATTGGTGAGCAGCCGGTAGCGGTCCGGACCCGTGATCGTGCTGAAATCGAACTCCATGATCCTGACCCTCGCGGCGAAGGAACGCCTCGCCCCTTGACGATCGATCATCCCACCCACACAGTATTGTCTACAAACCTGTAGTCAATATCCAATGCCGCCCGTCCGTTGACTTTTCACCCGCCTCTGGACAGGTATGCCCGCGGTCGGGGAGCGCGTATGTACAGTGACATCGAGGGTGCGGCAAAGCCCGCGGCAGAGATCTGCGAGCGGATCTGGCTCTCCATCGCGGAGCGGCGCCTGCGTCCCGGCACCCGGCTGAAGGAAGAGCAGCTGGCCGAGATCTTCGCCGTCAGCCGGGCCCGGATCCGTCAGGCGCTGGCGGTGCTCGAGGGCGACGGGCTGGTGACGATCCTGCCCAACCGCGGCGCCTTCGTGGCCGAACCCTCCATCGAGGAGGCGCGCGACGTGTTCCATGTGCGCAAGTTCATCGAGGCCCGTGTCATCGAGCGTCTGCTGGCCCGCACCGGCGAAGCCGACATTCCCCGGCTCGAGGCGCATCTGGAGGAGGAGCGCGCGGCCAACGCCCGCGGCGACACCTCCGCCGCGATCCGGCTCTCGGGCGGGTTCCATCTTCTTCTGGCGGAACTGTCGGGCTCCGACTTCCTCTTGCGGGTGCTGCACGACCTCGTGTCGCGCAGTTCGCTCATCACGGCCGTCTACCGGAACCGCGACGGCCACAATTGCGGCCCCGACGACCACGGCGCCCTGATCCGGTCGATTGCAGAAAAGGACAGCCCCCGCGCACAGGCCACCATGCGAGAGCATCTCGATCACGTGGAGGCCGAACTGGATCTGGACACGGATCTCGTTCCGGCAGCGGACCTGCGTCAGGCCCTGATCGGTCCAACCGGGATGATACAGTAGATCTACGCCGCACCCCCTCTTTCCTGATAAGATCGATCCAACACAAGAGAACAATAGAGTCCGGGGAGGTACGCGAAACGGCCGATATCGATGAAAAAGGGCAATCAGGTTGATCAGTAACGCTCTTTGAGAGAACGTTGTCCTACCGGGTTGATGCCACCGCCGCTGGAAAATGGTTCCGCAGAGACTCGGGATGCAAGCGAACATCCCAGTGAGCCGGGCCTGCAGATCGATTTGCTTCAGCCCGAAGATGCGGATCAGGACACCTGTGATGATGGCGACACAGCCGTGCTCAGAATATCGAAAGCAAACATCGACAAGTTTGGATGCGTCGGATATATTAGCCTTTGGAGTTAAAGTATAAAATATACGATCAGGATCGACGGAAATGATCGAGACTCCCGGTCGCATCGAGCCCTGCCTCTTCGAGGAGAGAGTGCCGGTCGCACTGGCCGACCTTGCAGTCGAGCTGCAGCGGGCCGCGGACCGGCTGGGTGCCGGGCTCCATCCGGACAGTGCGGCCGAGCTCGCCGACATGGTCCGTATCATGAACTGCTACTATTCGAACCTGATCGAAGGACACAATACTCGACCCCGCGACATCGAGGCCGCCCTGCAGGGCGCCGAGCTTCCTCGAGAAACACGTCCCCTGGCGCTCGAGGCCCGCGCCCACGTCGTCGTGCAGCGCGAAATCGACCTGATGCACCGCGAAGGCCGGTTGCCGTCGCCGACCCATCCCGACTTTCTGTCGTGGCTGCACCGCACCTTTTACGAGGAAATGCCGCCGGAATTCCGGACGGTCACCCTCCCGAACGGCCAAGTGGAAAATATCGTGCCGGGACAAATGCGCCGGGGAGGTGATGCAGAGGTTGCCGTCGGGCGGCATCTGCCCCCCTCCTCACGTCGCGTCGGGGCCTTCATGGATCATTTCGCGGCCCGGTTCGCCATCGCCGAACGATCGGCCAGCGGATCCATCATCGCCATCGCCGCCGCCCATCACCGACTGAACTTCATCCACCCCTTCGTTGATGGCAATGGCCGCGTCAGCCGCCTGATGTCGCATGCGATGGCGCTCAGGGCTGGGATCGGCGGGCGGGGTCTATGGTCTATATCACGGGGCCTTGCCCGGGGGCTGACGGAGCGCGGGGAATACATGGAGCGGATGGCCATGGCCGACAGTCCACGACGCGGTGACAGGGACGGGCGCGGTAACCTGTCGGAGAGCGCGCTGGAAGCGTTCACCGCCTGGTTCATGCGCGTCATGCTCGACCAGATCACCTTCACCGCCGGTCTCTTCGATCTGCCCACGCTCGAAGAGCGCTACCGAAAACTGGTGCTGGATGTCACGGGGGATCGGCGGGCACCGACCCTGATCTCGGCGGTCCTGCGTCATGGCCAGCTCGAACGCGGGGATGCAGGTGCCATCCTGCGGACGTCGTCGGTCACGGCGCGCAAGACGCTGGCCGGCCTCGTCGCTGCCGGATTCCTGTCCTCGCCGTCGCCAAA
>JBBSVE010000229.1:0-3737 GCA_038233815.1 Rhodobacterales bacterium
CCTGGCTCGCCGATACTCTCGCCCGGCTGCCCGACATGACCGCATCCCGCGTGCCGGACCTGCTCCCGTGGAACTGGAAACCCTCAGAGCAGCGCCAAGCCGCCTAACCGCGGCCTACGCCGGATGGTTACTGAACACGTCTGTTAGCCGGCGGAGCCTTGCGCGCGCTTCGGCCTTCACCCTCACAGCGGCTTTCGGCGCGCAGGCGGGTGCTAAGGACTATTCCTTTGCAATTGTCGGGACCGACCTGCAATCAGGGGAAGGCAGGGCCATTTGGGTTAGTCTGAAGGACCTGCGCAGGAACCTGCCCGTGTCGGACGCGGTGATCTTTGCCACGCGTCTCGATATGGCGCCCGAAGGTATGGCGAGCATGAAGGTGCGCGTCGCGCTTATGCCCGGGAAGGATGCAGGGATTTACCGCATGAAGGCCGATCTCGAAATGTCCGGCAATTGGCGCCTGCAGGTCGCGGCCAAGGTGCAGGGCGAGACGGAGACCGTGCAGGCCGAACTGACACTTGAGGTGCAACCATGAGCGTCGCGGGAAGAACTATCGCAGCGGTTCTCATCGCCGGGGCGGTGGGACTGGCGGGGATCTGGGCGGACGACCGGGGGCTTGTCCCGTCCGACCTTCCGGGCCTCGCGCGAGGGTCCGTCGCCCGACTTCTGAACGGCAATGCCGAAGCGGGGGCGTTGACCCTGCCCGGGGTCACGGCCCCTTTGGCGCCCGCAGGCGGGGTCATCTATTACCGCCATCCGGATCTGCCCGGCCTATTCGCCCACGCCGAAAACCGGCCCGGACGGCATCGCCTACCTTCCTGTGCTGGCGGGGGAGGATGTGAGCTTCGACGATCCGCCACCCGCTCCGGACATTGCCGAACGTGACAGCGCTCCCGCGACCGCGCCCGACGAAAAGCGGATCCTCTACTATCGCAATCCCACGGGCCTGCCGGACACGTCGCCGACGCCGAAGAAGGATTCGATGGGGATGGATTATCTTCCGGTCTTCGACGGCGAGGAAACGGACGGATCCACCGTCACCGTGTCGGCGGGGCGGCTGCAACGCTCCGGGGTCAGGACCGCGAAGGCAACGCTGGCCATCATCAGCGAGCCGGTCGTGGTTCCCGGCGTGGTCGCGCTCGACGAGCGCAGGTCAGCGTAATCTCGCTGCGGGCGGAGGCCTTTGTCGAAGACGTTGCCGATGTCACGACCGGAGCCAAAATCGACGCGGGGCAGCCGCTCGTCACGATCTACGCCAGGGAGTTCGCCGCGGCGGGCGCGCAATATGCCGCCGACCTGCGCACCGGGGGCAAGGACAACGCGGCGGGCAGCCTGCAGCGATTGCGGAACCTCTGGGTGCCGCCGAAATGATTGCGGGGATTGAGGCGACGGGCAGGTCGCCTATTTCCGTCACCCTGATGGCACCGCAGGGCGGTGTGGTGCTGGAACGGATGGCGGTGGAGGGTATGATGGCCGAAGCCGGCGAGACGCTGTTTCGGATCGCCGACACCTCGACCGTCTGGATCATCGCCGATGTGCCGGAATATGAACTGGCATCCGTGCGACCCGGAGCGGCGGCCACCGTGCGGTTCCGCAGCTTGCCGGGACGCGTATTTAGCGGACAGATCGATGCGATCTATCCCGTGATTCGGACTGAGACGCGCACGGCCAAGGTGCGCATAGAACTGCCAAACCCGGATGAAACGATGCTTGCGAACATGTATGCCGATGTCAAGATCGCGGCCGGATCGACGGCGTCGGTCGTCACCGTGCCGGACTCCGCCGTGATCGACAGCGGCGACCGGCAAGTCGTGATCGTCGATCTGGGCGAGGGTCGGTTCGAGCCGCGCGACGTGGAGCTTGGCCGGCGCGGGGCGGAATTGGTCGGGATCATCAAGGGCGTTGCGGAGGGCGAGACGGTGGTGGTTTCAGCCAACTTCCTGATCGACGCGGAAAGCAATCTGAAAGCCGCGCTTTCGGCCCTCGCCCCGGCCGAGGTGCAGCCATGATCGCAAAACTCATCGGCTGGTCGGCCCGCAATCTGGTCCTGATCCTGTTTGCCACGGCCGTTGCGGTGGCAAGCGGCGTCTATGCACTCCGGATCCTGCCGCTCGATGCGATCCCCGATCTGTCGGACGTGCAGGTGATTGTGCTGACCGATTATCCGGGACAGGCGCCACAGGTGGTCGAGGATCAGGTCACCTATCCCCTGACGACGGCGATGGGGACAGTGCCGCGCGCGACGGGCGTGCGCGGCTTTTCGTTCTTCGGCGTTTCCTTCGTCTACGTGATCTTCGAGGATGGCGTGGACCCCTATTGGGCGCGGAGCCGCGTGCTTGAATATCTGAATGCCACAGCAAGCCGCCTGCCCGACGGGGTGACGCCGTCGCTTGGTCCGGATGCAACCGGGGTGGGCTGGGTCTATCAGTATGCGCTCGTCGGCAAGGAGCTGTCGCTGGCCGAACTTCGCAGTCTCCAGGACTGGGTGGTGCGGTTCTACGCCTCGAAAGCCGACGGGGTGTCGGAGGTCGCGAGTGTCGGCGGGTTCGTGAAGCAATATTCCATCGTCGTCGATCCGGCCCGGATGCGGGCGCAGGGCGTGACGCTGGCCGATATCGGTCAGGCCGTGCGCGACAGCAACATGGATACCGGCGGGCGCACGGTCGAAATCTCCGAGTTCGAATTCATGGTGCGCGGACGCGGCTACCTCAAAAGCGTCGCCGATATCGAGGCCATCACCCTGCTGACGAAATTCGGCGTCCCGCTGCGCCTGTCCGATGTGGCGCAGGTGGAGATCGTGCCGGATGAGCGGCGCGGCATCACCGAGCTGAACGGCGAGGGCGAGGTTGCAGGCGGTATCGTGTTGCAGCGGGTCGGATCGAACGCGCTGACGGTGATCGACAACACCAAGGCCGCCCTCGCCGATGTGCAGAAATCGCTGCCCGAGGGGACGGAGATCGTCCCGGTCTACGACCGCTCGACCCTGATCAAGTCCGCGATCGAAACGCTGAAGGGCACCCTGCTGGAGGAAAGCCTCGTCGTTGCCGCCATGACCATCATCTTCCTGCTGCCGGTCGGTATCCTGATGGCATTCTCGGCGATGAAGCTCCTTGGCCTCGGGTCGAACATCATGAGCCTCGGCGGCATCGCCATCGCCATCGGCGCGATGATCGATGCGGCCATCGTGATGATCGAGAACGCCCACAAACACCTGGAGCGCGCGGTGCCCGGAAAATCCCGCGTGGAGATCCTGATCGAAGCGGCAGCGGAGGTCGGCCCGGCGCTGTTCTTCAGCCTCCTCATCATCACCGTCTCCTTTCTGCCGATCTTCACGCTCGAAAATCAGGAGAGAAGGCTTTTCGACCCCCTCGCCTTCACCAAGACCTTCGCGATGGGTGCCGCCGCGATCCTGTCGGTGACGCTGGTGCCAGCGCTGATGGTCATCTTCGTGCGTGGCCATATCGTGCCCGAGCACAGGAACCCGGTGAACCGCCTGCTGATCGCACTTTACCGTCCGGTGATCCGGGGGGTGCTGAAGGCGCGCGGGCTGACGATTGTCATAGCCCTCGCGGCGCTCGTAGTGACGATCTGGCCCGCGCGCCAGCTAGCAACTGTGTTCACGTGACCGGGTTTTGTTGCCATGGGACGCCCGTTTTCAGGATCGCGTTTGCGATGGTGACCAGTCTGCGGGCAATGGCGATGATGACGAGCTTATGCGGCTTGCCGCGCATTTTGAGGCG
>JBBSVE010000230.1:0-3726 GCA_038233815.1 Rhodobacterales bacterium
CGGGGCGAGCCGGAAGATCGCTGACGCGATCGATTTCTGAGACGCGCCCGCGCGGTGTCCGTCGAGCGCGCGTAGCATCCGCTTGGTCCGTAACCGTTGGTGGCGCGTGATCCGCGTGTCGACGGGGATGGTGCGGTCGTAGAGGCTCGCGAGTAGACGAAGGACCGCTTCGACCCGGCCGAAGCCCGAACGATCAAGCGGGATCAGGGCTGCAAGCTTTGCGTCATCCGCGACGACTTCGACACCCCGCACGATGTGGATGCGTTCACCGTTCGGCAGGGTCTCAAGCAGATGCAAGCCCTGATCGTCCGCGACCTGTGGACCTTCGTCGCCAAGCAGCCGCGTTGCCGCGCCGGTATCAAGCGCGGCCGGAGCGGTGGTCAGCCAGACCGAGGCGGTATCGGCGTCAAGCTGCCAGAAGACGGGGGCGTCGGGTGCCGACAGGGACGGCGGTATCGGGAAATCGCAACCCCCAGCGCTCGCGGATCAGGTCTCGCGCGTCGCCCGGCTCGGGTGTGCCGCGGTCGAACGCGGCGAAGTCCTGCTCGTAGCGCTCGTTGCGGCGAAGCCACTCCCAGGCCAGGTCCGAGGCGCCGAGCGTGTCGAGATACTCATAATCCGACGTCGTTTCCCAGCCGGACGCTTCCTTCGGCATCACATCCTCCGCTCGCAGTTATCGTGCAGATTGAGGCGGATACGATTCCCGGTTGATTGACCTTTGGGAAGTCCAAGGACGGGCATCGCGCGATGCCGCACCGGCATCACCCTCAGCGCGACCCGCCCTCGCGGACGAGCTGGCGATAGCCGCTCTCGGTCATCCACCGCGCCCGGGCGAGGTGCGCGTCATGCACCAGACGCGCCCGCTGCGGGTCGTGGCCAGCGTCAAGGCCGAACAGCGTGCGCACCGCGTCGCGCCAGTCCGCGCCGTCTCGTGCTGCATCGAGTAGGCGCATGTATAGCGTCATGTGCGCGCGGTCGTAGGGCGTGAGCACATTGCTCGTCGGCGGTTCATCCTCGAAAGCTAGTTGCGTCACGGCACCCCCTGCGGCCAACCGTATCCGTTTCGGAGGATGTTGTTAACCATCGTGCGAGACGTTCGATGTCGCTGATCGACCAGCCGCGACGCGGGCGCGTCCGAGTGACTTTCTACTGGCCTAGATTGTCGCCGTCCGGACAAGCATCACCCCTTCGCCTCTGTCGGACTGAAGCAGGACGACGCCGTTGCCTTCAAAGGCGCGCCGGACCTGATCGCGGGTCGACTCGTAGACAGGCAGAGTGGATTCCGACTCGAGGCGCTTCAGCGCCGTGAGCGAGACCTGGGCCTTGTCAGCGAGCGTCTCCTGTGTCCAACCCAGCAACGCGCGTGCGGCCCGCGATTGTCGGGCGGTGATCATGCATGATCACCTCCCACTCGGACCTGAGCGAGTGCCAGAACTACGACTATAATAGTCGCTCTTGGTATCCGACGCCAGCCCGGAGTGGCCTCGACAGTCTACGCAAAGACCGTTTTGACGCGAGCTGATTCGGTCGCGTGTAAAGCGAAAGGCCCCGCCCGGTTCGACCGGACGGGGCCT
Source organism: Rhodobacterales bacterium (assembly GCA_038233815.1). GTDB lineage: Bacteria > Pseudomonadota > Alphaproteobacteria > Rhodobacterales > Rhodobacteraceae > JBBSVE01. Next base: position 1,575 of record JBBSVE010000230.1, read on the forward strand.
TGCTGGCTGGCCTTACTCGCCGTTGCGGCGAGTGGGGCGGGACCAGATGAGGCTGAAACCTTCGTCCTCATCGTCGAAGAGGTTGGCGTAGATCGGAACGTTGAAGCTCGGATCGTCCAGCTTCAGACCGAGATAGTCGCGGCCCTCGTTGGAGCGCTTGGACCAGGCGGCGCCGATCTCGACGCGGCCGACCATGACCCGGTGGGAGGGAGCGTTGTCGCCGGAGCGGGTGGCATCGGGGACGATGCGGACGTTCTTGGCCTGGAGCGAGAGGGTGACGATTTCGCCGGTGTAGTCGTTGCCGGACTTCTTGAAGGTGCCGATGGTCGCCATGGTAGTTCTCCGTTGTTCTCTGCCTCGAGCCCGCACCATTGCGGCCTCGATGGCGATCGACAGGCCGGAGGCGATCGACGGCTCACCCGCCCGGGGTCCCCGTCGCGCTTGCGCGGTGGGGTGGGGTTTACGGGCCCAGCGCAGCGCCGGACGCTGCCGGGAGACTTTGTTGCTTCGCGAGGAATGACGGCGCAGCCGGCAGGGGAAGAAAGTTGACCGGCGGCGTTGAGCCATAGGCGGTCGAGGCGTAGCCGCCCTTCGGTCAGATCAGCCCATTGAAGAGGCCGTTTGGAGCGGTCGACCAGACAGAGACGGATCAACGGAGAACGTGGCGACACCGTTGCAGCCCGAGATCCCGGCTATGACCGCCACCGGCGACAGGACCTTCGCAAACCAGCCCGAATATGAAATCGCTCACCCAGCCGTTAGGTCAGGCCGCCGCCTCCCTCACTGGTCATTGTCGATCTCGCATTCAGTCACCTGACCTGATCCAAGCGCGCCACCGGGGCGGCATGCCGTGACCTGTCCGAACTGCGCGCCGTGCAATGCTCCGTCTCCCAGTCCTTGAGAATTGAGGTCCATAATCGGGTCCAGCTACTGGTTCAGTCGGCGATGTCGGTGCGTTTAGCCCCGCGCGAGGTTCTGTCCGGTCGGACCGGGCGGGGCCATCGCTACCAACCGTATCAGTGCGGTCGCACCGATGGCGACCGCGCCGATTATGGAAAAGGCGACCTGCCAGCCTTCCGACGGCATGGTGTGTTTCACGATGCCGTGCGTGGCGTGATAGCCGGCAATCGCCGCTGACGCGACGAAGGCGAGCGCGATGACGATGCGTGCCCACAGCTGCCGGACGAACACGAGCAGGAGCTGGCCTATGCCGAACGTGAGCGCGGCAGCCACCGCGCCAACGACGATGGCGCCGAGCCAGCCAGCGCCGGTGTCGTAGGCCCACATGCCCGCCGTGACCCCCGCGAAGGAGGGCAACGCGAAAACTGCGAGGGTGAACAGCAGCCAGCAGAAGAAGCCGATGGCCGCGACACTGAGGATGATGCCGATGAAGATCATGGTGGTGGTCTCCATGAGATAAAGGTCTGACGGTCGCGCCATCCACCACCACCACGGCACGTCGTCGAGCATAGCCGAAAATGCATGCCGGTGGGAGCAAAAATCCGAACAGGATCATCGCTCCAGCCGCGTCGCGGATTGCCCTTCACCGCTGGAAGGGGTCGAATTCATGAAGGATGGTGGCCGGATCGCCGTCATATTCGGACGTAGGCATGACACCGAATTCGCCGTTGCCCGCCTGGAAGACGACGATGCAGACCATCAGGGTGGTGGCGAGGTTCCAACCGCGCATGTGGGCGAGTTTGAGGGACTGCGACATCTTCCGGCTCCTGTCTGGAGGCGGGGACCATCCCCGCTCGACAGGCGCCCGATGTGTTCGGCGCAGGGCCGCAATCACCGCCGAGGCAAAGCCTCAAGGCCGCACGCGCGCGTAGCGGACCCTTTACGGGTTGATGGCGTCAGGCTCTGTGCTGGACCAAGGATCGCGCCATTGAGAGCGGGGTGGTGCTCGACTGCAGAAGCTGCGGATGGTGATTGCTCGATGACCAGGGTGTAATCGCCGCTCGACTGCAATGTCCGCAAAAATGGGTTCGGGTCTGGCAGCTTTCGGCTGGAATTGGGACTTTGCGGCCAGTCTGCCGCTGAAATGAGGGAGAAGCGGACGTTTGAGAGCGCGGTGCGCATCGGCAGCAACGCACCCCAAAAGGGGTCATTGAACTTACATCTGCGGCGTCCGGAAAGCGGACTTCCGGTC
>JBBSVE010000231.1:0-3715 GCA_038233815.1 Rhodobacterales bacterium
GTGATGGATTGCTCATGCGGACAGTCTAACCAAATGGGTTTGCACTGTTAATCCTCAACAGCCGGAGTTCTGCAACAACGCCGTGTCAGAGTACAACTCACAACCCAGAACTTTCAGCAGAGCAGGTCTGTTCCAGACATCGAAATGCACTGGCGAAAAACGCAATGAGGGCGTTGACTCCGTGCGCGCCGTTCAGGCATCCGTAGCCAACGCCAGTACCCGTATTCTCTTGGGAATGAATACCGACAAGCTGGGGAATGACTACAGGTGGGATACCTGCCATTTCAACAGTCGCGGACGCAGCGCGATTGTGGATCGGGTCGCGGCGGAGATCGTTTCGGTGCGCAGCGACGATCCCTCCGGGATGCGCCGTGCCAGCCGCTGAGCTTTTCCTGTTGATCGTCGCCCGCGCCCGGCCATAGTCATGGACCGAAACAGCGGGAAGCGCCGGCCATGAAACTCGCCACGTTCAACATCAACGGGATCAAGGCGCGGATCGATGCCCTTCCGCGCTGGCTGAAGGAAGCGGAGCCCGACGCGGTGGCCTTGCAGGAGATCAAGTCGGTGGACGAGGCGTTCCCCCGCGCCGTCTTCGAAGACATGGGCTACCGGGTGGAGACGCACGGCCAGAAGGGCTTCAACGGGGTCGCGATCCTGTCCCGCCTGCCGCTCGAGGATGTGGTGCGGGGTCTGCCCGGCGACGCGGGCGACGAACAGGCGCGCTGGATCGAGGCCACGGTGATGGGCACGCGCGCGGTCCGGTTCTGCGGGCTCTACCTGCCCAACGGCAACCCTGTGCCGGGGCCGAAATACGACTACAAGCTGGCGTGGATGGCACGCATGGAAACGCGTGTGCGCGCCCTTCTGGCGCTGGAGGAACCGTTGGTCGTCGCGGGCGATTTCAACGTGATCCCGGAGGCACGCGACGCCGCCCGGCCCGAGGTATGGCGCGAGGATGCGCTGTTTCTGCCGCAGACCCGCGCGGCCTACCGCCGGATCGTCAACCTCGGCCTCACGGAGGCGTTTCGCACCGCCCATCCGGCCGCGCGGGCGTTCTCGTTCTGGGACTATCAGGCCGGCGCGTGGGATAAGGACAACGGCATCCGCATCGACCATATGCTCCTGTCACCACAAGCCGCCGACCTGATGGAGGAGGTGGCCATCGACCGCGACGTGCGCGCGGGCGAGAAGCCGTCGGACCATGTCCCGGTCTGGACCCGGCTCGCGGCCTAGGCCGTCGCGTCGAAATCGTGGATCCAGCCGAACTTCCGCAAAGCCAGCCCCGGCGCCACAGCCCCCCCGAGCCTCAGGGCCGCGTGGGCGATCCCGCGCAGCGGCGGCGCAAGATGATAGGCGCGCGCATTGCCCGTCGAGGCCGCGACGACGCGCGCACAGCGGTCGTGGCGCGCGAAGCGGTAAGCCGCGAAGGCCGCTTCGATCTGGTCATGGTCCGACAGCGCGGCAGCCAGCGTCCATGCATCCTCCAGCGCCATGTTGGCCCCTTGCGCGAGGAACGGCAGCATCGGGTGTGCTGCATCCCCCACCAGAACCGCGCCGCCGCCGTGCCAGCGTTTTGCAACCCCGTGGCGGAACAGGCCCCAGAGGTGCGTCTCCTGCACCCGGTCGAGCCACGCGCCGACCCGGGGGCAAAACTGCTCGAACGCGAGGCGAAGCTCCATCGGGTCGCCGGGAACGGTCCAGCCTTCCGCGGCCCATGCGCGGCGCTCCTCCACCGCCACGATGTTGCGCAGGGTTCCGTTCCGCAGCGGATAGCTGACCAGGTGGCGGCCCGGGCCCATATGGACCTCCACCGTGTCGGGGGCATCGGGCTCCGCCGGGATCAGGGCGCGCCACGCCACCTGATGGGTGAAGAACGGCGCCTCCGGCCCGTTCAGCGCAAGTCGCACGCGGCTGGAGAGGCCGTCGGCGCCGATCAGATGCGTGCAGGTCCGCTCCGCCCCCAGTGACGTCGTCAGACGGGGTTGCGGACCGGCAAGATCCACGGCGTCGATGCTCTGGAGGAGTTGCAGGTCCACCCCCGCAGCCTCGGCCGCCTGCAGCAGGATGGCGATCAGGTCGGCCCGGTGCACGAAGCGCCACGGCTCGCGCGCCGTATTGAGAGCAAGCACCCGCCGACCCGACAACCCGTCCACGAGATGGATCGCGCTTGCCCGCGTGGCGACCGCGTCGAGTGCCCCGAGCAGACCAAGAGCGGCCAGAACCCGTGCACCGTTCGGGCTGATCTGGATGCCCGCGCCGATCTCCCCGATCGTGCCCGCCTGCTCCAGCACCGTGACCCGCCCCCCGCGTTGCGTCAGGGCGAGCGCGGTCGCCAGACCCGCGACGCCGGCCCCGAGGATCGTGTATGCGGACCCCGCCAGCGTCATGGGAACACCCGGACAAGAACAACCGGCCGGACCGGCATACAGATTTCGGATTGAGGATCAGTCTTCGCGGTGGACCCGCTCGCGACGCTCGTGCTTTTCCTGCGCCTCGAGCGTCATGGTCGCGATCGGCCGGGCATCGAGGCGCTTGAGGGAAATCGGCTCCCCCGACACTTCGCAATAGCCGAACTCGCCGTTCTCGATCCGGCGCAGGGCGGCGTCGATCTTTGACACCAGCTTGCGTTGACGGTCGCGGGTGCGCAGCTCCAGCGCGCGATCGGTTTCCTCGGAGGCACGGTCGGCGATGTCGGGAACCGCACGGGCAGAGTCCTGTAACCCTTCGAGCGTTTCTGCCGACTGATCGAGCAATTCCTGCTTCCAGACGACGAGTTTGCGGCGGAAATACTGGAGCTGCCGGTCGTTCATGAAGGGTTCGTTCTCAGCGGGTCGGTAGTCGTCGGGCAGAAAGGATTGGGCCTTCATCGCGTTCGTCTCCTGCATTCCGGATCGCTCGGACAGGGTCGTTTCTGTCATGGCCATCTCCCGTTTCCGCGTCTGTACGGGAGGATCGCGCCCTTGTCACTACCGCTTCCGCCCCCCGGCCCGCGGTGATCGCACGCATGGACAGCCCTCAAGCGGCAGGCTAAGGCAGCCCCGCGCCGCACCCGGGCCATCGGGGCGGACGGGGCGCGGGTTTCGCGGCCACGCCGGACGCGCGCGGGGAGGGTTTTTATGATCGTGATCGCGGGGTTCGTGCTGGGGGCTGCCCTCGGGGCGTCGCTGGCCAAACGGCGCGGCGGGCGCGGGCTCGACATGCTGCAATATGGTGCGGGGTTCGGCATCTGCTTTGCCGTCGTGGGGCTGTTTCTCACGGTGATCATCGACCGGATGGTCTGACACGCCGGAAGGAACGGCTTGCGGAAGCGCTGCGTTTGCACTTGGCACAACAAGGAAAGCTTTCATCATGGTTCAGAAATCAGGCTCCGCCCACTGGTCCGGCGATCTCAAGACCGGGATCGGCACGATCTCCACCCAGACTGGCGCGCTCAAGGATCATCCCTACGGCTTCAAGGCCCGGTTCGAGGGTGGTCCCGGCTCCAACCCCGAGGAACTGATCGCCGCCGCCCACGCCTCCTGCTTCTCGATGGCACTTTCGATGATCTTGGGCGAAAGCGACATGGTCGCGGACGATATTACGACGAAAGCGACCGTCACGCTCGAGGAAAAGGACGGCGGGTTTGCGGTGACGGGTAGCCATCTTGACGTCACTGCCAAGATCCCGGGTGCGTCGGAGGCCGACTTCATGGCCGCCGCCACGAAGGCAAAGGAGA
>JBBSVE010000232.1:0-3655 GCA_038233815.1 Rhodobacterales bacterium
CCGCTGCTCATCTCCTTGGCCGCACTCCGCAAGGCAGAGGACACGGTCTTGACTTCGTCGGCCACGGCATCGCGCGCCTGATCGGCATAGCCCGACGCCTGCGCGGTCACAGTATCGGCGACATCCTTGGCTTGCGCCTTGAGATCCGTTGCCACGTCGCCAGCGGCGTCCTTGGCGGTGTCCGCGACACCCTTGTTGGTGGCAGAAGTTTCTTTCTCACGATTTGTCATAGAGGCCTCCTGAAGTTTCCAAGAATTTTTTTAGATGGATCAGATAGCAACATGTTTGGAGCCTGACGCTTGGGTATCCGTCACCTGTCACCGGACCTAGACATCCTGTGAGGCGAACAATTCTATCGCCTAATCGTTCCGTAGGAAGACGTGCAAACCCGGACAAACTCAATGATCTCAGCAACGTCTCCGACAGTACTAAAATTTAGCTCAAGTCGACCCCCACCGGAACTTCTGGCCTGATCCATGCGTTACGCCAAGCTTCGCTCAGCATGTATTCACTTATCAATCTATGATTAACCCCGCCTTGCCAGCGACGTCTCTGCGCCACTCCGGCAATTCGTCAACAGTAGCGAGTAGCCCCATGACACATCTGCCGCGCAACCGACCGCTCCGTATCTGCATCGCGTCCCATTATGGCTATGGTGGCGCGCTCTATAACCGCCTTGTGTATGAAGCTTGCACCGCCATCGCGAGCATGACCGACGCCGTGATCGTGGCGCCCGGTCCGGCGCGCCACAGCACGGCGTGGCAGACGCTCTCGGTAGCCAAGCATGCCATCACGGGCGCGCCCTTCTCCTCCATCGAGACGTATCGGATGACGGAGGATTTCGACCTCTTCCTCTTCGTCGGAATGCGTCCGCAGGATCTGAACGTCCTCGATTCGATCAAGGGCTGGCGGCAGCACAGCCACACGGCGGCCGCGTTTCTGTTCGAGACGTGGAGCGGGCTGGTCGAGGATAAGCGCAGCTATTACCACCGCCTCGATCCGTTCGACGAGGTGTTCCTGTTCAACGCGGCCAGCGTCGCAAAGGTTCAGGCGGTGACGCGCGCGCATGTCAGCCACCTGCCCGCGGCGGTCGATTGCCTCGCGGCCACCCCCTATCCCCGGCCCGCGCCCCGGCCCATTGACGTGCTCTCGATCGGCCGCACCGACCAGACCGTTCACGATCAGCTGGTGGAGATGACGGAGCGACGCGACCTGCTGTATGTCTGGGACCTGGCACCGGGCGCCATGAAGACCGGCTATGACGAGGCGCGGTTCCGCACCTATCACATGATCCGCAACAGCCGGCTTTTCACCTCGTTCAACTTCCACATCGCGGCGGAAAAATGCCGGGAATCGCGCGGCGAGGATGCCGTGCCCGCGCGGGTCTTCGAGGGTGCCGCGGCCGGGGCGGTGATGATCGGCACGGCGCCCACGGTCCCGGACTATGCGCCGCTCTTCGATTGGCCCGATGCGCTGATCGAAATGCCGATGAACCCCGTCGACATGGAGGAATTCTACGCCGAGTTGCAGGCCGACCCGGAGCGGCTGCGTCGCGCGGGCATCCGGAACGCCGCTGAATCGCTGCGCCGTCACGACTGGGCCTACCGGTGGGAGGAGATGCTGCAGAGGCTCGATCTCCCGGCCCCGCCCGGCCTCGAGACGCGCAAGGCCCGGCTGGGGCGGCTGGCGACCCTGGCCGACGCCGACATGCTGTCGGGACGTCTGCCGCGTCAGGAGCTGATGGAGGCGCGCGCCTAGCCCAGTCCCGGATTGCCGTAGTCCAGGAGCGGCCACGCCGCATCCTTGGGCGACAGGACCGACACGGCGCGCGGCCACGAGATGCCGAGCCGGGGGTCGTCGTGGCGCAGACCGCCCTCTGCCTCGGGCGTGTAGAAGGCGGTGACGAGGTAGCTTGCCTCGACATCGTCCTCCAGCGTCTGGAACCCGTGCGCGAACCCGCGCGGCACGTAGAGCATTTGCCCGCCTGCCGTAAGTTCGAACGCCTCGTGCCGCAGGTAGGTGGGGGACTCGGGGCGCAGATCCACGATCACGTCGAGAAGGCTGCCGCGCACGCAGCGCACGAGCTTCGCCTCGGCATGGGGCGCGCGCTGGAAATGCATCCCGCGCACGGTGCCCGCCTCCGCCGAGACGGAGGCGTTCTGCTGAACGAAGGTGAAGTCCATGCCCCGCGCCGCAAATTCATCGACATCCATGGTGCGCGCGAACCAGCCCCGCGCATCGCCGCGCTTGGTCAGCTCGATGCTCCAGGCGTCCGCGAGGGTCGTGGCGTGAAAGATCATGCGGCATCCTTCCGGCAAGCAAACACGGCCTCCTGTTCGGCATAGAGCCGGTCCACCAGCCGTCCCTCGGGCACAATGACATCGGCGAAGGTCAGCGCGCGGTCTTTCGGCACCGCATGGCGCAGGCGGCAGCCGAGCGCCAGACCGATGGGCAGCAGCTCCTCGGCCCGGATCGCATCCATGTTCTCCGCCACGCCGTAGACCTCGAAGCCGCCGAACTCCTCGATCACCGCGCCCGCTGCGAGGTCAGTCTTGGCCAGCGCCACGACGCCCACGCGGGGTCCGCCCTTGGGCGCCAGCACGGCGTCCCCGAACAGGGCCGCCCGGGCGACCGAGGTCGGCACCTCGAAATGGCAAAGATGATAGGGCGTCGTGAAGAGGTAGAATGGCCCCTCCCCCAGCTTGTAAAGGTTGAGGTAATGGCGCTGGCGCGGGTTCCGGATGGTGCCCAGCACGAAGACGCCGGGACCGGGGCGCGCGCCCACGACATAATCCACAAGGCCGGGCGGGCCGTCGGTGCCGTCCTCCAGATAGCGTTCGACATACGGCACGAAGGATGCCACCGTCTGTTCCAGCGACACCAGCGGGGCCGTCGGATCGCCGTCGGAGAAGTCAGGCCCGATCATTCCCCGCCGCGCCACGCCGAAGCCCGTGCCGTTGGCGACGATCGCCTGTTCGAACGAGATCTTGGTGCCATCGGCGAAGGAGGCGACCATCGCCGCGTTCTGCCCCCATTTCGCCGCAAACCCCGCCTGCGTCGCGGGATTGCGGTAGGGATCGTGCAGGCCCTTCACGTTGCCGCAGAGCACCGGCCGCACGCCGAGGCCCGCGACGAAGCGGTAGAGGTTCATCTGCACGCCGGGCTGGTCACCATCGGAAAAGCTGTAGATCACCCCCGCTGCATCGGCGTGCCGCTTCAGGATCGGTCCCACCGTGCCGTCGAGTTCGGCATTCATATGGACGACATGCTTGCCCGCCCCGATAGCCGCCGTGACGACGCGGGCGGCATGCTCCACCGTTCCCGTGACCTCCACGATCACGTCGATCCCCTCCGCCCGCGCGAGGCCCTCCGCATCTTCCGTGACGACCGGCACCCCGGCGGCAAGCGCCTCCGCCAGTTCGCGGTCGGAGGTGGCGATACGGGCGATAATGTCGGCCTGCGCGAAGCAGGCGACGGCTTTCGGGACTGTGCGATTGGCGATGGCGGCCAGACGCAGCCCCGGCACGGCGGTCAGGATCTGGAGCGCGATACCGCTGCCCTGAAAGCCCGCGCCGATGAGGCCCACGCGGACCGGCCGCCCCTCCTCAACTCGGCGGGCCAGTGCGGTGTCGACAAGGATCATGCCCACACCTTC
>JBBSVE010000233.1:0-3629 GCA_038233815.1 Rhodobacterales bacterium
AACCTGGTCCGCGCCCGTCGCCACGGGTTCCGGTCCCGCATGGCCACCAAGGGCGGACGCCTCGTGCTTGCGGCGCGGCGCGCCAAGGGCCGCAAGAAGCTCTCGGCCTGAGCCTTTTCCGCGCCGGGGACCGGAGGTTGCCGTGATGACCATGGACCGGATCGGCACGCCCGATGCGGCGGGTCTGTGCACACTCAGGGTCCGCGCGGATTTCCTGCGGGCAGCCTCAGCCAAACGCCAGCCGATGCCCGGCCTTCTGCTGCAGGCGCGGGACCGGCGGGACGGGACGGACATGCTCCGCGCCGGATACACCTGCTCGCGCAAGATCGGAAATGCGGTCACGCGCAACCGCGCCAAGCGCCGTCTGCGGGAGGTGGCCCGCGCCATCCTGCCCGCGTCTGGGCGTGCGGGATGGGACTACGTGCTCGTCGGGCGTCCCGGCATGACGGTGACGCGCGACTTTGCCGATCTGCTGTCCGACCTCTCCACAGCACTGGCGCGGCTGCACAAGCCCGGACCATGACGCCGCTTGCCCGGATGGTGGCGCTGCCGGTCCGTGCCTATCGGCTGATCCTCAGCCCTTGGGTCGGTCATGGCTGCCGGTTCCAGCCGACCTGCTCGGCCTACGCTCTGGAAGCGCTGGACCGGCATGGCGCGCTGCGGGGGACATGGCTGACGCTCCGCCGGATCGCCCGTTGCCACCCGTGGGGCGGGTCGGGTTACGACCCCGTGCCCGGCACGATGACCCGTAAGGAGCCCGAATGATGGAGGCCGCACCCGTCGCCAGCGACGAGATCCACCCCCTCTTTCACGGCGCGCCGAAGGGCACCGAGTTTCGCAAGCTTCGCAAGCTTCGCAAGCGCCTTGTCGTGCAGGTCCGAGAGGCGATCCGCACCTATGCCATTCTGCAGCCCGGCAGCCGCTGGCTCGTCTGCCTGTCGGGCGGCAAGGACAGCTACACCCTGCTCGCGATCCTGCATGAGCTGAAGTGGCGCGGCCTTCTGCCGGTCGAGCTTCTGGCCTGCAACCTCGATCAGGGTCAGCCCGACTTTCCAGCGACCGTCCTGCCGGAGTTCCTGACCCGGATGGGTGTCGCGCACCGGATCGAGTTTCGCGACACCTATTCCACGGTGATGGCGAAGGTGCCCGCGGGCCGCACCTATTGCAGCCTCTGCTCGCGTTTGCGGCGGGCGAACCTCTACCGGATCGCGCGGGAGGAGGGGTGCGACACGGTGGTCCTCGGCCATCATCGCGACGACATTCTCGAGACATTCTTCATGAACCTGTTCCACGGCGGCAGGCTGGCCTCAATGCCGCCGAAACTCCTGAACGAGGAGGGGGATCTGTTCCTCGTCCGCCCGCTGGCCCTTGTGGCGGAAGCCGATTGTGACCGCTTCGCCCGCGCGATGGGCTATCCGATCATTCCCTGCGACCTTTGTGGGTCGCAGGACGGATTGCAGCGCCAGCAGGTCAAGGCGATGCTGGACGAGTGGGAGCGCAGGAGCCCCGGGCGACGGCAGATCATGTTCCGGGCGCTGACGCAGGTGGGCGCCTCCCATCTGCCAGACCCGGGTCTGTTCGATTTCGCGGGCCTTAACCTGCACGCTAAAGTTTGAACTATTTCTGAGCAACCTGACGGCGACTGTTAACGGAACGCGCAACCAAGGTGCGTAGTCTTTCCTGCATTGGCGCGGGCTTGTTGCCGCGCCCTTGTGAAGGGAATGGTGCGATGCGGAACGGGGATGGCGGTGTCATGACGGTCAGGGTTCTGAACAGGGTCGCACTTGGCCTGCGCAGGCCCGAACTCATGGTGTTCCTGCCCGCGCTGTCGCTTGCTGCCTTCTGGATCGGCGGCGAATCGGTGATGATCGTCACCGCGCTTGGACTTCCCATGCTGCTTGCACTGACGGGTGCCTTCCGCGCCCCGGATGCTGCGGGTTCGAACCTGCCGGTCGATTCCGGCGGACTGGCGCTGCGGCCCCAGATCGTCTCCGCGATGGACGCCATCCTGCGCGATCAGACGGTCACGGGGCGCAACACCGGCTGCTTCGTGATCCAGTTCGATGATGCGGCCTTGCTGCTCGATCGGCACGGACGCGCCGCGTGGGGGGAGATCCTTGCCCGCAGTGCCGAGCGTATCTCCTCTGCGCTGCGCGAGGGCGATATCGTGGCGCGGCTTGAGGACGGAGCTTTTGCCGTGGCACTGGCCCCGCTGCGCCAGATCGGGCTGGAGCCGATGGTGCAGCTTGCGGCCCGCCTGCAGTCGGCGCTGTCGCCAGCAATCAGCTTCGATGCGACCCGGGTCTACGTGACCTCATCGATCGGCTTCTGCCTTGGCGCCCGTGCACCCCTGCCGGAAGGCAAGGCGCTGCTCGACGCCGCGCAGATCGCGTCGGACGAGGCCCTGCGCAACGGCCCCGGCGCAATCCGCGCCTACCAGCCCGAAATGGCCCGCCGCAGGGCCGACCGCGATACGGCACGCGAGGTGCTGGAAAGGGCGCTCGACGAAGGCCAGATCCGGCCACATTTCCAACCCCAGATCAGCACCGATACCGGCGCCATTTCGGGGTTCGAGGCACTGGCCCGCTGGCACCATCCCGAGCGAGGACTGGTCCCGCCGGCGGAGTTCCTGCCGGCGATGGAACAAGCCGGCCTTCTGGAGCGGTTGGGGGAGGTGATGCTCTATCATGCGCTGTCGGCACTCGTGCGCTGGGACACGGCGGGGCTGCAGATCCCCAACGTGGCGGTCAATTTCTCGGTCGGGGAACTGCGCGATCCGAGGCTCGCCGAGAAACTGAAATGGGAGCTCGACCGCTTCGGCCTCACCCCCGACCGCCTGACGGTCGAGATCCTGGAGACAGTGGTGGCGGAGACGGACAATGACGTGATCGTGCGCAACATCTCCGCGCTCTCGAACCTTGGCTGCGGCATCGATCTGGACGATTTCGGCACCGGGCATGCCTCCATCACCAATATCCGGCGGTTCGCGGTGCGGCGCATCAAGATCGACCGCAGCTTCGTGACGAAGGTTGACGAGGACCGCGACCAGCAGAAGATCGTCGCAGCGATCCTGTCGATGGCCGAACGCATGGGGCTGGAGACGCTGGCCGAAGGGGTGGAGACGGCGGGCGAGCACGCCATGGTCGCGCAACTCGGCGCGGTTCATGTGCAGGGGTTCCACATCGCGCGCCCGATGGCCTTCGAGGATACCGAAAAGTGGATCGTCCGCTACCGCGCCCACCGCACCCCAATGCCCCGGATCGGCCACGGTGCCTGAGGCCGCGCCCCGTCAACGGTCGTGGCTCACGACGGCGGCTCATCCGATCCCGGCCAGAACCGCTGCGTCGATGCCATTTCGGTCTTGCATCGCCCGCCCCGCCTCGCTAGATCGCCCGCAGTGCACCCGTAGCTCAGCTGGATAGAGCATCAGACTACGAATCTGAGGGCCGGGCGTTCGAATCGCTCCGGGTGCACCATCTTTCTTTGATATTCCCATGCTGGTTTTGAGCTGCATCTGTCTCCTCGGCGCGCGGCGCTTCAGAGGCTCTGAGGTCAGACCCTCAGGTCGGTTCGACTTATTAACCATATCGTGGCGTCATCGGTGCTTAGGTGTATCCCTCCGGCGGGGG
>JBBSVE010000234.1:0-3581 GCA_038233815.1 Rhodobacterales bacterium
CAGATGTCGCTGCTGCTGCGCCGTCCGCCGGGACGCGAGGCCTATCCGGGCGATGTGTTCTACCTCCACTCCCGCCTGCTGGAGCGGTCGTGCAAGCTGAATGCGGACCACGGTTCGGGCTCGCTGACCGCGCTCCCGATCATCGAGACGCAGGTCGGCGACGTGTCGGCCTTCATCCCGACGAACGTGATCTCCATCACCGACGGGCAGATCTTCCTCGAGACGGAGCTGTTCTATCAGGGTGTGCGTCCGGCGGTGAACACGGGTCTGTCCGTGTCGCGCGTGGGATCATCGGCGCAGACCGATGCGATGAAGTCGGTGGCAGGCCCGGTGAAGCTGGAACTGGCGCAATACCGCGAGATGGCGGCGTTCGCGCAATTCGGCTCCGATCTCGACGCCTCCACGCAACAGTTGCTGAATCGGGGCGCGCGTCTGACCGAACTGATGAAGCAGCCGCAATATTCGCCGCTGACCAACGCGGAGATCGTGTGCGTGATCTATGCGGGCACCAAGGGCTATCTCGACAAGGTGCCGGTCAAGTCGGTGGGCGCGTTCGAGGCGGGTCTGCTGAAGCATCTGCGGACGCAGTGTTCCGACCTCATGTCCGACATCACCAAAAACGACCGCAAGGTGAAGGGCGATCTGGAAGACAAGATCAAGTCGGCGCTAGACAGCTTTGCCAAAGACTTCGCCGCCTGAGGCCTGAAAGGACAGCCAATGCCCTCTTTGAAGGACCTCAAGAACCGGATCCAGAGCGTTCGGAACACGCGAAAGATCACGAAGGCGATGCAGATGGTCGCCGCCGCCAAGCTCCGTCGCGCGCAGGAGAGTGCGGAGGCCGCGCGCCCCTATGCCGAGCGTATGAATGCGGTGATGGGGGGGCTCACGGCCTCCGTCTCCGGGTCAGCCGGGGCGCCGCGCCTTCTGGCGGGGACTGGCGAAGACAAGGTTCATATGCTGATCGTGATGACGGCGGAACGGGGGCTTTGCGGGGGCTTCAACTCCTCCATCACGCGGCTTGCGCGGCTTCGCATCCAGGATCTGCTGGCCAAGGGAAAAACGGTAAAGATCCTGACCGTCGGCAAGAAGGGCCGCGAGCAGCTGAAGCGCGACTACGCCTCCCATTTCGTGGGCCATGTCGATCTGTCGGAGGTCAAACGCATCGGATACGCGCAGGCGCAGGCGGTGGCCAAGGATGTGCTCACGCGCTTCGACGCGGGCGAGTATGACGTGGCGACGCTTTTCTTCTCGCGCTTCCAGTCCGTGATCTCGCAGACGCCGACAGCACTTCAGATCATCCCCGCGGTGTTTGACGGGGCGGCGGAGGTTTCCACCCTCTATGACTACGAGCCGGACGAGGAGGGCATCCTCACCGACCTTCTGCCGCGCGGCGTGTCCACGCAAGTGTTCACCGCGCTCCTGGAAAACGCGGCCTCCGAGCAGGGCGCGCGGATGTCGGCGATGGATAACGCCACGCGCAATGCGGGCGACATGATCAACCGGCTGACGATCCAGTACAACCGCTCGCGGCAGGCTGCGATCACCAAGGAACTCATCGAAATCATCTCGGGCGCCGAGGCGCTCTGACCCGCTTGAACGGAGAGACGAACATGGCCAAGGCCCCGCAAAAGGCAGCAGCGACCGGCAAGATCACGCAGGTGATCGGCGCCGTGGTTGACGTGCAGTTCGAAGGCGACCTGCCCGCGATCCTGAACGCGCTTGAGACTCATAACAACGGCGCACGTCTCATTCTGGAAGTGGCGCAGCATCTGGGCGAAAGCACGGTGCGTGCCATCGCGATGGACTCGACCGAAGGTCTCGTGCGTGGCGAGCCGGTGACGGATACAGGCGAGCCGATAATGGTCCCGGTGGGCGACGCGACGCTGGGCCGGATTCTTAATGTCATCGGTGAGCCGGTGGATGAAAAGGGCCCGGTGGAGGCGACCGAGTATCGCGCGATCCACCGACCCGCGCCGGATTTCGATGAACAGGCGACGAGTTCGGAAATGCTTGTAACCGGCATCAAGGTCATCGACCTGCTGGCGCCCTATGCCAAGGGTGGCAAGATCGGCCTTTTCGGCGGTGCGGGCGTGGGCAAGACGGTGCTCATCATGGAGCTGATCAACAACATCGCCAAGGTGCACTCGGGCTATTCGGTGTTCGCCGGCGTGGGTGAGCGGACGCGCGAGGGCAACGATCTCTACCACGAGATGATGGAATCGGGCGTCATCAAGATCGACGATCTGACGCAATCCAAGGTGGCGCTGGTTTACGGCCAGATGAACGAGCCTCCGGGCGCGCGGATGCGGGTTGCGCTGACCGGTCTCACGCTGGCCGAACAGTTCCGCGACCAGTCGGGGACGGACGTGCTGTTCTTCGTGGACAACATTTTCCGCTTCACCCAAGCCGGGTCCGAAGTGTCGGCGCTCCTGGGCCGCATCCCTTCGGCTGTCGGGTATCAGCCGACGCTGGCGACCGACATGGGCGCGTTGCAGGAGCGGATCACCTCCACCAAGGCGGGATCGATCACCTCGGTGCAGGCGATCTACGTGCCGGCCGACGACCTCACCGACCCCGCGCCCGCGACCTCTTTCGCGCACCTCGATGCGACGACGAACCTGTCCCGCGCAATCTCGGAGCTGGGGATCTACCCTGCGGTGGACCCGCTGGACAGCACCTCGCGCCTGATGGACCCGCTGATCGTGGGTGAGGAACATTATCAGGTGGCGCGCGACGTCCAAGGCGTGCTTCAGCGCTACAAGTCGTTGCAGGACATCATCGCGATCCTCGGGATGGACGAGCTTTCCGAGGACGACAAGCTGAGCGTGGCCCGCGCCCGCAAGATCCAGCGCTTCCTGAGCCAACCGTTCGACGTGGCCAAGGTTTTCACCGGATCGGACGGTGTGCAGGTTCCGTTGGAAAGAACCATCGCATCCTTCAAGGCCGTGGTCGCGGGCGAGTATGACCATCTGCCGGAGGCGGCCTTTTACATGGTCGGCGATATCGACGAGGTGAAGGCCAAGGCGCAGCGTCTGGCAGCGGCGGCTGCGTGATGGCGATGCAGTTCGATCTGGTCAGCCCGGAAAAGAGCCTCGCGTCGTTTCAGGCGACCGAGGTGCAGATCCCGGGTGCCGAAGGCGATCTTACGGCGATGGAGGGGCATGTCCCCACCATCACCACGCTGCGCCCCGGTATCCTGAAAGCGATCGGTCCCGACCGGACGCTGGCCTTCGCCGTGACGGGCGGGTTCGCGGAGATTTCCGCGACCGGCGTGTCGGTTCTGGCCGAACAGGCGCTTCCGGTGGAGGATCTGTCGGGCAACGTGCTCGACGAGCTTGTGGTGGAGGCACGCTCGCTCGCGGATGCGGCACTCCCCGAGGACCGGGACGTGGCGCAAAAGATGGTCGATGACATGGAAATGCTGCGCAACCACGCGTCGCACTAGCAACTGTGTTTACGTGACCGGGTTTTGTTGCCATGGGACGCCCGTTTTCAGGATCGCGTTTGCGATGGTGACCAGTCTGCGGGCAATGGCGATGATGACGAGCTTATGCGGCTTGCCGCGCATTTTGAGGCGCTGC
>JBBSVE010000235.1:0-3578 GCA_038233815.1 Rhodobacterales bacterium
CGCCGACGCCACCGGCCTGCCGATCGCCGTGCCACGGGCGGAGGAACCGGTGCTGCTTGGCGCGGCAATCCTCGGCGCGGCGGCGGCGGGCACGCCCATCGAGGACGGCATGGCCAAGATGACCGCCTTCGGCGAGGTTCTGTCCCCCGCCGCCGCGATGCGCGACTGGCATGACCGGCGGTTCGCCGCCTTCGGCGCGCTCCGGTCGGCGATGGCAGACCTCAGGGCCTGAGGCTCACTCTGCCGGGGCCGTCTCCTGCGCTTTGGGCACGTCCTCGGGGGTCTTTGTGTCGCCCGTCAGCCGGGCGATCACGACGAAGAACACCGGCACCAGAAGCACGCCCAGCACCGTTGCGGCGATCGTCCCGCCCAGAACGCCGGCCCCGATCGCCGTGCGCCCGCCCGAGCCTGCGCCGCTGCTCAGCACCAACGGCAGCACACCCAGAGAGAACGCCATGGAGGTCATCAGGATCGGCCGGAACCGCTGCCGGGCCGCATCGAGAGCGGCGTCGAAGAGATCCTCCCCCGCTTCCCGCCGCTCCTTGGCGAACTCGACGATCAGGATGGCGTTCTTACCCGTCAGGCCAATCACGGTCAGCAGCCCGACCTGAAAGAACACCCCGTTGTCGAACCCGCCCAGCCACGCAGCGGTGAGCGTGCCCAGCACCCCGATCGGCATGGCGAGCATCACCGCGAACGGGATCGACCAGCTTTCATAGAGTGCGGCCAGCGACAGGAACACCGCTGCCAGCGACAGCGCATAGAGAAGCGGCGCCTGACTGCCGCTCTGCTGTTCCTCCAGCGAAAGGCCGGTCAGCGCGACCCTGAACCCAGGCGGAAGCTGTCCGGCAAGGCTCTGGATCTCCTCGATGGCCTCGCCGCTGCTGGTGCCGGGGGCGGGGCTGCCTTGAATCTCCATCGACGGGACGGAATCGTAGCGGTTGATGCCCTGCGGCCCGTAGCTCCACGCGGCATTGGCGAAGTTGGAGAACGGCACCAGCCCCCCCGTCGCGTTGCGCACCCGCCATTTCGAGAGGTCCGACGGCGTCGAACGGGCGTCCGCCTCCCCTTGCACATAGACGCGCTTGATCCGGCCCCGGTCGATGAAGTCGTTCACGTAGCGCCCTGCCCATGCGATGGTCAGAAGGTTGCCCACGTCATTCGCCGTGATGCCCATGGCACCGGCCTTGCGGTAGTCGATGTCGAGGTTGAACTGTGCCGCATCCTCCAGTCCCGAGGGACGTGCCGACGCGATCTTCGGGCTTTTCGCCAGCATGCCCAGAAGCTGGTTGCGCGCGTCCAGAAGCTCCTGATGGCTCTGCCCGCCCCGCGCCTGCAGGTAAAAATCGAAACCCGACGCATTGCCGAGCGAGGGCACGGCCGGCGGCACGATGGGAAACACCGACGCGCCGCGTATCCCGCTCAGCGCGCCGAAGGCCCGCCCGGCCAGCGCCTGTGCGGTCTGGTCCTTGCCGGTCCGTTCCGACCAGTCCTTCAGGCGCACGAACAGCAGGCCCTGGTTCTGCCCCTGCCCGCCGAAGCTGAACCCTACGACTCCGAACGCGGATTCGACCACGTCCTTTTCCTTGTCGAGGAAATAGTCCTCGACCTGCTTCACCACCTCCAGCGTCTGCGATGCCGTCGATCCGGTTGGCCCCTGAATCAGCGTGAAGAGGATGCCCTGATCCTCCTCGGGCAGGAACCCGCCCGGCGTACGCAGAAACAGGAACGCCGTTGCCGCGATGATCGCCAGATAGAAGATGCCCACGATCACCGGGCGGCGGATCATCCAGCCTACGGTTCCGACATAGCCCTTGGTCGTCGCCCCGAACCCGCGGTTGAACCACGCGCCGGGGCCGCGCTGCTTCTTGTCGGATTTCGGTTTCAGAAGCGTGGCGCAAAGCGCGGGCGTCAGCGTCAGCGCCATCAGGACGGACAGCCCCATCGCCGAAATGATGGTGACCGCGAACTGCTTGTAGATCACCCCGGTCGAGCCGCCAAAAAAGGCCATCGGCACGAACACCACCGACAGCACCACCGCAATGCCGATCAGCGCGCCGGTGATCTCCCCCATCGACTTCCGCGTCGCCTCGAGCGGGCTCAGCCCCTCCTGCTCCATGATCCGCTCGACGTTTTCCACCACCACGATGGCGTCGTCGACCAGAAGCCCGATCGCCAGCACCATGGCGAGCATGGTCAGCGTGTTGATCGAGAAGCCGAAGGCCGCGAGGATGCCGAAGGTGCCAAGCAGCACGATCGGCACGACGATGGTGGGAATGAACGTGGCCCGCAGATTCTGAAGGAACAGCAGCATCACGAGGAACACGAGCACGACCGCCTCGACCAGCGTCTTGACCACCTCCTCGATGGAGATGGTGACGAACGGTGTGGTGTCGTAGGGGATGACGTAGCTCACGCCCTTGGGAAAAAACGCCTTCAGCTCGTCCATCCGCGTCTTGATCTCATTCGCGGTGTTGAGCGCGTTGGCGCCGGGAGCGAGGCTGATCGCCATGCCCGAGGACGGCGAGCGATCGTAACGGGAAATGGTGGCATAGCTTTCCGCCCCGATCTCCACCCGCGCGACATCGTTCAGCAGGACGAGCCCGCCGTCGGTCTCGGCCCGAAGCACGATCTGGCGGAAATCCTGGGGCGAGCGGAGCAGCGACTGCGCGGTGATGGTGGCGTTCAGCTGCTGTCCTTCGACCGCCGGGCGCGCGCCGAACGATCCGGCGGAGACTTGGGCGTTCTGCTCGGACACCTTGGCCACCACGTCGGAGGGCGTGAGCCCGTAGGCCGCGAGCTTGTTCGGATCGAGCCAGATCCGCATCGCATATTGCGAGCCGAAAACCTGCACAGATCCCACGCCGTTGAGCCGGCTGATCTCGTTCACGAGGTTCGCCGCTAGATAATCCGAGAGGTCCGTCGCGTCGAAATCGTCGGATTTGGAGATCAGCCCCACCACCATCAGAAACCCGGATGCGGATTTCTGCACCGTGACGCCCTGCCGCTGGACCGCTTCGGGCAAAAGCGCCGTGGCCTGGCTCAGCTTGTTCTGGACCTGCACCTGCGCGATGTCGGGGTCGGTCCCGGTCTCGAACGTCAGCGTGATGCTCGCCCCGCCGGTGGCGCTGGACGACGACGAGAAATAGCGCAACCCGTCGAGCCCGGTCATCTGCTGCTCAATCACCTGCGTCACGGTGTTGGCCACCGTATCGGCGGAGGCCCCGGGATAGCTCGCACGGATCGACACCGAGGGGGGGGCGATCTCGGGATATTGCGCGATCGGCAAGGACAGGACGGACAGGATGCCGATGCCCGAGATGAAGATCGCGATGACCCAGGCAAAAATCGGGCGGTCGATGAAGAAACGTGACATGCGCGCGGTCTCCGGGCTGCGTGTGGGTCAGTCGACCGAGGGAGCCGTGCCGCCGGAAGCCGGTTTCGCGGGGTCGGTCACGGCACCGTTCGGCTCGTCGGCATCGGTGCGGTCCGGCGCGCCGTCCTCTGCCGCCTTGGCATCCGGCTGCGGCTTTTCGGGCGGGCTGGCGGGGGCCTCCTCCTCCGGCGTGACCACGGCC
>JBBSVE010000236.1:0-3577 GCA_038233815.1 Rhodobacterales bacterium
ACTTGCCAGCGACAATCACACTGATACGATCCCAGACACCGCGACGTAGAATCTCATCCAGATTGACGCGCAGGTCTCATCAAGATTGTCGCGCTATACGCGAGATTGCCACAGCGTTCGGCGTGCCTCCGATGCTGATCGGCATCACCGGCGACGCGACCTACGCCAATTATCAGGAGGCGAACCGCCCCTTTTTCCGCCTCACCGTGTTGCCATTGGTGGCCAAGGTCACGGCGACGGTGTCGCACTGGCTGTCGGGCTTTCAGGGCGAGGAGGTGGAACTGCGTCCCGACCTCGACCAGGTGCCCGCACTGGCGGCGGAGCGTGACCAGCAATGGGTGCGCGTCGGGGCCGCCGATTTCCTGACGCCGGCGGAAAAGCGGAGGATCCTCGGGCTGCCTGCCATCGCGGAGGAGGCATGAGCGACCATGCGACCGGAGGCTCCCGCTATCTTTACGACAGCTTCGATGCGGCAAGTGCCAAGATCGAGGCCAACGAGCGGGTGGCGATGGAGCGGTGGTCGGGCCTCGAATACCGGCTGAGCCAGATCGAGAACGGGCTGGACCGATTGGAAAAGCGGCTCTGGCTCGGAGTTTACGGGGTTGCGGCGTTCCTTCTGACGCAAGGGGCCGAGGCTTTGCTGAAGGCGGCGATGAGGTGATGGGGATGGACATGCAGGGATATGGCGCGCCGGAGCGGAAGTTCACGGCCATCGACGGAGACGCGAAAGCCGGGATCGTGGTCACGGACGGACGGCTGGTGGAGGGTTATGCGAGCCTTTTCGGCAAGCGCGATCAGGGCGGCGACACGGTGCAAAAGGGTGCCTATGCAGCGAGCCTCAAGGCGCTGATGGCGTCGAACCGGCGGGTCAAGATGCTCTGGCAGCATGATCCGGCGCAGCCCATCGGGGTCTGGGACGAGGTGCGCGAGGACGGAATAGGGCTTTACGTCAAGGGCCGGATCCTGACCGAGGTCGAGAAGGGGCGCGAGGCGGCGGCGTTGCTGACGGCCGGTGCCATCGACGGGCTTTCCATCGGCTACCGGACGCTCCGGGCCGAGAAGGACGGGAAGGGGCAGCGGCTCCTCTCGGAACTGGAGCTCTGGGAGGTGTCGCTTGTCACCTTCCCGATGCTTCCCGATGCGCGGGTCGCGGCCAAGGGCGACGTGCCCGCGGATGCCCTCGCCGACATGGCGGCGATGTTCGAGGAGGCGCGCCGCACCCTCGCTGCCCGCTAGCGGCAATTCACCAACAGGAAGGACGACGAGATGACCGAGACAAAGGCTCGGGCCGGGGAAGATCTGTCCCTCGCCAATGGGGCGGACATGCGGGCCGCCATGACAGGGTTTCTGAGTGAACTCAGCGGCTTTCAGGCCGAAGTTAAGACAGCGTTACAACAACAGGAAGAGCGCATGACCATGCTGGATCGGAAAACCATGACCTACGGGCGCCCCGCGCTGTCGGCCTCCGCGGAGATCGACGTGCCCCACAAAAAGGCGTTCGACGCCTATTTGCGTTCGGGCGACGATGACGGACTGCGCGGCCTCACCATGGAGGCCAAGGGCATGTCCACCGCCGTTGCGGCGGACGGCGGATACCTGATCGACCCGAAGACGGCGGACACGATCCGCTCGATGCTGGTCTCCACCTCCTCGATCCGCGCCATCGCCAATGTGGTGAACGTGGAGGCGACGAGCTTCGACGTCCTGATCGACCGTTCCGACGTGGGCTCCGGCTGGGCGACGGAGACGGCGGGTCTGACGGAGACGGCGACGCCCGCGATCGAGCGCATCTCGATCCGTTTGCACCAGCTCTCCGCGATGCCGAAGGCCTCGCAGCGGCTGCTGGACGATAGCGCGTTCGACGTGGAAGGCTGGCTCGCCGGCAAGATCGCGCAGCGGTTCATCCGCGCGGAATCGGCCGCGTTCATTTCGGGCGACGGCGTGGACAAGCCCAAGGACATCCTGCTGCCGTCGAAGGTTGCCAACAATGCCTGGGCCTGGGGTAGCATCGGTTATGTGCCGACCGGGGCGGCGGGCGATTTCGCTACCACCAACGCGGCGGACTGCATCATCAACCTCGTCTATTCGCTGTCGGCGGACTACCGCGCCAACGCGACCTTCGTGATGAACTCCAAGACCGCCGGTGCCGTGCGCAAGATGAAGGACGCGGACGGCCGGTTCCTCTGGTCGGACGGTCTGGCGATGGCGGAGCCGTCGCGTCTGATGGGCTATGCGGTGCTGATCTGCGAGGACATGCCCGACATTGCCGCTGGTGCCTATGCGATGGCTTTCGGGGACTTCAACGCGGGCTACACGATTGCCGAGCGGCCCGACGTCCGGGTGCTGCGCGACCCCTTCTCGGCCAAGCCGCACGTCCTCTTCTATGCGCTCAAACGCGTGGGCGGTGATGTCAGCGACTATGCCGCGATCAAGCTGCTGAAATTCGCGGTGTCCTGACCAACACCGCGATGTCCCGGCGTTGATCCGCGCCGGGGCGGGTGCCGCGTCTCACGCCGTCCAGCTGCTCCCTCCGTCCGAGCGGCGGGGGGCGCGGCACCCAGATCTCATAAAGGAGAGTGCCATGCTGTTGACCCAGACCACCCTCGTGCCCGACGCGGCCTTGCCCTTGCAGGCGTTGAAGGACCATCTCCGCCTCGGCACCGGGTTCGGGCAGGAGGGAATGCAGGATGGCTTGCTGCTCGGGTTCCTGCGCGCCTCTCTGGCGGCGATCGAGGGCCGGATCGGCAAGGCCACCATCGGGCGCGACTACCTTCTGACGCTGCATCACTGGCGCGGATCGGACGCGCAGGCACTGCCGATGGCGCCCGCGACGGCGCTTCTGTCGCTGACGCTGGTGGATGCGGAGGGGGTGGCGACGCCGTTTGACCTCGCGCGGCTGCGGCTCGTCAAGGATACGCACCGGCCGATGGTCAGTTCCAAGGGTCAGGGGCTGCCGCAGATCCCCAGCGACGGGCAGGTGGAGATCGGATTTTCGGCAGGGTTCGGGGACGACTGGGCCGACGTGCCCGCCGATCTGAGGCAGGCGGTCCTGATGCTCGCCGCCGAATATTACGCGACCCGGCATGAAGATGGCTTTCGCGAGGATCAGGGTCTGCCCTACGCCGTCGTCACCCTGATCGAGCGCTGGCGCAATGTCCGCATCCTGGGCGCGGGGGCGCGGTGATGCGCATTTCGCTCGACCGCAGGCTGACGTTGCAGGGCCCGGTCCCACGCTCCGACGGGGCGGGGGGCTACGTGGAGGTCTGGAGCGATCTCGGTACCATCTGGGCCGAGATCCTGCCCGGCGCGGGGCGCGACGCGAAGGGGGAGGGCGTGATCCTTTCCACCGTGCCTTACCGGATCACCGTGCGCGGGGCACCGCAGGGATCGCTCGCGCGGCCCAAAGCGGGCCAGCGGTTTCGCGAAGGCGCGCGGCTGTTTCCCATTCTGGCCGTGACCGAACGGGACCGCGCGGGCCTCTTTCTGATCTGTTTTGCCGAGGAGGAGGCCCCGAAATGAGCTATGCCGCCGCCGTTGCCCTCCAGACCGCGCTCTATGCGCATCTGACCGCCGATCC
>JBBSVE010000237.1:0-3536 GCA_038233815.1 Rhodobacterales bacterium
CCGATACCTCAGCGAACCCCGCGCCTTGTCTCCAGATCAACAACCAGAACTCCCGCCCCAGCCCCCAAACACAACAGCACCCCGTCGCGTCCGGTGAGCGCTATCTACGAAGACAGATGCGCAGCCGCAAGAGCGAAAATGGCAAAGGACCGGATTATTTTTCCATCCGGTCCAGAATTCCCAGATCTGGTGGATGGTGCGTGGTCCCCCACAAGTCCGTAGGATCCCGTCAGACCGCCGCCCTCTGCGCGGGGGCCTTTCCCCGGACCCGAATGGCATACCGGACACCAAGCAGGACCAGCACCGCGCCGAGATACAGAATCGGCTGCGGCGGCCATGCCTTCACCAGCCAGACGAAATGCACGGCCCCCGCCAGCGCCGCCAGATAGACCAGCCGATGGAGCTTCTGCCAGCGCGGGGCCCCCAGCCTGCGGATAGAGAGGTTGTTCGAGGTCAGCGCCAAGGGCAGCATGGCCAGAAAGCCCGCGAACCCCAGCATGATGTAGGGTCGCTTCACGATGTCCGCACCGATCTCCCCCCAGCGGAACTGCAGGTCCAGCGTGATCCAGACGAGGAGATGCATCGAGACATAAAAGAACGCCACAAGCCCGATCGCGCGGCGATACCGGATCAGGCTCACACCCGTGAGCCGGCGCAGCGGTGTCACTGCGAGCCCGCCGATCAGGAACTGCAGACCGTAAAGGCCGAGGCTGTGCTCGATGGCCTTCGTCGGATCGACGCCCAGCCCGCCGGTGAAGATCTGCACGACGAGCCACAGGAACGGCACGACGCCCAGCACATAGACGAGCCATGGCGGAACGCGCCGCAGCGCCCCGTTGATACGCTGCGCAAGCATCAGTGATCCTTCTTCAGATCCATACCGGCATAGAGCTGCGCCACCTCATCGCCGTAACCGTTGAACATCACGGTGTCCTGACGTTTGGCAAAGAAACCGCTGCCGATCACCCGCTCAGATGCTTGGCTCCAGCGCGGATGGTTCACATTCGGGTTCACGTTGGAATAGAAGCCGTATTCGTTGGCATTCTGCATGTTCCACGTTGTCTGGGGCATCTTGTCCACAAGGCTGATCTTCACGATCGACTTGATCGACTTGTAACCATATTTCCAAGGCACCACGAGCCGGATGGGCGCACCGTCAGGCTTTGGCATCGGTTCGCCGTAAATCCCGGTGGCAAGGATCGTCAGCGGATTCATCGCCTCATCGAGCCGAAGCCCCTCGCGGTAAGGCCAGTCCAGCACGCCGGAGCGTTGGCCGGGCATCTCCTCGGGGCGCATCAGCGTCTCGAACGCCACGAACTTTGCGCCGGGCTGGACTCCGACCTTGGCAAGAACCCCGGAAAGCTGCACGCCGTCCCACGGGATCACCATGGACCACGCTTCAACGCAGCGGAGGCGGTAGATCCGCTCTTCCACCGGCAGTCCCGCGATCAGGTCGCCCAGCGCGTAGTCGCCCGGCTTGTCCACCATCCCGTCGACCTTGATCGACCAGGGGCTGGTGGTGAGGCTGCCCGCATTCTCGGACGGATCCTCCTTGCCGGTGCCGAATTCGTAGAAGTTGTTGTAGTGCGTGATCTGCTCAAGCGTGTTGGGCGCGGTGTCGGTGGAGAACTTGCTCTTTACCGTGTCGATCTTCGCCAGGGCCGGCAGGGCGAACGAGGATGCCGCAATCGCCCCCGCCCCTGTCAGCAGCCGACGCCGGTTCAGCCATTCGGATTTCGGCGTCACGTCGGACCATCCCAGCCCCGCATTGTAGCTCTTGCGCATGTCGGTCCGCCCTTTCATCCATTTGGTCTCTGCACCATATGGGGCACCGTTTCGCACATGTCGCCTCCCTCATGGCGTCACAATCGCGGCACGGTTTTGAAATATCGCGGACCGGAGGCGCCCTCAGCCCTTCTTCTTGCCGCCGGGCGGGACGAACCGTCTGGAGGTATCGGCGGGATTGACCTTAGGTTTCGCGGTCTTCACGAAGGGCTTGCCGCCGCCGGGCTTGGCAAAGGACTTGCCTTCCGTCTTGTGGGATTTCGTCCCGGCGGCGCGCGGCGGGCGCGCCTCCCCGGTTGCGGTCTTGTTACCGTAAGACTTGAACCCGGCAGACCGGGGCGCGGGTTTTCCGGTCGAGACACCGTCCTTCTTCCAGCGAGGCTTGCGGTCCTCACCCTCGGACTTGCGGTCCTCACCCTCGGGCTTCGGGGCGAACCCGCCAGGACCGTCGTTGCGCGGAACCCATTTCGGTTTCGCCTCGCCGCCGGGCGCCGCATCGCGCCGGGCGTAGGGCTTGGCCGCCGCGGGCCGCGCGCTCGCGTCGCGCTTTGCGTAGGCGGGCCGATCTGCACGGGGCTTGGGGGCCGCCTCGGCGCGCGGACTGCGGGGCTTCGCGCTGTCGCCGCGCTTTTCATAGGGCCGTGCTGAGGATGCGCCGCCTTCGCGCTTTGCGTAAGGTTTCGCCACACGGGCCGGTGCCTTGTCGTCGCGTCTCGCTTCCGGTGCCTTGCCGGCGGACCCGTCATCGGTGGCAGAAGGGGAGGCCACGGCTTCCTCCTCCACGATGCGGGGCGGTTTCGGCACATAGGGCGCTTTCACGCGCTCGGGCCTAGGCTCCGGCCGGGGGGCGCGGTCGGGGCGCGGCGCGCGCTCGGGGCGGTCCATCGCGGGCTCGCCCTCCATCCGTCGCATGGTCACGCCGGACTCGAGGTCGGTGCCGTCGCCGAACTTGTCCGCCACGTCGCGGCCGATCTGGACGAAGGTCTCGTCCTCCTGCACCCGGATCGCGCCGATACCGTCCTTCGTGATCCCGCCCGCCTCGCAGATCTTGGGAAGCAGCCAGCGCGCCTCCGCCCGGCCCGACCGCCCCACGGACAGCCGATACCAGACCGAAGCCCCGAACTCCGCCCTCGGGCGCGGCGCGGGGGCGGCGCCCGGTGCCGACACGTCCGACAGCTCCTCGGGCGAGGACCGACCCGCGCGCCAGAGCGTGACGAAAGCCTGCGCCACCTGCTCGGCCCCGAACCGCTCCAGGATCTGCGACGACAGCGTGGCATCCTCGCCATCGTTCGGACCCAGCGCGGGATGTTCCATGATCCGCTGGTCGTCGCGGGCCTGAACCTCGTCGGCCGACGGCGCGGACCCCCATTCGGCCACCACCTTGGCACCCTGAAGCAGGCGCTGCGCCTTGCGGAACTCCGCCGGTGCAACGATCAGTGCGGAGACGCCCTTCGCCCCCGCGCGCCCGGTCCGGCCGGACCGGTGCAGCAGCACGTCGGAGTTGGAGGGCAGGTCGGCGTGGATCACCAGCTCCAGCCCCGGAAGGTCGATCCCGCGCGCGGCCACGTCGGTCGCGATGCAGACCTGCGCGCGCCCGTTCCGAAGCGCCGTCAGCGCATTCGTCCGCTCCTGCTGGGACAGCTCACCCGACAAGGCCACGACGCGAAAGCCCCGGTTGCCCATGCGCGCCAGCAGATGGTTCACGTTGGCGCGCGTCTTGCAGAACACGATCGCGGTCTGCGCCTCGTAGA
>JBBSVE010000238.1:0-3517 GCA_038233815.1 Rhodobacterales bacterium
GATCTGCTAGAAAAAGCCGGGAAGGAAGAAGGGGCCGCTTGACGGATCAACCGCGATTAGACAACGACAACGCCCACAGGGCGTGCATTCCTGCAGATTCAGGCTGCTTTTGCCGAAATGGAGCGCAACATCATCCGCCAACGGGTGAACGAAGGGCTGGCAGCAGCCCGGGCACGCGGCAGAAAGGGGGGCCGGCCAAGGGTGATGACGCCGGACAAGCTGCGCTATGCACGGCATCTCATGGCCGACAGCACACGGTCCATCCCTGACATCTGCAAGGAACTGGGCGGGATCAGACCATCAACCCTCTACCACTACCTGCATGCGGACGGATCCCTGAAAACATCGGGCCGTGATCTGCTAGAAAAAGCCGGGAAGGAAGAAGGGGCCGCTTGACGGATCAACCGCGATTAGACAACGCGGGCATAACCGATCAGCGGCATCAGGGCCGGGCCATTTGCAATTCTATGTGTCGCTAGCAAACGGCCGTTTGTAAACGAATGCAAGGGTGTGTTCTGTGGCGCCGCTCATCGGAAAGCCCTTGGTTTCCATATGCTGAGCGCGATCGGAGAGTTTTCGCAGACCATCGCGCGCGTACTATCAAGAAACGCAGGCGCGCTCTGATAAAACACTCGGGTAAAATGCAAACTACCCGTATTTTGCATTTATGATGCCTGGAATCCCTTCTGTGTGATCCCGCGCAACCTTCAAGAGCCATTCGCAATAGGTCTTCAGAGCTGCCTCGGACAGATTGCCCCGACCATCGCGATCTCCGCGACGTAGGGTGTCGGCCATGTCCATCATGCGCTTGGACTCGCCTCGTTCCGCCAGACCGCACGAGACAGACCACAGCCCCTGGCCTCCGATACCGGCCTCGAGCGCCATCGCATGTGACATCAGGCGGCTGAGCTGCCCGTTCCCGTCGGGAAATGATGGTGCGCCGAGGCGATGGCAATGATCTGTCCGCTCGCCGAGCGGGCCGTAATCTGGAATCGTTGTCGAAATAATCCGACCCGACCGAGGACGGGGCAGATGGCGGCCGCCGGCAACTTCGCTGTCGCCTTCCTGCCGCATACGGCCCGGAATGATCGGCTCCCAAGTTCCGCCCGGATGTTCGATCCGTCGGAACCCGTCGGGCATCCAAGCGAGGAACCCGACAGATGTGGGTCGAGGCAAAATGCCATCGCGATGCATCTTGTCGATCGAGCGCTGGCCGATGACATGTGCGCGGGCTTCCAGCGCAAGTGGGCACGTCTCGGCTTCGAGCTCGGCCCCGGCGAGGGCGCGTTTGATATCGCACGGGCGCGTGTTGTGCCCTTCAATCAGGTTCGAGTAGTAGCAGTTCATCACCCTGACGAGGTCCGCCAGCTCAGCCGCGCTGTCCGGGTGAATCCCTTGCCCGAGCCGACGCGGCTCCAGTCGCGATCGAAGAGGACGGGCCCGACACCGCGGGCTTCACCCCGCGCCATGCTTCGCCAGACCGGCGAGGGCCTTGGTCACCTCGAGGTCCAGCCCGCGGCGCCGCGCACGGAACAACTCCTGAATCTGGTCGGCCATGTCGAAGACGAGCACCGCGAGATCGCGTATCTCGGCATGGCTGGCGGGCGTATAGGGCAGCCGCTCGCCCTTGAGCTTTGCTTCATTCAGGCGTCGCGCAACCTGGTTGACGTTGTTCCCGACCCGGTTCAGCGCCGCGCTCAGTGCACGCAACTCGTCCGTCATGGCTTTATCCGGGCGCAGGATGTCATCGGCGGCCAGAATCAGACCGCGCAGAGCATCAGAGCGATGGACGACACCGTGGCGCGCAAGGGCCGCGTCGAAGCGCTGTAGCTCCCTTGGGCTGACGCGCACGCCAATCACCTTGGGCCGACTGCCGTTCGCCGTCTGCCGATCCGCCGCGTGGTTGGCGGCGTTGTAGACGGACTTGAGACTGACCCCGTAGCGGGTGGCGAGATCGCCAGCGGCGACGCCCTGCGATCGCTCTTGGGCGATGCTCAGGCGCTCGGTCTCGGTTAGTCTGCGGCCGCGTGACATTTTGAAGTTAACGTTCCTATTTCTTGCCAACTTCGTACAAGCCCGCCTTCTCCCAGCACAAGCGGGGAAGGTAGCAAGGGCTTGTACTCAATGTAGAAAATTGGCCTTAAGGGCCGATTTGGCGTCTTCTGCCAGGTGCAGCGCGCGTCGCGCTCCATGCAACGCGTTCCGCGCTCTCTGCACCGCGCATCGCGTCCTTTGGGCCGCGTTCTGCGCGCCCCGCAGCACGTCTTCCAGCAAGTGGGAAAAGGCTTGCGCTGCCCGCATGGCGCATGGCGCAGGATGCGTCCCGTCCCGCGCGGAATGCATCGCGCTCAGTGCGTCGCGGACTATGGCTGATGTCGAATGGCGCCTGCTTCTGAGCTCCACATCGCGCTGTCGGGATGCCAGCATTTCTTCCCCGAACTACGTTTCCGCCCGCCGCAGGATGGGCCGTGGCCGCCGGGCGTCGATGACCCGGACAGCCTGCCGCACCACCACGTCGTCCTGAACATAGTCAATCCCAAGACCACACGCGCCGACGCCGCCCTCATCAAGGCGGCGATCGCACGGTTTTCGGTGGTCGAGACCGTGATGATGCGCCGCAACGTCTGCAAGGAGCTGAATGAGAAGGGCCTGCTGCACGCCGTGGGATTGCAAAAGCAGGCTGAACTGCGGCTCGATCATGCCGCTGGGGGGCGTCCACCCTATCGCTTACGCTGAGCTGACCCTGCGACACGATCCTCAGGCGCGGCAGCAGGTCACGGACAATCGTGTCGCAGGACGGGTTGTCGGTTCAGCGCGCGGTGCCAGTCATACGGCGCGGCGTCAGGCCAAGCCAGCCGCTGACACCTCTCAGAAGCGGCTTTTCCACCCACAGATGCAGCAGTACGCCGCTGGTGACACTGACGATCAGAAGCACTGCGACATAGGCGGGGGGATTGAGAGACGGCCAGACATGCGACCGCACGATATCCGTCGCCCGGATGACGACCGGATGAATGAGATACAGCGCATAGGAGGCGCTGCCGATCAGAAGCGCGACGGTCATGCGCCGGAACGGCAGGCGCGCCTCCATCAGAAGGCCGGCCGTGACCAAAAGGACCGACGGAATGCCCCAGGTCAGCGGCCGCGCGACGGTGAAGGGCGTAGCGGTCGGGGCCAGTGCCAGCCAGACGACCGCAAGGATCACCAGCGCCGCCGCGACCCCGAAGGACCCGGCCCCCGATCCGATAGCCGTGAAGCGGCCCGAGACAAAGGCACTGGCCAGCCACATTCCCGCCACGAATTCCAGGGTGATGGGCAAAAGCGGCACCAGCCAAGGCGTCAGACGGGCGTTGGTCCCCACAACAAGCAGGACGCCCAGGGCCGAGGTCGCGATCAGTGCCACCGATACCGCAGGCAGGACCCGCAGCCCGGCCATCAGCACCGCAGCACAGAGCAGGTAGAACCACATCTCGAAATTCAGCGTCCAGCCGACGAACAGCGTGGGGAACATGCTGCC
>JBBSVE010000239.1:0-3503 GCA_038233815.1 Rhodobacterales bacterium
ATCGTTTACTTTGAAACGATGAGAGGGGGTCAAGACCGTCCTGATCCGGATCGGGCTGGCCCGTTCCAGATCGCGCAGAAATCGGCGGGCATTGGCGGCAGTCCTGGCCTTGAAGATGCGGATGAACACCCGGCGGGTTGCGCTGTGAAGATGGATCAACAGGGCCGAACCCCGCTTCGTTTGGCGGGAAAACAGTCCCTCAGACTGTTTTCTGCCCCGCCGCACTCCCTCAGGATCGATCTTGCCATGAAAAACGCAGAGCGCCGAGGGTCTATGTGATCATCCGGGATGGAACAGGTAGCTTCGGGACGGTCAATCCGACTGAGGAGATATGATTACGTCCCATGTGGTAAATTCTGCACCCCTTGACCTTCCAGCGGGAGGAAGCCCCATATCACGAGTTGGAGTATTCTGGAGGACCCGAACATGGCAGCTCAGACGATGCGGATCGAGGTCGAGGGCATGTCTTGCGCGTCCTGCGTGGGACGGGTGGAGCGTGCGCTTGCGGCTGTTCCGGGCGTGCGCGATGCATCCGTGAACCTCGCGACGCAGAGCGCCAGCATGATGCTCGACGGTGCCACACCGGCTCAGGCGGCCGAGGCGCTGGAAGCGGCGGGCTATCCGGCGGTGACCCGCCGTGTAACATTGCAGGTGGCGGAAATGACCTGTGCCTCCTGCACCGGGCGGGTGGAGCGGGTGCTGACAGCACTTCCGGGCGTGATCGAGGCGTCGGTCAACCTCGCGACTCTGACCGCTGGCGTCACGTATCTCGCGGGGGCGGTGACGCCGGAGGCGATGGCGGGTGCCGTCACCGATGCGGGCTATCCGGCCGCGACAGACCGCGCGCAGGCCAAGGACGAGGATCGCCACGCGGGCGAGGCGCGCATCCTCGCGCAGCAGGTCGTGATCGCGGGTCTTCTCACGCTGCCGGTATTTGCGCTGGAGATGGGCAGCCATTTTGTTCCCGGCGTCCGGGAGATGATCGACGCCACGATCGGGCTTCGCACGAGCTGGCTGATCCAGTTTGCGCTCGTGACTGCGGTCCTCCTCTGGCCCGGTCGGCGCTTCTTTTTGACCGGCATCCCGGCGCTCCTGAAAGGCGCGCCGGAGATGAATTCGCTCGTTGCCCTCGGGACGGCTGCCGCCTGGGGCTACTCGGTCGTGGCGCTATACCTGCCGGGTCTGCTGCCGCAGGGCGCGCAGGGCGTCTATTTCGAGGCGGCGGGCGTCATCGTCACTCTGATCCTCCTCGGGCGCTGGCTGGAAGCGCGCGCAAAGGGCCGGACCGGCGCCGCGATCCGCAGCCTTATGGGCCTGCGCCCCCGCACCGCCCGGGTGGAGCGGGATGGCGAGTCTGTCGAGGTGGCGCTGGAGGAGATCGCGACCGGCGACGTCGTGCAGGTCCGCCCCGGCGAGCGGCTGGCGGTGGACGGCACGGTGCTCACTGGCGGGTCGTGGATCGACGAGAGCATGATCACGGGCGAGGCGCGTCCGGTGCAGAAAGCCGTGGATGATGCAGTGATCGGCGGAACCGTGAACGGAACCGGAGTGCTCCGCATCCGAGCGGGGGCGGTGGGGGCGGATACGGTGCTTGCCGGGATCGTGCGGATGGTGGAGGAGGCGCAGGGCGCGAAACTTCCGATTCAGGCCGCAGCGGACCGGGTGGTGCGCTGGTTCGTGCCCGCGGTTTTGGTGCTGGCGGCGGCGACGGTGGCGGTGTGGCTTGGCGTTGGCCCAGCCCCTGCGCTCAGCCATGCGCTGGTCGCAGGCGTCTCGGTCCTGATCGTCGCCTGCCCCTGCGCGATGGGGCTCGCGACGCCGGTCAGCGTGATGGTCGGGACCGGGCGCGCTGCGGAACTGGGCGTGCTCTTTCGGAAGGGCGATGCGCTGCAATCGCTGTCGGCAGTATCTGTGATCGCCTTCGACAAGACCGGAACGCTCACCATGGGACGGCCGGAACTTACGGATTTCCGGGTTGTCGCAGGACAGGAAGAGGATTCCATCCTCACGCGCATCGCAGCACTCGAGGCATCGTCGGAACATCCGCTCGCCAGCGCCATTCTGCGTGCAGCGGACGCGCGAGGGCTTGGCTTGCAACATGCGGAGAGGGTGGAGGCCTTCGCGGGCCTTGGCCTTTCAGGGACGGTCGGCGCATCGAATGTGCTGGTCGGAGCGGATCGGTTGATGCAGCGCGAGGGGTTGGGGCTGGGCGGGCTGGAGGCTGCCGGAACGGCGTTCGCTGCTGCGGGCCGCAGCCCGGTCTATGCGGCCATCGACGGAGCCGTGGTCGCGGTGATGGGCATCGCCGATCCGGTCAAGCCATCGTCGCGCGCGGTCGTCGCAGCACTGAAGGCGCAAGGGTTGCGCGTCGCGATGATCACCGGCGACAATGCGGCGACGGCGGATGCGGTCGCGCGCGATCTCGGGATCGGCGATGTGGTGGCCGAGGTCATGCCCGACGGCAAGGTCGCGGCCCTCGCTAAGCTGCGCCGGGCGGGCGAGACACTCGCCTTCGTCGGCGACGGGATCAACGATGCGCCCGCGCTGGCCGCTGCCGATGTGGGAATCGCGGTCGGCACCGGCACCGACGTCGCGATGGAGACGGCGGATGTGGTCCTGATGTCGGGCGATCTGGCGGGGGTGGGCCGCGCGCTGGAGATCAGTCGAGCCACGCTGCGCAACATTCGTCAGAACCTGTTCTGGGCCTTCGCCTACAATACCGCCCTGATCCCCGTGGCGGCCGGCGTGCTCTGGCCGGTGACGGGCACGCTCCTTTCGCCGATGCTTGCAGCCGGCGCCATGGCGCTGTCGAGCGTGTTTGTCGTGACCAATGCGTTGCGTTTGCGGCGGGTGGGAGCGGTTGTGCGCCCTTCGACCGGAGTGGCGGACAGTCGTGTGACCGCGATAAGAGGAGAGGCTGCGTGAACATCGGCGAAGCGGCATCGCGCTCCGGGCTTCCTGCCAAAACAATCCGCTATTACGAGGATGTCGGCTTCATCAAGCCGCTGCGCGACACCAACGGCTACCGCGCCTTCCGCGAGACCGAGTTGCACAAGCTGACGTTCCTCGCCCGCGCCCGCGCGCTTGGTTTCACGATCGAGGAGTGCCGGGCGCTTCTGGCGCTTTGGGAAGACAAGGCCCGCGCCAGCGCCGATGTGAAACAGATCGCACGCGGGCATCTGGACGCCATCGACATGAAGATCGCCGACCTCACAACGATGCGCGCGGCCCTATCGCTGCTGGTCGAGGCCTGCGCTGGCGATCATCGCCCGGATTGTCCGATCCTGAATGATATGGCACCGGAGTGATGGCGGCAAAGCAACGGGCCACAAAAACGTGCGCCCGTCCCAGCCGCAAAGACGTAGTTGTCACATCCCGGCAGATAGTATGGCTGTTTCCTGAACAACTCTGGCTTAAGTTTGTGCCAGTCTTTCATCGCTTGCAAGGGCGGCTTGCTGCCCAAGGCTGATTGCGGAAGCTGCTGGTTGTAGAGCCAGACATAG
>JBBSVE010000240.1:0-3426 GCA_038233815.1 Rhodobacterales bacterium
GCCCGCATTCATCGCTGGGCGGAAAGACCCCCGATCAGGCTTACTTCAACCCGCTGACGGCCGGAGCGGCCGCAGCGTAACCAAGGCGGAGATCCACTTAGAAAACGCCCGGAACCTGTTCAGACAAAACGAGCCATCTCTAACCGCATGGCCCGCACCGCTTGGGCATTGATGCGCAAGAACGAGGATTACAGAGATCCGGCGATGGCAACCGCGTAGGTCAAAGTCGTCGGGGTGTCGCCGCGAATGTGAGCAGGACGGAGGAACGTAAGGGCAAATGGTCACGAGACCGGATCGGGAGACCCATCATTCCGGACGACGCGCCATTGAGCGCGGGTAAGCGAACTGGACCCGATCTGCATATCTCCATACAGGCCCGCGGCACTTGAAAGGCCGCAACTTCGAGGCCGGACACACGACCGCACCTGATCACATGCCCAAACGGTCCAAAAAAAGTGCTTGCATTCATGGGGGCGGGGGGATCGACGCTGAAACGTGGAACCAAGCAAAGCGCTTTATGGGTTCGGAAACAGCGGCTATTGCGGTTGCTGCAATTCTCCAGAACGTCGACAGGATAGGAAGTCCGGGCGGCTACCTGCGAACTTTAAGTAGCTTGGCCGCGAGCGGTCGTTTCTCGCCTGGTCCGATGATCATGGCGCTTCTGGGAACCGACAGGATTCGTGTTGTTCATGAACGCTGCGTTCGCGTTGACAGCTGTAAACTCCCTATGACTCACAAGACGGTTAGGAATAAAGACAAGTATGGGCTGTCAGCCAGATCATCTGGGATGTCCTTTTCTTGTAACTGTTTAACGTCGCCCAGATCACCAGAAAACAGCTGACTAATCGATCAAGATCGCCGACACTTATTTCAGCGCCGACACGATCCGGTCCCAGTGGGCGCGCGAGATCGTGCCTAATCCGGCGACTGCCCAGTAGCTCTCGTGATGCTCCAGCACCTCGCAGCCGAGGGGCGTGAGCCTGCCGGCAGCGAGGTCCACCTCGCACAGCGGCAGCGAACCGAGGAGCACGCCCATCCCGGCCCGTGCGGCGTGTAGGGCGGCGGCGAACGTGTCGAACCGCAGGTGGGGGACCGGGGTCGCGGGAATGCCGAAGCGGGCGGTCCAGCCGGGCCGGGGGCCGGCGAAGGCGATGCGCGGCAGCTCCGTCCAGCGCCCGCCGTGCGCGCAGAGGCCGGGTGCTGCCACCGGCGCCATCCGTTCGGCAAACAGCCGGTGCGTGCGTGCGCGTGGCCAGTCGCCCGTGCCGTAGCGGATCCGGACCACGTCCTCGGGCACCGCGTCCTGCGCCGCGAGGACCATCGTTTGGAGCGAGAGCTGCCCCTGTGACAGCGCGGCGAGAGCGTCCAGCCGGGGCATCAGCCACAACTCGATGATCGACTGGCTCGCCGAGATCGTCAGGCGGCCCCGGCCCGACCCGAACAGCGCCTCCGAACTGTCGCGCAGCCCGTCCAGCGCCGCGCGGACGTGGGGCAGCCACGCCTCGCCCTCGACGGTGAGCGCGATGGACCGCGCGCGGCGATAAAAGAGCGTCACGCCGAGACGCCGCTCCAGATGCCCGATGCGCTGGCTGATCGCGGACTGGGTCAGGCCGATCTCCCGCGCGGCGGCGGTGAAGCTGCCGCACCGGGCCGTGGCCTCGAAGGCGCGCACCCACTCCAGCGGCGGCATCGGAAACGGAGGGTCGGTCATCAGTGGATCCGATGCTCAGACGGGAAACGGCTGATTTGACCTTATGACAAGAACCCGCGATCCTGTCCCCATCATTCCGCAATCCGAGGACCGCACCATGACCGAAGTCACCGTCGACCCGTCGGGTCAGTATCTGACGCTCACGGGCCCCGCACCACGCCGCTTCCATGCGATATGGCTCCGCGACAACGCGGGCGACCCGGAGACGCGGTCCCCCGGCAACGGCCAGCGGCTGATCGCGCTGCGCGACATTCCCGCGGACACGCGGATCGCGGAGGCGACCCTGCGCGGCGACAGCCTCGAGGTCCGCTTCGCGCCGGAGGACAAGACCGTGGCCTACGGGCTGGGCTGGCTCGACGCGCATGCCTATGACACCTGCGCGGACCGGCCCCGCGGCTGGACGGCGCCGGGAACCGAGGTCTGGGACGGATCGCTGATGGACCGCGTGCCCTCTGGCGATTTCCGCGAGCTGTCCAAAGGTGGCGACGCGCTGCGCCAGTGGCTGGAGGCGGTGAACCGCTACGGCTTCGGCAAGGTCGTGAATGGCCCCGTGGAAAGTGGCGCCTTGTTCCGCATCGTCGACCTCTTCGGCCATGTCCGGGAGACCAACTACGGCCGCAATTTCGAGGTCCGGACCGAGGTCAACCCGACCAACCTTGCCTATACCGGGCTTGGCCTTCAGGCCCATACCGACAATCCCTACCGCGATCCGGTGCCGACGGTGCAGGTGCTCTAGTGCCTCGAAAGCTCCGCCGCGGGGGGCGAGAACATGGTCGTTGACGGCTTCGCCGCGGCCCTTCGCCTTCGCGACGAAAATCCAGACGGGTTCGACGCGCTCTGCGACCACTGCGCCCGGTTCGAATATTCCGGCGACAAGGGTGTCTGCCTGACGTCGCGCCGCCCGATGATCGAGCTTTCCCCCGACGGCGAACTGATCGCCGTGCGCTTCAACAACCGCTCGGCGGCCGCGATCACCGACGTGCCGTTCGACCGGATGGCCACCTACTACGCCGCCTACCGCCGTCTGGGGGAGATCATAGACGACACGGCGATGGAGGTCTCGTTCCGACTCGAACCCGGCGAGAGCTTCGTCGTGGACAACACCCGCGTGCTCCACGCCCGCAAGGGCTATTCCGGGGCGGGCACGCGCTGGTTCCAGGGCTGCTACGCCGACAAGGACGGCCTGCGCTCCACCCATGACGCGATGTGCCGCGACGCCGTCAGGGAGGCCGCCGAATGACACCCGATCCCGACAGCCTGACGGCCCGGACCATCGTGGCGTTCCTCGGCTCCATCTTCGAACGGCGCGGCGGGGAGGAGTATCTGGGCGAGCCGGTCAACATGGGCCAGCACATGCTCCAGGGTGCGACCCTCGCTGAACGGAACGGCCAGCCGGAGGAGATCATCGTCGGCGCACTGCTCCACGACATCGGCCATTTCACCAGCGAGTTCGGCACCTTCACGATGGACGACACCGAGGATCGCCACCACGAGGATGCCGGTGCCGCAGTGCTGGAGCGGTTCTTTCCATCCGTGATCACCGATTGCGTGCGCTACCATGTGGCCGCAAAACGCTATCTCTGCGCGACCCGGCCGGAATACCGCGACCTGCTGTCCGAGGCATCCATCCACTCGCTCAACCTGCAAGGCGGCCCGATGGACGCGGACGAGGTGGCGGCGTTCGAGGAGAACCCGAACCTCGCGCACATCGTCGC
>JBBSVE010000241.1:0-3417 GCA_038233815.1 Rhodobacterales bacterium
CGGCGGTGGACCGCCCGAGCATCGTCTGGGGCGCTGGCTTGAGGGGATGGAGAGCGCGCTCCTGAAAGTCATGCGGCATCTCGACGCCATCGCGGACTGGGCCGCGCGGGCAACGAGCGTCCTGGCGCCGCTCTCGGGTCGCACGCCCATGGCCCTGCACGCGGTGCTCACCGAATGGCCGCTGGTGTCGGCCCCGATGGCCGAGGCTCTGACGGGCGCCAGCCGCGCCGCCGTCCAGCGCAACCTGGCCTGGATGGAAGCCCGGGGCCTGATCCGCGAAGTCACAGGGCAGGGCAGGTTCCGCATGTGGTGCGTCCGGATCGATCATCCGTCATGACGCATAGATCCTACGCCATGACGCTTTGGTAGGCGGCCTAATATCGAGCGTCCGGGCGCCGCATTCCAACGCTGTCACATCGGTGTGCCCAACGCCCGTCGAATACTGCCGTTCCTGGCGCAACCGGTGCTTTTGAAATTGCCAGCGCACTTGGCTCTGTCGATGGCACCAACCGCCCCGCGTTCACGACGATGGCCGCGTCCTGCGCCTATACGGTTCAGCGATCCAACCCGATCCGTTTTTTCGGGGCGTAGGTCCATGGCGGACATTGGCTTCGATACTGGGTTTGGGGCTGGGTTCGCGATCAAGTCGAGCTGCACAATGAGGGCGCACCAGAACCGTAGACGTGATGCGGTTTTCCTCGGCGAGAGGTAGATCCGATGGCTGTGGCGGGTTCACGACGTTCAGACGAACTCCCCGATGATGTGGTCGAGATCCTGCTCGCCCTCCCGTATGTCGATCCTCGCCTTGTCCATCGCGTCCAGCAGGGCTGCGATCGTGTCTTCCGCTTCGCCCAGCTTGGCCTCATAGCGACGGCGCAGATCCTCCGACTGCACCGCGCCGAGGTTGTCGCGCAGGCGGCCCTGATCGGTCAGGAGCGCGTCATAGCGCGCCTGTGCGTCTGTCAGTGCGACCTCTGCCGCGTCGATCCGTGCCGCTGCGGCGGCGGCCCGGTCGAGGATCGCGTGGTCGGCATCGCTTATCGCGGCGTTGCCTTGGGTCACGATGGCCAGCACACTGGCCACGGCCTCGCGCATCACCGACCAGTCCTCGCGGGTGGTCTCCTCCTCCGCGATCCTGACGGTCGTCTTGCCGTCGGCCACCGGGACCGAGACGCGGAGCAGGTCCGCGTTTTCCTCGATCGCGCCGCTCGTCTCCAGCACCGAGCCGCCGTGTCTGGGATGTTCGACCACGAACATGTCCACACCGTCCGGCAAGGTCGCGCGGTAGGTCGTCGTGATCCGCGTGCGGACCGTCATGCGAAGGCTGCCACCCGATGCCGCGAGGGTGATGCGCCTGTCGGTCTCGGACCGGTCCTGGGTCACGACAGCCCCGGTGGCTGCGGCATAGGGCAGCAGGCGTGACTGACCGGCGGCAAGCCCGGTAAAGGGCGCATCGCCAACGAAGCCGTTCGCATCGCGCACCGAGACGAGACCGGGGGCCAGCGCCTGATCCGCGGTCAGCCGGACGGCGAGCAGCACGCCTCCGGACCGGCCCGGCTGATAGAGCGCCTGAACCTCCGGTGCCACGGCCAGGTCGAGATAGAGCAGATCGGCCGTGCGCCCGGCCGGCAGATCGACTGGGCGCGGGATCTTGTAGCGGACATTGCCGATCCCCTCGACCGCCTGCGCGGGCCGGGCGGCCCGCGACATCGGCGCCTCCATGGCCTGATCCATCATCGCGTCATGACGGGCGCGGGCGCCGCCATGGACGCGCGCTTCGCGAACCCGTCATCGGGCCGCACATCGGGCTGCCCCGGCATCAGCATCGGCGGATCGACCCGCGAGATCCTGAGCGGGTCCAAAAGCGCGCGGCGGTAGGCGGCCGGTCCGCCGGTGGACAGTGTCACCTCGACGCCGGCCCAGTCATGCCCCGACGTATTCTCGAATGTGGCCCAGCCCTGAAGCCGCTTTTCTCCCAGTGACAGGCGCCAGGAGTTCTTCCACGCCGGGGCCTCGGTCACGTAAGACAGCGCAATCCGGCGCGGCCCGGTCCCTGCCAGCGTCAGATCGAAGCTGCGCGAGGCCTCCGCGCCTCCAAGGCTTTGCGCGGCCGCCGTCAGCGGTGCGGCACTCTCCGGCGGTATCTCCACCGACGCTCCGGGGGTCAGCACGACCTCGGCGACGGTTCCCTCCGGCGTCAGCAGCAGGACCGTCGCGCGGTCCATCACCGTGTCACCCGCAGCCTCCTGCACCTGCGAGAGGCCGAGCACCACACCCGATATATCGTGTCCCCGTGCAATCACCCGGACCGGTTTTCCGATCAGCGCGCGGAGCAGATCCTCCGTCCCGCCCGGCAGTCCCTGCGCGAACGGCGTGCCGCGCAAGGCCTCCGGCGCGGTGGAGGGGGTGGCGGTCGTCAGCCCGATCACCCCGCCCGCCGGATCGCGCACCACGAGGGATGCCAGCACATCGTCGGCATGATCGCCGGGCACCGTCAGCCGGATGTGACCCCCGCCTTCGGCATCATGAGACAGCGTGTAGAGCGCGATGCCGGACTGGCCGAGGTCGATGGCGGTGATGCGCGGATCGTCCGCCTGCGCCGATGCGCCCTGCGCGAGGGCAAGGAGCATGATCCACGCGGCCCCCATTCGATGGGTTTTCCTGCGCCGGTCCGTAGGGCCTGACATGATGCAACCTCCCCTCCGCCCGCATGGCCGGGCCGCCCAGATCCCGGCTTCACCCTTCGCAGCAGAGCCGCCGGGCCAGCGGCCTGTCAAGGGAGACGACCCTTCTCAATTGGTGAGAAAGGGATCGTGTTGCCGCGGTGGTGAAAATTGAAAGGCATCGTCATCTGCAGGTGATCAAGCCCATATGACCGGTGGCTCTGCCTCGGTGAGGGGACGTCAGGGTTCTCCGCCCGCCTCGCGTTACAAGAGTTTTCCGCGCAGCTGTTCATCGGCTCTCCCTAGAGGCGCACAGCCTGCCATGGGGACGGTGAGCGTTCAAAAGGCTCCCCGCCCGAGGCCCATGCCGATCAGCGGCGCATAGGCACCGAAATCGGGGAAACGCAGGGTAACGTCGTTCACCGTGAACAGCGGCGTGCCAGCCTCGGGGGCGACGAAGTCCCAGACCATGCGGCCGCCCTCGTCTTTCGACAGGGCCTTCATGGTGCCGAGCAGGCCGCGGATGAGGGCGATCGCGGTGGTGTCGTCTTCGCCCTGCGCCTCGGCCTCGCCATCGGCGTCGTCACTCTCAAAGGCGTCGGGCTCCACGGGATACACAACGCGGGGCAGGCGTTCGAGGTCGTCGAGCATCGCGGTCAGCCTGTCGTAACCTGCAAGCGACATGCGCTGGGTGCCCTCGAACGGCAGGGCGCTCAGCATCCAGGCCGGATAGACACGGACCTTGCTGGCGAGC
>JBBSVE010000242.1:0-3372 GCA_038233815.1 Rhodobacterales bacterium
ATGACGCCTTCGCAGGAGCCTGAGCGTCGGCTGGCAGGTATCCGATTGTATCGCTGTCGGCGGCTTGTTTTAATTTGAGACGCAATCCGGAACAATTAGTGCTTGCCTTTTGCTGTCATTTATGTTCTTGTTTTGTTCATGAAAAGTCGATCCCCGCCCTACGCCGCGTTGTCAGGCTCCACCGGGACCGATCCGGTTTGCCGGGATGCGGATACGGACGGAGCGGCGGAGCGGCGGGAGCGGCATCTGGGGATGCTGGCGGAACTGGCCGAGATCGGCATGGATTTGGCGCGCGATGTGCGGCGCCGGGCGTTGGAGGCGGCCGAGACGGTTTCCGGCGACGCTGACACCGCGCCCCAGGACGGGATCGCCGTGCAGGGATCGGCGGTCAATCCGCGCGCCGATTGGGGGCTGGTGTTCGCGCGCATCGCCCGCGCGGTGCGTCAGACCGTGGCGCTGGAGGCCAGGCTGGCCGCAGACGCCGAGAATACCCGGGCGCAGCGTGGGGCGGCGGCGGAGGGCAGGCTGGTCGCCGCGGAGCGGGTGCGCAGCAAGCAGCAGAAGGACCGGGTGCGGCGGCTGGTCGAGGGGATGATCGTCAGCGAGGCCGAGGGGCATCGGGCGGAAAATCTGCGGCTCGACCTGGATGAGAGGTTGGAGGATCCGGATATCGAGGCCGAGCTTGGCTGGCGCCCGATCGGGGTGATCGTCGCCGCCATCTGCGAAGATCTCGGCATCAAGGCCGATCTCAGGCAGTTCACAGACGCGGAACTGGGAATGGACCTGTCCATGTGCCCGGCCGCAATGCCGAGCACCGACGCCGACCGCCCCGATCCAGGCGAGGCAAGGGAGGCGCGTGCGATACCTGCCGGGCCAAGGCGCCCGCCTTAAACGGAAAAGAGTTTTTTGGTTGGCGGATTCAAATTTCGGAACGAACACCCCTAAAATGACGGATAGTTTAGGGTGGTGGGATGGCGAATTCACGACGGCCGCTGACGGTAATGGATCGGACGATGATTGAGATACGTCAGCGGGATGGGTGGGGGATCCGGCCGATTGCGCGGTCGCTGGGCCGCTCGCCTGGGACGATCTGCACGGAGATCAAGCGGCATCGCGGTGCGGCGGGGTATCTGGCGCAGACGGCGCAGAGCCAAGCCCTGACCGGCCGGCTCCGGTCTGGCCGCAAACCCCGGATGTGCCGTGACGGCGCGCTGTTTAGCGAGGTGGCTAGGCTGTTGCGGCGCAAATGGTCGCCCGAGCAGATATCGGGCCGACGCCAGCGGATCGAGGATGGCATGGAGCAGCAATCGGGCCTGAGCGTGTCGCACGAGGCGATCTACACTGCGATCTATGCCCTGCCGCGGGGCGAGCTGCGCCGCGAGTTGATCGCGTGTTTGCGCCAGGACAAGCCCCGCCGCGGCCGCAAGCCGAAAGGCAGCGAGCGCCGCGGCAAGCTGTGCGGCATGACCAACATCAAGGACCGGCCTGAGGAAATCGAAGGCCGCCTGGTGCCGGGCCACTGGGAAGGCGACTTCATTCTGGGAGCCCGAGGGGCCAGCGCGATCGGCACGCTGGTGGAACGCAAGACCCGCTATGTCGTGCTGGTGCGGATGCCCACGCGCAAAGCGGATGTTGCCGCCTGCGCGTTCGCCGGGGCCTTGAATGCCATTCCGGCACCGCTGCGCAAGACGCTGACCTATGACCAGGGCAAGGAAATGGCCGGGCACGAGAGCCTGGCCCGCGCCACCGGCATGCGCATCTTCTTCGCCGACCCGCATGCACCGTGGCAGCGCGGCTCCAACGAGAACACCAACGGCCTGCTGCGTCAGTATTTCCCCAAAGGCATGTCCTTGTCGGGCCTGGACCAGGACGACCTCGACGCCGTCGCCGCCAGCCTCAACGACCGTCCCCGCAAGACGCTCGACTACGCAACGCCGAACGAGCACTTTATCAAACTACTGGCCGAAACGGCCGGCCAAAGTGAAACCTCAAATGCAGGTGTTCGCTCCGAAACTTGAATCCGCCGTTCTTTTTGCAAAAAAGAACCCTTTCTTCCGCGAAAACCCGTCCTAGCTCCGCCGATAGGCGCCGGTCAGGATGCGCAGATGGTCGCGGAAATGCGGCCGCAGCCGGTCGGTCCAGGCCGAACTGGCGGCGGCTTTCCAGGCCGCGCCATTGGCGACGTCCGGATTTTCCAGATGGTACAGCGCGACGTAGCGGCGGGCGTCGGCATCGTTGCCCGTGCCGCGGTAGCGCCGCGCGCAGATCACGCCGGGCACCGCGGAAAGCGCCGGGATGTGTTCGTTGTCGTACCAGTCGTTGAAATCCTTTTCGTGCTCGGGCACGACGTTCATCGCATTGACCAGCAGGCCGCCGGCATTCGTCGGGTCCGGCTGATTGCCGGGCAGGGTCTGCTCGCCCTCGAAGCGCATCAGCCGGTTGCACATGCCGGTGACGCGCTTGGACCAAACCGAGAGATTGTCATAGGCGATGGCGCGATAGGCATCGCTCTGCAGCACGCCGGGCTGGTCCAGATCGTAGGTGGCGACCGCCTGTTTCGGGTTCGCCGCGCTGATCCAGCGCTGGCACGCGCCGAAGCCCGGCACGCGCTGGCGCTCGGGGATGTGTTCCAGGTCGTACCAGTCATGGAACTCGTCCGCGTGCGCGTTGGAGAAATCGAAGGCTGCGATCAGGATGCCGCGGGCCATGGGAATGCCTCCTGAGCTATTGCACGGTCGATTTCGGGGTCGGCAGGATGCGCGTCACCACGTTGTTCGGCCGGTCGAGATATTCCGGCACCAGGGGGGTGATCTTCGTCTTCCAGTGCTCGCTCTCGTAGACCGCCTTGTACAGTGCCTCGCGCTGGGCCTCGCTCTCGAAGCGGCGGAGCCAGACATAGACCGAATCGTCGGTCTCACCGCGGAAGCTGCCGCAGATCACCATGCCCTTGGAGACCTGGAACGGGATGATCTCCTCTTCCATGATCTTCACCCAGCCATCCATCTTGCCGGGCAGAACCTTGTACTGGCGCAGTTCGTAGAAAGACATCGGATCGTTTCCCCTGGTTACTTCGTGCGATCATGCTGGCCGGGGACGGAGCCGGCAAGGGTGCTCAGGAAGCCGAGCAGATGCTCCACGACCTGAACCGGG
Source organism: Rhodobacterales bacterium (assembly GCA_038233815.1). Lineage (GTDB taxonomy): Bacteria > Pseudomonadota > Alphaproteobacteria > Rhodobacterales > Rhodobacteraceae > JBBSVE01. The sequence goes on from JBBSVE010000242.1 coordinate 3,151, forward strand.
CGTTCCTGCTGCACCCAATGGCCGGCGCCTTCGATCAGATGGCAGGCGCGCATGTCGGTGCAGGCGCTTTGACGCATGCGGTCGATGGCGCCGGGGGTCTGGTAGATGCCCCAGTCGCTGCGCCCGGCGATGAACGCCGAAGGCACGTCGATGGTCCGTCCGGAGAACACCTGCAATTCGGCGCCGAGCCTGCCCTGGGTGCGGCAGCGGTACCATTGCAGC
>JBBSVE010000243.1:0-3365 GCA_038233815.1 Rhodobacterales bacterium
AGATGAAGGCTAAGGTGCGTATTCCACGGTATCGTGGGCAGCTATTCCACACCTCGGGCAGTCTGGCCGACTGGTGCATGGAGCCAGGCTCGACCCGTCGGGTTAAGCGTTTTCATCGTGGCGGCGCGCTTCCGTATGCTTTCTCCGGCGAGGGGCAGGCGATGGGCATTGTGGACGAGCCGGTCCAGAATGGCGTCGGCCAGTGTTGGATCGCCGATGGCGTCGTGCCAGTGCTCGACCGGGAGCTGGCTGGTGACGATCGTGGAGCCACGGCCGTGTCGGTCCTCGAGGATCTCCAGCATGTCCCGCCGCTCCTGTGAGGTCAGGACGGCAAGGCCCCAGTCATCGAGAATGAGCAGGTCGGTCCTGGCGAGCACTTTTAGCATCCGGGCGTGACGGCCGTCGCCTCTGGCGATGGCGAGGGCTTCGAAGAGACGCCCCACCCGATGGTAGGCGACGGCGCGGCCGTCGCGGCAGGCCTTGTGGCCGAGCGCGCAGGCGACCCAGCTTTTTCCCAGGCCAGTCGGGCCGATGATGAGCAGGTTCTCGTGGCGCCCGATCCATGCGCCCTCGACCAGCTAAGCCATGACAGCGCGATCGATGCCCCGCGGGGTGCGCAGGTCAAGATCCTCGACACAGGCGGCCTGGCGCAGGGCGGCGAACTTGAGGCGGGCTGTCAGTCGCTTGGCGTCTCGTTCGGCGGCTTCCCGATCGACCAAAAGGCCAAGCCGTTCTTCGAAGCTGAGGCCGTCGAAGGTGGTCGGGGCAAGACGCTGTTCGTCCAGCGCCTTGGCCATGCCGGTGAAGCCGAGGGCGATCAGGCGCTCGGAAGTGGGATGGGTCAGCAAGGTGGGATCTCCTTTCAATGATAATAGCCCTGTCCGCGGATGTTCGGGTGCTGGAGAGGAAGCTGTTCGGGGTCTTCTTCGAGGAAGGCAGTGTCGAGCCCGTTCTTCAGGATCGATTTGATGGAGGCGACGGAACGGGCTCGAATGGATAGTCCACGCCGACAGGCTGCATCGATGCGGGCAGGTTCATAGCTCTTGGCCAGCGCAAGAACGCCAAGGCAGCTTCGAAAGCCCTGCTCGGGATGGGGGCGGTCGGCCATCACAGCCTCGCAAAATGCCGCCACCGACGGGCCGAGCTTTTCGGCCTGCGCCAATACCCGGGCAGGCGTCCATTCCGCATGGCGACGGTGGGACGAGGGCATGTGTTCTGGGACCGTCACGTGGCTGCGTCGGCCGGGGCAGCGCGGATGGCTGGCAACCCGTTGCCCCTTGTGGAAGATCTCGACCACAGCGCCGCAGACCCGGACATCGACCTCCTGCCGGATCAGCCCGAACGGCACGGAATACCACGAACTATCGACCTCGACGTGATAGTCGGGTGCGACGCGGGCGCGTTTCCAGCGGGCGAACGTGTAAGGCTCCGGCGGCAACGGCTGGAGGTTCGGCCGGTCAATCGTGGCGAAGAGATCAGCGCGGCTGGCACCATAGCCGCGCATGACGCGCACGTTCAGTTCGTCCAGCAGCCGCCGGATCGCGGCGTTCAGATCGGCCAGTGAGAAGAAGCGCAGATTGCGCAGCCGCGCGAGAATCCAGCGCTGCGCGACTTGCACGGCGACTTCCACCTTTGCCTTGTCGCGCGGCTTGTAAGGACGCGCCGGCAGGATCGCCGTGCCGTAATGGCTGGCCATCTCGGCATAGGTCCGGTTCAGGCCCGGATCGAAACGATCCGCCTTGAACACCGCCGACTTCAGGTTGTCTGGCACCACCACCTTTGGCACGCCGCGCAGAAAGGCGAACATTCGGACATGCGCGCCAATCCAGTCCTCGAGGCTTTCGGACATCATGGCCTCAGCGTAGGTGTAGTTCGAAGCCCCCATCGCTGCCACAAACAGCTTCATCGCCCGGACTTCCCCGGTTGCAGGATCGATCACATCAAGCGTGTCGCCCGCAAAATCGACGAAGACCTTTTCTCCGCCGATATGCGTCTGTCGCATTGTCGGCCGGACCCGGCCCTTCCAGGCCTCGTAATGCTCGCAGAACCACGCGTAGCCAAAGCCAAAGGGATGGGCCGCACGATATTCTTCATTCTTCCCAGAGCATGGCGAGCGTGACCGCCAAGCGCCGCACTTCCCGATCCACGAGGGACCAATCGGGCACAGGGCGCTCCCCGTCCGGCACTGACGGCGCGGCCGGAAACACCAGCAACTCGAGGTCGTCATCGGACAGAGCGCCGGGAAGCGGCCAGGTTAGACCCGCTGTCCGCGCCCGCCCGAGATACGCCCCGACAGTTCCCTTTCCAAGGCCAAGCGAGGCGGCGATCGCCCTATCGCTCATCCCCTGAGCATACTTCAACCGTAGCACATCTCGTATCCGGCGCATTGACAGTCGTCCCGTTGGCATCTCGGCTCCCTCGCTCAAAACGAGGCTCACCGTAGCTTCAGACTGTCGGCCAATCCGCCCACGATCGCGTGGAACGGCTGCCCATCATCGCGTGGAATCGCTGCCCACGATCAGCTGGAATGGGTGCCCATCATCCCGTGGAACACGCACCGATCTGGGCGCAGGTGGCAACGTAATCATCGACAGCCTCGTGAAACGCCGCCTTCAGCGTGTCCACGCTACCCGCGTGAAAGCCCACGCCGTCACGGATTCCTGCGATCTGCCCTGTCAGGATGCCGTCCTCGGCGTCATAGGCAATACGGGCGGCATAGCCTTTGTAGGTCATGGTATTCATCATGGCGTAACTCCTATTGTCTGTAAACGTCCCGCCGATTTCCAATCCGCAGCACCAGAACGCAGACTTCGGCGTCCTCAATGCTGGCGATGATGCGGTAGTCACCGACGCGATATTTCCAGAACGCCCCAAGCTTTGAACCTTTCAGGGCTTCGCCAACGCTGCGCGGATCATCGAGGGCGGCGACACAGCCATGCAGAAAGGCCAGAATGCGCCGCGCGATCTGCGGGTCCAGCCTTGACAGTTCGCGTTCAGCCGAACGCTCGAACCTAACCTGCCAGCCCATAGCGTAGCATCAGATCGTCCAGTGGCACGGTGTCAGAGTTTCCGGCCCGCAGGTCGATCAGGCACTGTTCGGCAAGGTAAAGGTCTTCGAGGGCTTCGAGATGTTTGGTAATCGCCTCGGTGGCGTAAAATGTTTTGCTGCGCCCGGTGCGGGCCGCCAACGCATTCAGCCGGGTTTCAATGTCTTTGGGCAGGCGAATGGAGAGGGGCATGAAAAACTCCCGTCATGATGCGATACATGTATCGCAAATTGTCAGTTCGATCAATCAAGAGGGGCACGCGCCGCACAAACCAAAGCTATACGGCCCCTTTGCGCTGAACAGGATAGAAGCCTGGCA
>JBBSVE010000244.1:0-3348 GCA_038233815.1 Rhodobacterales bacterium
CCGGGGCGCGCAGGCGGACGCGGCGATTGCGACGGCGCCTCCGCCCAAACGGGGGCCGCGGCCGTGGCCGCGAGCCCGCCCAGCATCCACCGCCGCGTCATGCCGGGATCGCGCACCATCGTCGGGCCTCCGTTTGTCGCAGCAAACCCTATCCGAGGCCCGCCCGCCGCTTCAAGGGCACCTGCCGTCGCGCCCGGATCGCGGAGGAGGAGGAGGCCGTCATCGGCATGTTCACGAAACACCAGACCGGCGGGCGGCGCAGACCCAGCGTCCGCGCATCCTCTTCGGGCAGGCGTTGCGCGGCGTAGATCGCGGCTGTCCGGCTCAACCGTGCAGGGAGGCTGCTGCCGGGGCGCGCCAACACCCCCACGGGCACCATCGCCATAATGGCGCGGAACCGGTCCCAGCGATGGAACTGCACCAGATTGTCCGCGCCCATCAGCCAGACGAAGCGCACCCCCGGATAGCGCGCAATCAGCGCCTCCAGCGTGGCGGCGGTGGTGCGAGTGCCGAGCCGCCTCTCTAGATCCGTCACCGTCACGCGCGGATGCCGCATCACACGCCGCGCCTCCGCCAAGCGGACATCCAACGGGGCAGGCCCGTGCGCCTTCAGGGGATTGCCGGGTGTCACGAGCCACCAGACGCGGTCCAGCCCGAACCGCTTCAGCGCCTCGCGCGTCAGATGCATGTGCCCGTCATGGGCCGGGTCGAACGAGCCGCCCAGCAGGCCCACGACCATACCCGGCACCGCCAATGGAAAGCCCGTGGCCATCGCATCCCCCTGTCCCGAGCCTCAGCGCCGATCCCGCCTTGTCGCGACCCGCCTCGGCGCTGTCAACGCAGCCTCAGTCGTCGGGCAGCACAGGATCGCCGCGCACGACCGATCCCGCCTCCAGCACCTCCGCACACCACCCGCCATGGCCGCGCATCGCGGAATAGCCGCCCGGTCCGAGCGCCGCCTCCATCCGGCTGCAGGGCGCGCAGGGGCCGACGATCCGCAGCACGACGCCACCCAATCGCAGCGGCCGTCCCTTGAGCGCCGCGAGGTTGATCCCCGCCACGAGGATGTTGCGCCGGAGATCTTCCGCCGCCACCGGCCCCTGCCCCAGCATCGCGCCGACAACGGCCAGATGCTCCGCCTGCATCAGCGTCACCGCGCGCTTGCGCGACGCACCATGGTCGCCCGTCAGGCCGTCCGGCCCCACCCCGGCCCGGTCCACGACCTGCATTGCCGCCCGCCGGTCGGGGCGCAGGCCGATCCAGTCGACCCGCCCCGGTTGCGCGACGCGCGCGATCAGCTCTGCAAGGCTCTCCATCGGGTCATTGCTCCTGTCCGCCATCGCCCTTATCTAGGCGCAAATCCCCGATTTCCCGTTTCAGGAGCCCCGACATGGCCAGCAACCAGTTCGTCTATCACATGGACGGCGTCTCGAAGACCTATCCCGGCGGCAAGAAATGCTTCGAGAACATTCACCTGAACTTCCTCCCCGGCGTCAAGATCGGCGTCGTCGGCATCAACGGGTCGGGAAAATCCACGCTCCTGAAGATCATGGCGGGACAGGATACGGATTTCAAAGGCGAGGCCTGGGCCGCCAAAGGTGCCAGGATCGGCTATCTCTCGCAGGAGCCGCATCTGGACCCGACCCTCGACGTCAAGGGCAACGTGATGCTGGGCGTGGCCGACAAACAGGCGATCCTCGACCGCTACAACGACCTTGCGATGAACTACTCGGACGAAACCGCCGACGAAATGGCGAAGCTGCAGGACGAGATCGACGCGCAGAACCTGTGGGAACTCGAAGCCTCCGTCGGCGTCGCGATGGATGCGCTGCGTTGCCCGCCCGACGACGCGGACGTGGAGACGCTGTCGGGAGGGGAGCGCCGCCGGGTCGCGCTGACCAAGCTGCTGCTGGAAGCGCCCGACATGCTGCTGCTGGATGAGCCGACCAACCACCTCGACGCCGAATCCATCGCGTGGCTGCAAAAGCACCTGATCGCCTACAAGGGCACGATCCTGATCGTCACCCACGACCGCTATTTCCTCGACGACATCACCGGCTGGATCCTGGAGCTGGATCGCGGCCGCGGCATCCCCTACGAGGGCAACTATTCCGCATGGCTCGACCAGAAGGCCAAGCGCCTCCAGCAGGAAAGCCGCGAGGACAAGTCGAAGCAGAAGGCGCTGGAGAAGGAGCTGGAGTGGATCCGCTCGGGTGCGAAGGCCCGCCAGTCCAAGGGCAAGGCCCGGATCGCGCGCTACAACGAGATGGCGGGCCAGACGGTCATGGAACGCTCCTCCACCGCTCAGATCGTCATTCCGAATGGCGAGCGTTTGGGCAACAAGGTGATCGAGGTTGCGGGCCTCAAAAAGCACATGGGCGACAAGCTGCTGATCGAGGATCTGACCTTCACCATCCCGCCCGGCGCCATCGTCGGCGTGATCGGTCCCAACGGCGCGGGCAAATCCACGCTGTTCCGCATGATCACCGGGCAGGAGACGCCGGACGAGGGCGAGATCTCGCTCGGCAACACGGTGCAGCTGTCCTACGTCGACCAGTCCCGCGATGCCTTGGACCCGGGCAAGACGGCGTGGGAGGAAATCTCCGGCGGGGCGGAGGTCATCCATCTGGGCGACCTCGACGTGAACTCCCGCGTCTATGCCGGGTCGTTCAACTTCAAGGGCACCGATCAGCAGAAGAAGGTGGGCCTCCTGTCAGGAGGCGAGCGCAACCGCGTCCACATGGCGAAACTGCTGCGCTCAGGCGGCAACGTCCTGCTGCTCGACGAGCCGACCAACGATCTGGACGTGGAGACCCTGCAGGCGCTGGAAGCCGCCATCGAGGATTTCGCCGGCTGCGCGGTGATCATCAGCCACGACCGGTTCTTTCTGGACCGGCTTTGCACGCATATCCTCGCGTTCGAGGGCGACGCGCATGTGGAATGGTTCGAGGGCAACTTCGAGGCGTATGAGGCGGACAAAGTGCGACGGTTCGGGCCGGACGCGCTGGAGCCGAAGCGGGCGAAGTATAAGCGGTTTGCGCGGTAGGGGATTGCCTAATATGGCTTTCAATTGGACCTGCCCGCACTGCAACCGACCACAAACAGTCACGTCTGAAAATCATGGATCAACTTCCAGTACATTTTTTACTTGTAGGTCGATTGATGGTTACCTTGCGACATCTGCGAACTGTATTGTTTGCTCGAACACTGAGTGTCTAAAAGCATCGGTCGATATATCGATATTGGAGGCTTACAAAGCAGCCGATGGACGTCGGCTTGTTCAGAAAGATGCGAGAGTTATTTTTCATCAACAGCTAATGCCATTGAGCCTTGCCAAACCTCAGCCCG
>JBBSVE010000245.1:0-3255 GCA_038233815.1 Rhodobacterales bacterium
ACGCGCGCCGCCGAGGTCGTAGTCAGCGCCGATGCCGAACGTGGTCTTGGTGCTGTCCGACAGACGGTTGAACGTCGCGTTGTTGTGCGAGACGTAACCTTTGTAGGTCAGCGCGCCCATCGTGTAGTTGCCGTACAGCGTCACTTCCTTGCCGTCGTCGGAGATCGGCGAATTCTTGCTGTCACCGTTGCTGAAGTACTGCAGACCGACGTTGCCCTGCGGCGAGAAGGCGTATTCCGCACCGACGAAGAACTGCTGGTTGTTGGAGATGCCTGCACCGTCATGCACGTAGGCTGCGGAGAAGGTGAACTGGTTGTACTTGTAGTCGCCGGAGATGCCGATCTCTTCGTTCTTGCCGTCGGGCAGGTTGATCGCCGTCTGGTCGGGCGTGATGTAGGAGATGCGGCCCGTGAAGCCCGCCATGGCGTAGGAGAAGAACACGCCCATGCGGTTCTGGGAGTTTGTGTAGGGTGTGGACGCGTAGGCGAAGAACGCGCCCTGCGGGTCGCCGAAGGACCGGTCGAGATAGCCGATTTCCGAGTTGTACATCAGAGCGGCGGAGTCATAGGCGGTGTTCGCATTGCCCACTTCGAGGCGCATGCCCTGATAGGTGGCATAAACCATCGCAGCGTTCAGCGTGGCATTGGAGGTGGTCTGGGTGACGACGGTGCCGTTCGGGTTGGAAATGCTGGGTGCGGTGCTCACCAGCGAGCGGGACGCGACCTGGCCCGAGGAATACTGGAGGCGGACGCGGGTACCGAAGGTCACGCCGGAGTCCGTCTCGACCGAACCGTCGATGTTGATCCGGGTACGGAGGTTGACCTGGGTGTTGGAGATCCCGTCACCGCCGACGTTGGCGTAGTCGAGACCGAAGCGGCCGTAGCCGGAGAGTTTCATGTCGGCGGAGGCAACACTGGCGGTCGCGACGAGCGCAGTGGTTGCAATCAGGAGTTTTTTCATCGTTTCCCTCGTGTGTTTTCGAAGCTGCGGCCCACCCCGGTCAGAGCCGAATTGGGTATGCCTTGTCTTCCACCCTCACGCCCTCGATTGCAACGAAAGGCGGCGGCCCGGCGGCAAACGCGCGGATGATGGTGCAGGGATGTCACACTGCCCCGCCGGACCCGAAACGGACGGCGCGAACGGGCCATGCGGAGGACCGTGCCGGACGCCCACCGGCTATCCGGCGCGGGGAACGGCGACGGCGATTGCCCTGTCCCGTGCGCCCGGAGAGCCCTGTCCCGTGCGCGCGGAAACTGGAGGCCAATGGCGTGATTCCAGCCACCGCCGGGGCCGGGCAAAAAGCCTTGTTCCCTCATCGGGGCTGGGCTAGACACTGGGGCTATGACGGAGGAAAGCATCGTGACGAACCTGCACCGCATGATGCGTATGGCCCTTGCGGGCGGACTGGTCCTCTCTCTCGCGGCTTGCGGCAATGGTCTGTTCGGACGCCGTGCCGTGACCCAGACCTCCCCCGAGGCGGAGGCGCAGCTTGGTGCCAAGCATGCGACGGTGAGAGGCCGCAAGACCGGGACGATCTGGGATCTCTTCTCCAACGCCGAGGATCCGAACGTCACGGTGGAGGTCAACAAATATATCTGGAACGCGACGCTCGACGTGCTGAACTTCCTCCCGATCCAGTCGGTCGATCCGTTCACCGGCGTGCTCGTCACCGGCTACGGCACGCCCCCCGGCGGCGGCCAGTCCTACCGGGCTACCGTCTACGTGCAGGACCCGTCGCTCGACGCGCGGGCGTTGAAAGTCTCGCTCCAGACCCGGGGCGGACAGTCAGTCAGCCGGGAGACCCAGCGCGCGGTCGAGGATGCTATCCTGACCCGGGCCCGTCAGCTTCGCGTCCGCGACGCCAACCTCTGATCCGGCGCAGGCACGGCCCCGGCATTTTGATGGCGGTTGGGTCCGCGCGTCGCTGGACCTCCCCCGATACTGCGGGGTAAGAGCGATGGTTGAACGTCCCGCGCCCTGAAAGGCCGTCCGATGCCCTACGATCCGAAGTCCATTGAGACCCGTTGGCAGGCGACCTGGGACAGGGCCGGCACGTTCATCGCCCGGCGCGACGCTGGCATGCCGAAATACTATGTGCTGGAGATGTTTCCCTATCCGTCGGGACGCATCCACATGGGCCATGTGCGCAACTACACGATGGGCGACGTGGTGGCGCGCTACAAGGCCGCCTGCGGCTATTCGGTGCTGCACCCGATGGGCTGGGACGCCTTCGGGATGCCCGCCGAGAATGCCGCGATGGAGCGGGGGGTGAACCCCAAGGACTGGACCTACCAGAACATCGCCGACATGCGCGCGCAGATGAAGCCGCTGGGGCTGAGCATCGACTGGAGCCGGGAGTTCGCGACCTGCGACCCGGACTATTACGGCCAGCAGCAGGCGCTCTTTCTCGACATGCTGGAGGCGGGGCTGGTCTACCGCAAGGCCGCGGTGGTGAACTGGGACCCGGTCGACATGACCGTGCTCGCGAACGAGCAGGTGATCGACGGCCGCGGCTGGCGTTCAGGCGCCCCGGTGGAACGGCGCGAGCTGACGCAATGGTTCTTCCGCATCTCGGACTATGCGGAGGAGCTGCTGGACGCGCTCGACGGTCTGAAGGACTGGCCCGAGAAGGTGCGCCTGATGCAGGCCAACTGGATCGGGAAGTCGCGCGGGCTGCAGTTCGCCTTCTCCACCGTCGACGCGCCCGAGGGGTTCGACCGGCTGGAGGTCTATACCACGCGCCCCGACACGCTGCTGGGCGCGAGCTTTGCCGCGATCTCGCCGGATCATCCGCTGGCAAGGCATCTGGAGCGGCACGACCCCAAGGTCGCGGCCTTCGTCGCCGAATGTCGCACCTCGGGCACCAGCGAGGCGGCGCTGGAGACGGCGGAGAAGCGCGGGCTCGATACCGGCCTCACGGTGCGCCATCCGTTCGACACGGGCTGGGAGCTGCCGATCTACATCGCGAACTTCGTGCTGATGGATTACGGCACCGGTGCCATCTTCGGCTGCCCCGCGCACGACCAGCGCGATTTCGAGTTCGCCACGACCTACGGCCTCCCCATTGTCCCGGCCTTCCTTGCCGAAGGAGCCATCGACGCCGTGCTGACCGATGCCTACGTCCCCCCGAAGACGGAGCGTGTGAGCTATGTCCGGGGTTTCGCCGGCGAAGCGGTGCAGACCGGCACGGACGCCATCGAGGCCGCCATCGACTTCTGCGAATCGAAGGGCGTTGGGCAAGCTGTCACGAAATTC
>JBBSVE010000246.1:0-3141 GCA_038233815.1 Rhodobacterales bacterium
CAAATTGCGCCCGCCCTTGCCTGACCAACGGGAACTGCCTAAACCCGCGTGGTACATGTCCCCGAGGTGATCCGATGCGTCTGAGCCGCTATTTCCTGCCCGTCCTGAAGGAAAACCCCGCCGAGGCGCAGATCGTGAGCCACCGCTACATGCTGCGCGCGGGCATGATCAAGCAGCAGGCGGCCGGGATCTATTCGTGGTTGCCGCTGGGCTACAAGGTGCTCAAGCGGATCGAGCAGATCGTGAACGAGGAGCAGGCGCGCGCGGGCCATATCCCGATGCTGATGCCGACGCTGCAATCGGCCGATCTCTGGCGCGAATCCGGGCGCTATGACGCCTACGGACCGGAGATGCTGCGGATCAAGGACCGGCAGGGCCGCGACATGCTTTACGGCCCCACCAACGAGGAGATGATCACCGACATCTTCCGGTCCCATGTCAGCAGCTACAAGGACCTGCCGCTGACGCTCTACCACATCCAGTGGAAGTTCCGCGACGAAATGCGGCCCCGCTTTGGCGTCATGCGGGGGCGCGAGTTCCTGATGAAGGACGGCTACAATTTCGATCTGACGAAGGAGGACGCGCTCCACGCCTACAACCGCCATCTGGTGAGCTATCTGCGCACCTACGAGCGGATGGGATTGCAGGCGATCCCGATGCGCGCGGATAGCGGCCCGATCGGTGGCGAGGACACGCACGAATTTCTGGTGCTGGCGGATACGGGCGAATCCGAGGTCTTCTACGACAGCGCCGTGACCGACATCCGGCTTGGGAGCCGGGAGATCGACTATGACGACGTGGCGCAGTGCAAGGGCGTGATGGAGGAGTTCACCTCGCTTTACGCGCGCACCGACGAGACGCATGATCCGGCGGTGTTCGACGCGATCCCCGAAGGTCGCCGCAAATCCGCGCGTGGCATCGAGGTGGGCCAGATCTTCTATTTCGGCACCAAATATTCGGAGCCTCTGGGCGCCGTGGTCGTGGGGCCGGATGGCAACCGGGTGCCGGTCCACATGGGCTCGCACGGGATCGGGGTCAGCCGATTGCTGGGTGCGATCATCGAGGCGAGCCACGACGACCGCGGGATCATCTGGCCGGAGGGTGTCACGCCGTTCCACGCCGGGATCGTGAACCTCAAGCAGGGAGACGCGGGCACGGATGGCGCCTGCGAGGGGCTCTACAAGGCGCTGCGCGCGGCCGGCCTCGACCCGCTCTACGACGACCGGAACGAGCGGGCAGGGGCCAAGTTCGCGACGATGGATCTGATCGGCCTGCCGTGGCGCATCACCGTCGGCCCGCGGGGGATTGCCAAGGGCATGGTGGAGCTGACCTCGCGCCGCACCGGGGAGGCCGAGGAGATGACGCCGGACGCCGCCGTCGCCCGTCTGACCGAGATCTACGCGGGCATCTGATGCGCTGGCTCGCCCTTGCCGGAGGGCTGGCGGGGGCGGCGTGTCTGTCGCAATACCCGGAGTTCGCGCAGCAATATGTGCAGCGGCTGGGCGGCACGGTCGACGCGCTTGCAGGCGTGGTGGCGGATTTCGACCGCACCGCCCGCAATGCGGGCCTGACCCGCGACGCGGCGCTGGGGGAGCTGGAGGGCACGCCCTTTCTCGACGCCCGCCAGCAGGACATGACCGCGACCTTCCGGCGCTATGAGCGGCTGTCGGCGGACCTGACCATGCTGCGCCTCGCCGGCCCGGTGGAGCGGATGACTCTGCCGCAGCGGATGGCGGACCCTGCGACCCTCTCCGCGACGTGGGGTGATTTCCGCCCCGCGATGCCGCTGACGCAGGCCGGCGGCGTCGCGGCGGCAGCGGGCTTCAGCGCGGGCTGGCTGGCGCTCGCGGGCCTTCTGCGGGCGCTGGGCTGGCCGTTCCGCCGCAGGCGTGCGGGGCTTGACGCCACCCGGCGCGCGCGCGAGAACCGCGCCGAGCCGCCGGTCAGCCGCGCCTGAACCGCCACGGACGCACTGGAAAGCCCCATGAGCACCCGGACCGCCCCCTTCGCCCCCTTCGAGTGGATGATCGCTTGGCGCTACCTGCGTGCGCGCCGCGCCGAGGGCGGGGTATCGGTGATGACCTGGATCAGCCTCGTCGGCATCACCATCGCGGTCTTTGCGATGATCGCCACGCTCTCGGTGCGCGCGGGGTTTCGGGCGGAGTTCGTGGGCACCATCCTCGGCGCCAACCCGCATGTGGAGATCTTCGCCGCCGGGCACACCCTGTCCGACGGGCGCACGATCCGCGCCTTCGAGGATTATGACGCCATCGCGGCCAAGGTCGCGGCCGTCCCCGGCGTCATCCGGTCCGCTCCGGTGGTCAAGGGTCAGGTGATGGCCCCGGCCGGCGCGGAGACGGCGGGCGTCGAGGTTTTCGGGATGCGGCTCGCCGATCTGCGCGCGATCCCCCGGATCGGCGACGGGGCGGATGCCTACGGCTCGCTCGACAGTTTCGACCGGGGCGTTGCCATCGGTTCCGGCGTGGCGCGGGAACTGGGGATCTCGGTCGGCGAAAAGATCCGCCTGATCTCCCCCAACGGGGTCAAGACAGCCTTCGGCACCAGTCCGCGCGTCTCCACTTACAGCGTCGAATATGTCTTCACAGCCGGGCGCTACGACATCGACCGAACGCGGATTTATATGCCGCTCGCCGAGGCGCAGAGCTATTTCAACCGCGAGGGGCTGGCCGACGAGATTGAGGTCATGCTCGCGAACCCCGACGACGTGGATGCCGAACTCCCGGCGATCACGGCGGCCGCCGGGCCCTATGCCTCGCCCTGGACATGGCGTGACAGCTCCGGCGCGTTCCTGCGCGCTCTGACGGTGGAGGACAACGTGATGTTCGTGGTGATGGCGATCCTCGTGCTGCTCGCCTCGCTCAACATCGTCTCCGGTCTCATCATGCTGGTGAAGAACAAGGGCCGCGACATCGGCATTCTGCGCACCATGGGGCTTTCGGAAGGCTCCGTGCTGCGCATCTTCTTCATCTGCGGCGCGTTCACCGGGATCATCGGCACGGTCTGCGGTGTGCTGCTCGGCTGCCTTTTTGCGATCTACATCGACCCGATCTTTGCGCTGGTAAACTATGTCTCCGGCGGCGGTGTGTGGGATCCGTCGATCCGCGGCATCTATGCGCTGCC
>JBBSVE010000247.1:0-3076 GCA_038233815.1 Rhodobacterales bacterium
ACGACGTCGCATCACTGATGAACAACCGCCCGAGAAAAACCCTCGGATGGAGATCCCCCGCCGAAGCCATGACCGACGAAATCACGGCCTTCAGATCAACCGTTGCGCTTGAACATGGAATCTAAGCTGGAACTGCTGCAGCGCTGCTCGCTTCTGGCGAGGGGCGAATTGCAGACAACGGGTTTACCCACGCCGTTCTTTACTGCACGGCGGGGAACACCCGGGCGGAACGGTTCTATTGCCGGGAGGGATGGGTTTTGCACGAAACGCGTCCGGACGCCCTGTGGGTTCCGCAGGGCACAAACTGCACCGTTCTTGCAAAGACGCATCGCTTTGGCAAACTCTTGGGCGGACGGCAGTAACGTCCGGCCCTGCTTTCGTTGCTTCTAGCCCCAAGACCCTCCACGAGGTTCGCGCGCGCGTCCTGGCGCACGCCATGACGATCCACGTGCTTTGCGACGCGGGCGACGCCCCGGCGCTGGAGAGACGGAAGGCGATCCTCACCGGCGCGGCAGCACCAGCGCCCACCCGCGAGGCGACGATCGCGTAGGCCCAAACCTCCCGACGCACTGACCCGGCAGCCCCCTTTGCTCTCTCAGAGAGTGGAGGGGGCTTTTTTCGTCATTGTCCAGAACAGAGGAGAAAGACCATGACTGACACGACGTTCGATACCGTCGATGCGGGCCGGGTGGCCGCCCAGAACGACGCCTTCCGCCGCAACGCCTGCCTTGCCATTCCGTTTGGGACCGGCGATCCGGTCCTGACGGGCCAAATGGTGATGACCCGCTGCATCCATGCGGAAGGCATGAGGTTCGTGCGGTCCTGCATCGACGCAATCGGCAGGCTCGATCACTTCCCGGCCGACAACGATCCCGACGGCTTTCATGACTTCGGATCGGTAGAGGTGTCGGGCACGACGGTCTGGTTCAAGATCGACCTCTTTGACGCCACCGACCGGAACTACGGCTCGGAGGCGCCCGACGATCCGGCCCGCACCACCCGGGTGCTGACGGTGCTGTTTCCGACCGAGTGGTAACACACCGTCTGGCCTTGGCCTCCCTCCCCTTCCATGACGGGTGGGGGGCCTCGGTGCGACCCGATCCCTTTCTACGGAGCGAACCGATGATCCAGCACGATATGTCGTTCAATGCCTATGTCGATCGGATCGCATCGCAGAACGATGCTGTCCGCCGAACACTCTGCCTCGGGACGCCCGGCGATCCGGCGCTGAAGGGGTGTCTGATCGTGACAGACACGGTCCGGGCCATGGGGCCGGCTTTCCTGCGATGCTGTCTCGACCGGGTCGGCAGGTTCGACGATTTCCCCGCGGACGCGGACCCCGACGGCTACCGGACCTGCGGGTCGGTTGAGGTGGAGGACCGGACGGTCTGGTTCAAGATCATCCTGTCTGACGCCGCAGGGACCGGTCGGGGGACCGATGCGACGGGCCAGCCCGTCGAGACCATCCGCACCCTGCACGTCCTTTTCGCGAGCGACTGGCTTTCCTGGTAGCGCGCATTAGCCGCCGCCCGACCCGGTTCCGGGCTCCCGGTCCCTGAGAGGGGAAAGGGGGCCTTTTTTCTTGTGTGACCGACTTGGTCCGAGAGACATCCCCCGAGGAGAAAGCGCCATGACGACCGACCTGACCGCGACCACGATCGCCCTGAAAGACCTGACGCTGCACGCGCTGAACGCGCGTGCAGGCTCACCCGAGACCTACGAGGCCGACGACATCGCGCATCTCGCGTCGTCGATCGCGGCCCTTGGCCTCCTGAACCCGCTGATCGTCCAGAAGGCTGGCCACATGTGGGGCGTGCTGGCGGGCGGTCGCCGCCTTGCGGCCCTTCGGCTGCTGGCGGGCGACAAGGCCGCGAAGGGCTGGAGCCAGTCGACGAAGATCGAATGCCGCGAGATCGGCGACGACGTGGCGTCGGCCACCGCGATCACCGTGGCCGAGAACGTGACGCAAAAGGCGATGGACCCGTTGGACGAGTTCGAGGCATTCGCGCGGATGATGGAGGTCGGCGGCATGGACCCCGACGGCATCGCCCGCACCTTCGGCGTGGAGCGTCGGCGCGTGGTGGAGCGCCTGCGCTACGGTCGCATCCATCCCGACATCCGGGCGGCGGCACGCGCCAAGACGATCACGCTCGATGTGATGAAAGCCTTCGCCGATCATCCCGATGCGTCGGTGCAGCTTGCCACCTATCAGGCGATGCGCGGCGAACATCTTCAGGCTTGGACGATCCGCGACCGGCTGAAGGCCCGTGGCGTGAAGCTGGGCGACGCGGTTGCGCGGCTGATCGTGAACGACTACCGCGCGGCCGGCGGCGAGATCGCGGCCGACCTTATCGAGGAGGACTCTATCCTGTCCGATGAGGCTCTGGTCGAGCGGCTGCTGATGGAAAAGCTGGAGGCCCATGCGGCAGCCGAGGCTGCGCGTCTGGGCTTTGCGTGGTCGGCAGGCCAGCGTGACGTCGACTACAAGGTTCGGGGCGCGTACGGGCGGGTCTATCTTGGCGCCGTCGATCCGACCGGCGAGGATGCTGTCCGCTGCGAGGCCATCGCCGCGCGTCTGGCAGACATCGAAGCGCAACGGGATGCCGCGTTCGGGGAGGAGCAGGAGACCGATGACGCCGCGATCGAGGCGCTGGAGGCGGAGTGTGATAGTCTCAACGCGGCCTACGAGGAACTGACGGTGGGCTGGATGCCTGCGGACCTTGCCCGCGCCGGCGTGCTGGCGCACTGGAACCGGGACCGGATCGAGACCGTGGTGGGCCTGATCCGGCCCGAGGACCGCACCGATCGCCGGCCGGACGCTGCGGGCGGTACCGGAACGACGGACGGCCCCGTCACGGGTAGCGGCGGCGAAGTGCTGACCCTCGCGGACTCGCTGAAAGAGGATCTGAAGACCGAGCGTGCCGCCGTGATCGGCGCCGCGCTTGCGGCCGACCCGGACCTCGCGCACGACCTGCTGCTGTTCAAGGCGATCGCGGATCTTCTCGGCCGGGGCGCTAACGTGGCCTGGAGCCTTGGCGTCACCGCAGGCCGGGGCGAGCGTCCGCACGGGAAACCG
>JBBSVE010000248.1:0-3039 GCA_038233815.1 Rhodobacterales bacterium
ATGAATGTCGAGAGCTACCGGCGGCGCGCAGCCGTCGAACAGAAGCGCAAACGTGGACGGCCCGCGGCATACGCGACGCCCGTCAACACCGCAGCCGCTGACGCGCCGCGACAATCAAACTGAAAAAGGACTCTTGCGCGCGGCAATCAACGCCGCGAACATCGACACATCGCGACACCGGATTCTCATCCTGATTGTCGCGCGCTTCTCACCCAGATTGTCGCGCTATAAAACCGCACCCCCCGAAGTCACTTATGTTCACTTGGACAGTGTGACCGATCACGAGAAGCAGCGCCTTGCCTGCCTCACTCAATCTCCGCGGGCCGGAGGAGAAGTCCTGATCATGACCGGTGGGGTTCAGAAGGATCTGCAGCGGCAACTGGCAAAGCAGACACTTGGCGCCGTGACAGTTGAAGCCGTCGACCTGACGGACGTCACAGACTTCGCGCGGAAGGTCAATCTCGTTGCCCCGGGGAGTCTCGAAGCCGCTCTCGACTTCGCCTTTGCTGTCATGACGGGCGTTGATCGCGAGGGCATCGCTGTCCGAGCGGTAACAATCGACGCGGGTCGGCAACGGGCACCGCCAGAGGCGCATGAACTTGCGGCCATCCGATACCGCGAAGTTGGGGATGCCGCCTCCCTCATCGCCCTATTCGAGGCGCTCGAGGGCGTGCAAGGAGCCCGGACGTTCCGCGGCCGGAGATCCTGCACGCCTGCATCAAGGCTCTCCGATCGTCCGGCCCCGATGTAAGTTTTCTGGAAGCTGCAAAGCGCATTCGCGAACAGCAGCGCGTCCTCGGGCGGCTGCTGCCAAAGATAGCAGTAGGAAGCCCGCTCCTACTCAAGGGTCTCGAGGGCGATGTCGCGGTCATCGTGGATGCGAGTGATTTCGACCGAAATGTAGTAAAGAACAGGAAGAACCTCTACGTCGCGATGACCCGTGGCTCCAGGAAACTGGTGGTCTGCTCGCCAACGCGCCTCCTGGGATGATATCGCCGGGCAGCATTCCAAGTGAGGAGAACTGACTATTCGTATAAAAAGCGACCGAGGACGTATCGGGGCGCAAGAGCATGCCGGGTTCCCCTGACGTCCAAGCTGCGAAGTCCTATTTGTATCGACAATCGCGCTCACTTGGCCTCGGGCGGAGTGGATATCCGCTGTGCGCAGATGCCGCAGTTGCCTTGCCGCACCGCCTTCAGGTCGCTTTCCGCCCTAATCAGACGTCTGCACACCGCAGATTTCATTCAGATTCAACACATAAAGCAAGGCCATTGAATCCGATGCATCGTTTAGGACATCAGAAACCCCGTTTTGGTGCCTATTATGGTCACCTCTACAGCGCCATACGCCCCCGAGGTCACGCCTCCAGTTCGGCATCCCAGTAGAGGTAGTCGAGCCAGCTCTTGTGCAGGAAGTTGGGCGGGAACCGGCGGCCGTGGGCCTGCATCTCGCCGGCGGTGGGTTGGCGGGGCTTGCGGGCCAGATGGAAGCCCACATCGCGCAGCAGGCGGGAGCCCTTCCGAAGATTGCAGGGCGAACAGGCGGCCACGACGTTTTCCCAGCTCGTCAGCCCGCCCCGCGACCGGGGGATGACGTGGTCGAAGGTAAGATCGCCCTTCGCGCCGCAATACTGGCAGCAGAAGGCGTCGCGCAGAAAGAGGTTGAAGCGCGTGAAAGCCACCCGTTTTTGCGGCCGGACATAATCCTTCAGCACCACCACGGAGGGCACGCGGATCTCTGCCCGCTGGCTCCGGACGACGTGATCGTATTCGGCGACGATCGTCACGCGGTCGAGGTAGGCCGCCTTGATCGCCTCCTGCCACGGCCAGAGCGAGAGCGGATAGTAGGAGAGCGGGCGATAATCGGCGTTCAGCACGAGTGCCGGAAACTGCCGCAGCGCCGCCGGGTCGCGCACGAAGCTGGTCCTGAATTCGACGTCCATACCGTGATTCCCGGTCCGGTTCGGTTCATGGCCCGCCGTGATGGCATTCTGACCGCGCCCGCATAGGCGGCACTATATATCGCGGTCGCAGTCTGGCAAGCCCCTCGCCCTGCGGGCAGGGTGCGCCGATCTTGTCACGTCCCCAGTTCGGATGCGATGAAGGCCAGTGCCGCCGACAGGCCGTCGGGCGCGATGCCGTGGCCGGTGCCTTCCATCACATGTCCGTAGGTGCGAAAGCCTGCCCCCACCAACGCGTCACCGGCCTCCTTCATGCTGACGAACGGCACCGTCGGGTCGCGGTCGCCGTGGATCAACATCACCGGCGGCTTGGAGATCGCCTCCGCCGCCAGCCGTTCGGGCACCAGCAGCCGGCCCGAGATCGCAACGATCCCCGCCACCGGCGCGGCCCTGCGGACGCCCACATGAAGCGCCATCATCGCCCCTTGCGAGAATCCCGCGAGGATCACGCGGGCGGGCGCCACGCCCTCGGCCGCCAGGATCGTGTCGAGCCACGCGTTCAGGTCGTCCGACGCGGCGACGATCCCCGCCTCCGCCGACGCGATGGACGAGCCGTCGAGCCACGGGATCGGAAACCACTGCCGCCCCATCGGATTGCCGCGACAGGCCTCCGGCGCGTCGGGCGCGAAGAAGGCGGTGCCGGGCAGATGCGGGGCGAGCTGGTCGCCGAGCCCCAGCAGGTCTGCCCCGTCCGCGCCGTAGCCGTGCAGCAGCACGACGATGCTGCGCGCCTCGCCTTTCGGCGCCCCGGCCCGGCCGGCGTTGAGCGGTCGCGTCATCGGATCCCCTCGCGCTGCGTTTCCATCAGGTAGTAGGACCACAGCAGCCGCGCGGCAACCGAACGCCACGGCGTCCAGCCCTCCGCCATCGCGCGCATCTCGCGCTCCTTCGGGCGGTGCGGCAGGTCGAAGAGCCTGCGCGCCGCCTCCTGCAAGGCCAGATCGCCGGGCGCGAAGACATCCGCCCGCCCGAGGCTGAACATCGCGTAGATCTCCGCCGTCCACATGCCGATGCCCGGAATGGCCGTGAGCGTGGCGATCACACGGTCCGAGGGCAGCGCGCGCAGGGCGTCGTAGTCG
>JBBSVE010000249.1:0-2976 GCA_038233815.1 Rhodobacterales bacterium
CTTGCCGTGAACATCCCGCATCGCGGGTCGCAGGGTCCGTTGCGTCTCTTGATCGACAGCACTGGGATCAAGGTCCCCTCTCGGCCGCATCTTTCAGATGCGCCTGCCGGGCAACGGAGGGCGAAGGTGAGTGGAGTGAGGAGGGTCAGAAAACAGTCGGCGGACTGTTTTCCCGACGAACGCGCAAACACGGCGGTAACAACGTAAGCGTCCGGCCTGACCGCTCTGCCGCGTTTTGATGGTGCGGGATAGTGTCCGCCTACGTTGGTGGACACTATGGTGCTTGATGGCGCGGCGGACGAGGCGGCTTTGGACGGATGAGGAGAAGCGGTCGATCCGCTTGCAGAGGACTGAGCCCGGCGTTTCCGTGGCTCAGGTGGCGCTTCGCTATACTGTGAATGCGACCCTGATCTTCAAGTGGCTGCGCGATCCCAAGTATTGGCCCGGGCCTGGAACGGGATCAATAGAAGGCGGCTTGCGGTTTCTGCGGGTGTAGATCGTCGCGGAGGCGAGGGCACCTGCTGCAGCGCCGGTCTCCGACACCTGCATCGAGATCGACCTGGCGGATGGGCAGCGGATACGGATCAGCGGGAGCTATGATCCCGAGGCACTGGCGCGGCTGATCCGGGGGCTGACGGTTTGATCCCGGTTCCTGCCAACACGCGGGTCTGGCTGGCGGCGGGGGTGACCGACATGCGCAAAGGGTTTGCGGCGCTGGCGTCGCAGGCCGAGGCGGTGCTGAAGCAGGATCCGTTCGCGGGGCACCTGTTCGTGTTCAGGGGACGCCGGGGGGATCTGGTCAAGGTGATCTGGTGGGATGGTCAGGGCGCCTGCCTGTTCATGAAGCGGCTGGAGAACGGGCGGTTCGTCTGGCCGTCTGCCAAGGAGGGCAAGATCGTGCTGACGCCTGCGCAGTTGTCGATGCGGCTCGAAGGCATTGACCGGCGGGCACCACAGCGGACGTGGCGGCCTTTGGCAGCGGGATCATCCTCGCATCCTGCAATCAATGATTCCCACAACGAATACAGTGGGATAAACTTCTTTCATGCGGATCAGACCCTGACCTTGCCGGAAGACCCTGAGGAGCTGCGCAGCTTCACCGCGCGGCTCTTGGCCGAGGTGAAGGCACAGGCAATCCTGATCGAGAAGCTGCGCCATCAGCTTGCCGGGCACCGGGCGCATCGGTTCGGCGCGTCGTCCGAGACGGCAGAACAGTTGCAGCTGGCGCTCGAGAGTAAGCCATTGAGGCGCCATTGGTTCGAGCCCAATGGCGAACGAGAGTGCCGCCGCCGCAGTGACCGCGCGGATGAAGCTGCCGGACATCGCGGAGAAGGACAAACCCAAGCGCCGCCCGATCCCGGATCCCCCGGATGAAGGTGGAGCTGACTCCGGGCACCGATGCCTGTGCCGATTGCGGCGGGCGCTTGCGCCGGATCGGCGAGGCAGAGGAGGATCAGGAAACGGTCCAGTGGACCGTTTCCCCGACGATGGACCGAAGAACTGGAATACGTCCCCGGCCCCTCGCCATTGTCCTCGGACCAATGGCGGACAATGGCTCGACATCGTGAACCGCATCGTCCGCCCGCGTCTGACCTGTGCCTGCTGCGAGAAGTTTGTTCAGTCGCCGCTGCCATCGAGACCCATCGAACGTGGCCGTCCGGGACCGGGTCTGCTGGCCCATGTGCTGGTCAGCAAGTATGCCGATCATCTGCCACTTTATCGGCAAAGCCAGATCTTCGACCGCGAAGGGCTCGATCTGGATCGTTCGACGCTGGCCGACTGGGTCGGCAAGACCACCGCTCTGCTGGAACCCCTTGCTGATGCCATCCACTGCCCGGCAGTGCATGTTTATATGCACGAGAGGGGGGTGACATGTCCTGTCGGCCGAGGCAATCTTTGCCGACGACACACCGATCAGCATGCTGGCGCCCGGCACCGGCAAGACCCGGACCGCAAGGCTCTGGACCTCTGCGCGCGATGAACGCCCCTGGGGTGGCACGGCACCGCCAGCGGCGTGGGTCAGGTTCTCCGGCGACCGCAAAGGCCAGCACCCCAAGAACCATCTCGCCCGCTACCGCGGTTGGATGCATGCCCCCTCTCATGGTTTGCACCAAACCATTGCCGGGCAATGGATGGCTACGCCGGGTTCGAGGACCTCTATCGCTCCGGCACCATCCGAGAAGTCGCCTGCATGGCCCATGTCCGGCGCAAGTTCGTCGACATCCACCGGTCGCAGGGCTCTCCAATCGCCGAGGAAGCCATCGGCCGGATCGCCCAACTCTACGCCGTCGAGAAGGAGGCGCGGGGCTTGCCGCCCGACCACCGTGCTGATCTGAGGAAAGCCCACTCCGCCCCGATCTTCGACGACTTGGAAAGATGGCTGGCCCTGCAACTCACCACAGTCTCGGGCAAATCCCCGCTGGCCGGAACAATCCGATACGCCTTGAGCCGAATGGAACGCCTGCGCCCCTATCTCGACAACGGCATCCTCGAACTGGACAACAACACCGCCGAACGGGGCATGCGCACCGTCGCTCTCGGGCGGAAGAACGACCTCTTCGTGGGCTCGGAGGCAGGCGGCAAGGCCGCTGCCATCGCCTGTACCCTGATCGAAACGGCAAAGCTGAACGCCATCGATCAAACGCCTGGCTGGCTGACACCCTTGCCCGCATCCCGGCCTACAAGATTACCAAAGTCGACGACCTGCTGCCGTGGCGATGGAACGGCTAGCGGTCAGACCGGACGGTTACGTTTCAGGCCACACAGAGCTGACGCCACTCGGCGAGAGCCGCGGTGCGTTTGACTCTGAAAATGCCCCGGCTGATTAGGGCGCGCTCCGCATTGAGCAGGTCGTGGATAGAGGAATGGAAGGCTCGGAACATCTGTAGCCATCGCATCCGGCGAAAACCGGTTCCACCAAAAGCGAACAGTCGCAGGGCCGATTTCGATGCCGCTTTCATGCAGCCAATCCCCGTC
>JBBSVE010000250.1:0-2927 GCA_038233815.1 Rhodobacterales bacterium
CGTAAATGAACGCAACCGTCATGGAACCCCGCGCCCGAGACCTAGGCCTGCCTTTGCCGGGAACGCCAGGCCCCTTGAACGCCATCACCGATGTACCGGGCATCGAGATTGGGTTCTGCACTCTGACGGACCCTGCACTGGACGTCCGCACCGGTGTGACCGCCATCCTACCGCGCGGGTCCGGGCCTGACCCACGCCCCGTGCGCGCCGGGCACTACTCACTGAATGGCAACGGCGAGATGACGGGCACTCACTGGATCGACGACGCGGGCATCTATCTGGGGCCGATCCTGATCACCAACACCCACAGTGTCGGCGCCTGCCATAGTGCCGCAACTCAGTGGATGATCGAGACCTATGCCGACTATTTTCGTGACCAGCACGCATGGGCCATGCCCGTCATCGCTGAAACCTATGACGGTGTATTAAACGACATCACCCGCATGACTGTTACCCCTGAACATGCTCTTCAGGCGATGCGAACCGCGCGCTCCGGTCCGGTTGCCGAAGGCTCGACTGGCGGCGGCAACGGAATGATCGCTTATGAATTCAAGGGCGGAACTGGAACTTCCTCACGCCGCGTAAACATCGGCCGCGACTGGACGGTTGCAGCCTTGGTCCAGGCAAACCACGGCATCCGACCTTGGCTAACGGTCTGCGGACGCCCCGTGGGCGCGCTGATGCCCGAGGGGCGACTGATCGAAAAGGAGACCGGATCGATCATCGTCATCCTTGCGACAGATGCCCCCCTCTCACCGCTGTCGCTCCGGGCACTGGCCAAGCGCGCCGCCATCGGCATCGGGCGTGGCGGCACACCAGGAGGAAACAATTCGGGCGACATTTTTCTTGCTTTTTCGACCGCCGATGCGGGCACCATGCAACAAGTTCGTGGGCCGTTAGACACCGTAATACAGTTGAACGCTGAACATCTGGACCCGCTTTACCTTGCAGTCGTCGAGGCTGTTGAAGAGGCCGTTCTGAACGCAATGGTCGCCGGCGAGGACGTCCCCACCGTCAAGCCCCGTGGATTGATCTGCCGCGCAATCGATACGGCCCAGCTCGCGTCCAACGGCTGCAATTCTATGTTGGGTTGAATTGCGTACTGCGCTCTGGCTCATTTTATGGTGTTAATGCAGCTTACGGTCAGGACCTGTAAATCCGCTTGAGCGACGGCTCGCGGCGTGATTCAAGCTCCCAAAGCGGGGAGGCATGATGAGTGATCTTTTCTGTTTGTCAGAAGCATGTTGATTTTCATCCAGAACTGAGCCGGTTTTTTCACCGAGAAGTGAGCCGCCTCTGATTATGGATTTCGGTTCATGCTGGGGTCAAGGGCGGGTTTGCCTCCTTCTTCTTTCGTGCTGCAGCGGCTGAACTGGCTTTGAAGCGGAAGCTGTCGTTTCCGGTTTCAAGGATGTGACAGCGGTGGGTGAGGCGGTCGAGCAAGGCGGTGGTCATCTTGGCATCACCAAAGAGGGTGGCCCATTCGCCGAAGCTGAGGTTGGTGGTGATCACCACGCTGGTGCGCTCGTAGAGCTTGCTGAGCAGATGGAACAGCAGGGCGCCGCCCGAGGCGCTGAAGGGCAGGTATCCCAATTCGTCGAGGATCACGAGGTCGAGCTTGGTCAAACCTTCGGCGATCTGTCCGGCCTTTCCTTTGGTCTTTTCCTGTTCAAGGGCGTTGACCAGTTCGATGGTGGAGAAGAAGCGGACCTTTCGGCGGTGGTGCTCGATCGCTTGGATGCCGAGGGCGGTGGCGACATGGGTTTTGCCGGTTCCCGGGCCGCCAATCAGGACCACGTTTTGCGCCGTCCATGAACGCGCATCGGTGCAGGATCCGGACGGTGGCCTCGTTGATCTCGCTGGCGGCAAAGTCGAAACCCGAGAGGTCCTTGTCGGCTGGGAAGCGTGCGGACTTCATGTGATAGGCGATGGAGCGCACCTCGCGTTCGGCCAGTTCGGCCTTCAGACCTTGCGACAGCATCGGGACTGCAGCTTCAAAAGCCGGTGCCCCTTGCTCGATCAGATCGGTTACAGCCTGGGCCATGCCATACATCTTCAGGCTGCGCAGCATGATGACCACGGCACCTGCAGCAGGATCATGACGCATGGCGGCCTCCAGCGATCTGGGCGCGTAGGCCGTCATAGCGTTCGACATTTGCCTTGGGTTCACGGTGCAGGGCCAGTGCTTGCGGGGTATCCAGCGGCGGCCCGCCAACCACCTTGCCGTCGATCAGGCGGTGCAACAGGTTTAGCACATGAGTTTGGTTGGCACGCCCTCGGCCAGTGCCAGTTCCACCGCAGTGAGCACAGCCTCCTCATCATGGTGCAAGACGAGGGCGAGGATATCTACCATCTCGCGATCACCGCCCGGTTTGCGGAGCATGTGATCCTGCAAATGCCTGAACGCAGACGGTCATTCCAGGAAGGGCGCCCCATTCCGAAGCGCACCCGGTTTGCGTTGAACGACCGCCAGATCGTGCCGCCAGTCGTAGATCGTCTTCGCTGGAAGGTGGTGACTGCGCTGGATCACGTGAGCATGTTGGCACAGGATGTTGCCCTCGGCCACAACGACCAGCCGATCGGGATAGATCCGCAGGCTGACCGGTCGATTGGCACATGACGCCGGAACGCTGTAGCGGTTGCGATCGAAGCTGATCAGACAGGCGGGTGAGACCCGCTTGCTCAGCTCGATGAAGCCGTCAAAGGCGACAGGCAACGGCATCAGGGCAGCCTGCTCTTCGGTCCAGACATCGGCGATCGTGCCCGGGAGTGTCCTGAACTCTGTGTATCTGGCCCGGCCCATGCGGGTTTCAGATACGGTCACGCATTGAAGCGCTCCTCGGACAGGATGGCGAACGGGTTGCGGGCGGCAAACCATTCTCGGACATTTCTGCCGTCCTTTTCGAAGGTGCGGATGGCCAGGTCGA
>JBBSVE010000251.1:0-2903 GCA_038233815.1 Rhodobacterales bacterium
CCGATACCTCAGCGAACCCCGCGCCTTGTCTCCAGATCAACAACCAGAACTCCCGCCCCAGCCCCCAAACACAACAGCACCCCGTCGCGTCCGGTGAGCGCTATCTACGAAGACAGATGCGCAGCCGCAAGAGCGAAAATGCGATCAGTTCGATAAAACTCGTCCGGGCCAATGCATGCAGGCTTTCCGCGCGCCAGACTCTCCGCCACCTGACGTCAAACCGCGATCGCTTCACCGAAACCGCCCGCCGAGTGAGTCGTCCGGCCCCCGCAAATGGTCATCGCCACCCCCAACGCCCCGATCGCATCCGCCGTCACCGACTCGATATCGCCGTCAAGCATCACCAGATCCGCGGCCAGCCCTGCTTTCAGCATGCCGGTCACCGCGTCCCGATGCGCAGCCCAAGCCCCTCCGGCGGTATAGGCGTGGAGCACCTCCATCAGCTCCAGCCTCTCATCCACCCCGCCGGGATAGGCGCTTCGGGTCAGGGCGGCCTGCACCCCGCGCAGGACCGATACGTCCGCCACCGGCCAGTCGGAAGCGAACGCCAGCCGCGCGCCCGCGTCGCGCAGGGTCCGGCACAGATAGGCGTCCCGCCAGCGATCACGGCCGATCGCGTCCAGCGTTGGCTGGAGCGGAAAGTCCATCGCACCCGGCGGATGGGGCGGCTGAAGGCTCGCCACCACACCGAGTTCCCCGAGGCGGGGGATGTCGGTGCGGTCGATCAGCTCGATATGTTCGATCCGGTGGCGGGCGTCGCGCGCGCCATTCGCCGCCCGTGCCGCCGCATAGCCGTCGAGCACGGTGCGCACCGACCCGTCCCCGATGGCATGGACGGCGATCTGAAGGCCGCGCCGGTCCGCCTCCGCCGCGATCCCGGCAAACCGCTCCGCCGAAAACAGCGACATCCCACGGTGGCCCGGGCGCCCGGGATAGTCGTTGAGCATGCAGGCTGTGCCCGAATCGATCACGCCGTCCATGAACAGCTTCACAAACCCCGCCTGCAGCCAGTCGTCGTCGAAGTCGCGGGCCATCGCGCCGGCGCGGTCCAGTGCCGTGTCTTCCATATGCGGCTTGAGATGAAACGGCACCTTGACCCGCGCGCAAAGATCCCCCGCCGCATGGATGTCGCGCAACAGGTCCAGCGTGTAGCGGTTGCCGTCCATCGTGACCATCGAGGTGATGCCATGCGCCGCACAATGGCGCAGTCCGGCGAGGATCTTCACGCGGTCCGTCCGCCGCTCCTCCTCCGACAGCGGAGGTGCGGGCTCCTCCCCCGTCGCGATTCCGAGGTTGAGGCGCGCCTCCCCGGCCAGCGCCATGACCGGCGCGAAGGCCTCGAACTCGCGCAACTCGCCGGTTGCGGTCCCGTCCGGCCCCATGACCACCGCGTGACCGGGTGGGCAGTCCATGCCGTGCAGGAGGCCCGCCGCCTGAAGCGCCGCGGTATTCGCCCAAAGCGTATGGTGATCGTGCGCCATCATCGCGATCGGCCGGTCCGCCATGACCCGGTCCAGATCCCCGCGACCCATGGGATGGTCGAGCATGCCGTAATCGGCCCCCTGCCCCATCAGGATCGGAGCGTCCGGCATCCGCGCACTGAACGAAGCGAACGCATCCCGCAATGCCCCGATCCCCCGCAACCCGCCGATCTGGAGATGCGAAAGTTCGGCGCCGCCAAGACCGATATGGAGATGGCTCTCGAAAAAGCCCGGCAGCAGCGTCCGCCCTCCCGCGTCGATGATCCGCGCGCCGGGTCCGGCCGCGGCCTCCGCGTCGCTCCGGGACCCCACGGCGAGAAGTCTGCCCGCCCCAAAGGCCACCGCCTCCGCCCGCGGCCGCTTGGGGTCCATGGTCAGGACGCGCGCATTCGCGATGATGGTGTTCGTCTGCATGTCCGCCCCCGGGAACCGGCGATTCTGATCCGACTA
This sequence comes from Rhodobacterales bacterium, assembly GCA_038233815.1. Classification (GTDB taxonomy): domain Bacteria; phylum Pseudomonadota; class Alphaproteobacteria; order Rhodobacterales; family Rhodobacteraceae; genus JBBSVE01. The sequence goes on from JBBSVE010000251.1 coordinate 1,932, forward strand.
TCGCCCTCCAATCCGCTCCTGTCACCCGCGCGGCACCCGAATCCGGGGATGCAAGTCAAAGCTTCGCTTGACCCGACGCGAGGGTTCGTCCTTTCTTGCACAGCAAAGACTCCCCCCCCGGTACACGCGTTCGGGACCAGCAAGGATATGCCCATGGCCACCGCCCCACAATCCGACGGATCCCCGAGCACCGGAACCAAGCCGGGCGGAAAGTCCGTGCTGGCCGCAGACCTCCGCATCACCGGCGACGTCGTCTCGGACGGCGCGCTGGAGGTCATGGGGGAAATCGAGGGTTCCATCACCGCCGCGAGCCTCATCGTCAGCCACGAAGGCTCGGTCAAGGGTGCGATTACCGCCGACACCGTGGAACTGCGCGGCCGGATGGAAGGCAAGATCGGCTCCGGCAACCTGACGCTGCGGTCGGCGGCGCAGGTAACGGCCGACGTGATCTACGCAACCCTCACGATCGAGAGCGGCGCGACGGTCGAGGGCTCCTTCGCACGCCGCAAGGACTGAGCCGCCTGTAGGCCGGGCCCGCACCGCATGCGACGCGCGAACCGCCTTCAGATCGGTTCGCAACACAGGGCCAATTGGCCCGTTCCGGCAGGCTGGGGCATGATTTGATCCGGGATGGTCTGATGCCTGGCATGGGCCGGTCCCTCGCCCCGGACGCCCCGGTCCCGGAGCGCGCAATCTCGCCCTCAACAAAATCGCGCCACTCGGTCCTCGTTTCCGCGCTCAGCAGGGGCCGCTCATAGCGCGCTGTCGGTTCAAACATCCGATCCGAGAATGGGCCGTAAAGAGGCTCGTCCATGTCGACCGTCAGACCGCCGTGGATCGGCTGGTTGTGAATGAGCTGCTGCCGGCTTCGTGGGCACGAAGACAAGATCGGGCCTGTGACCTGGAGAGTGGACAGGACGAGACGGAAGTTCAGCCGTGAGGTCTCGAGATCGAGGCTGTCTGGCTGGTGAC
>JBBSVE010000252.1:0-2884 GCA_038233815.1 Rhodobacterales bacterium
ATCCGCGCGGGCCGCGAGGTGCAGATCATCGATCTGAAGTCGGGCGATGATCTCACGCGGCAATATCTCCTCCAGATCGTGGCCGAGCATGAAAGCCGGGGGGAAAGCGTGCTGCCCATCGCGGTCCTTACCGACCTCGTGCGGAGCTACACCACCGACATGCAGAGCGTGGTGCCGCAATTCCTCGCGACCTCATTCGAGATGCTGCGCGAGGGGCAGTCGAAGATGATGTCGAACCTTACCAAAGCAAACCCGATGGTCACGACCATTCCCGGGTTCGAGGCGATGCGCCAGCAGCAGGAGGCGTTCCTCAAAAGCGTGATGGGCGGGATGCCGGGTTGGTCAGCACCAACCCCTGCCGCCGGGACGCAACCGGCGGACGCGGACGAACTGGCGCAGATCCGCGCGCAACTGGCGGATCTGCAAAAAAAGCTGTCACGGATGTAGTAGGACGCGCCCGCGAGGGGCGCGCCGCGTCACGCCACCTCGGCGAAGACCTGCTTCAGCGCCTGCTCCAGCTTGCCGAAAAGTTCGTCCAGATGCGCCTCGGTGCAGATGAACGCGGGGCAAAGCACAATGGCCTGACCGAGCGGGCGGCAGATCAGCCCGTGATCGGTGCAGGTGTTGGCGATCCGCTCCGACACCGACAGGGAGCCGTCGAACGGCATCTTGGTATCTTTGTCCTTGACCGCTTCCAGCGCGCCCATCAGCCCCTTGCCGCGCCATTCGCCGATGTTGGGATGCTCCGCCAGCCGGGCCATGTGCGCCTCGAAAATCGGCGTCAGGGTCTTCACGTTCTCGGCCAGCCCCTCATTCATCACGACGTCGATGGCTTTCAGCGCAATCGCGCAGCCGACCGGGTGGCCGGAGGCGGTGAAGCCGTGCGGGAACTCCTCGATGGCTTCGGCCGCCGCCTGAATGCGGTCGGCGAGATCGGGGCCGAGGATGATCGCGCCCATCGGGAAGAACCCGGCGGTGAGGTTCTTCGACGAAATGATCGCGTCGGGCACGAAATCGTAGGTCTCGCAGCCCCAGGTGTTGCCTGTGCGTCCGAAACCGCAGATCACCTCGTCGGAGATCAGCGGAATGTGGTAGCGCCTGAGCACCTTCTGGACGGCCTGAAAATAGCCTTTGGAGGGCGGGATCACGCCGCCCGCGCCCATCACCGGCTCGGCAAAGAAGCCCGCGATGGTGTCGGGACCTTCCTTGATGATCGTCGCCTCCAGCTCCCGTGCAAGGCGGTCGGTGAACTGCTCCTCACTCTCGCCGTCCTGCCCGAAGCGCCAGTAATGTGGACAGCCGACATGGATGAAGCCCGGCAGCGGCAGGCCAAAAACCGAATTGTAAGGCTTGCCCGTCATCGAGGCCGAGACCGCCGTGACGCCGTGGTAGGCATTGACGCGGGTGATGATCTTGCGCCGCTCGGGATGACCTTCGGCGGCACCGAGGAACCAGAGCGTCTTCACCATCGAGTCGTTCGCCTCGGACCCGGAGTTGGAATAGAACACCCGGCCGCGCGGGAAGGGGGAGACCTCGATCAGCTTTTCCGACAGCATCACGGTCTGGTCGGACATCCGCCCGAAAAACGCGTGATAGCCCGGAAAGCGGTCGTATTGTGCCTTCGCGGCGGCAATCAGCCCGGGATGGTCGAACCCCGCGACCATGTTCCAGAGGCCGGAGTTGCCGTCGAGATATTCGCGGTCGTGCACGTCATAGACGTAGGGGCCCTTGCCGTGCGTCAGGACGACCGCACCGCGCTTGTGGACGGACGGCAGATCGGTGAAGCCGTAGAGCGAATATTCGTCGGCCCGGCTTTCCCAGGAATTCGGCAGGTCATCGCGCATGGCGTTTGCTCCTCGGATCAGGATTTGTGCCAGCGTATCCTTCGGGGCCACGGGATACAATCCGCAGCATTCCGCCCGTCAGATCCCGAGCCGGTCACGCAGCCCATACCATGTCATCGCGGCGACGAGGAGCGGGTGGCGCAGCGCCGCCCCGCCCGGAAAGCGCCGCTGCGGAAGGCTGGCCATAAGGTCAAACCCCGCCGCCTGTCCTTGGGCTGCCAGCGCCATCATCTTCCCCGCGAGCGTCGCCAGCGCCACGCCATGCCCGGAATAGCCCGACGCCGACAGGATGTTCGGCGTCGGACGCAGGAACGCGGGCATCCGCGACAGGGTGATGGCGAGCGTGCCGCCCCACGCATGGTCGATCCGCACGTCCGCTAGCTGAGGATAGATCGCGGCCATCGGCTTTCGGACGATCCGCTCGATGTCGGGAAAGCGGTAGCCGTAGGTTTCCCCCCCGCCGAACAGCAGTCGGTTGTCGTCCGACAAGCGCCAGTAGTTCACGATGAACTTGCTGTCGGCCACAGCCACGGGTTCGGAGAGGATGTCGCGCGCCACCCCGCCCAGCGGTTCGGTGGCGATCATGTAATTGTTGATCGGCATCACGCGCGCCGCAACGTCGGCGTTTAATGCCCCCAGATAGCCATTCGCGGCCAGAAGCAGATGCGTACAGGTCACCTGACCTTCGGCGGTGTGGATCACCGGGCGCGGCCCAGGATCGATCCGGATGACCTCGGACCGCTCGCGCAGGTCCGCACCGGCCCCTGCGGCGGCCCGTGCCAGCCCCAGCGCGAAGTCGAGCGGGTGGATGTGGCCCGCACCCCGGTCGAGGCTGCCGCCCGCGAAGCTGTCGGACCCGATCAGGCGGCGCATCCCGGCACGGTCGAGCGTCTCGACCGCCGTATAGCCGTAGCGCGCCGAGAGATGCGCGGCATTAGCATGATCGGCGCGGACCTCCGCCTCGGTATGGCAGGCATGGGCCACGCCGGGGCGGAAGGGGACCGGCATTGCATGGTCTGCGATCATTGCGCGGACAAGGG
>JBBSVE010000253.1:0-2841 GCA_038233815.1 Rhodobacterales bacterium
CGACGACGGGCAGGGCGAGGGCGGCCACCAGCAGCGTATCGCGCACGATCATCCCCTGTGCGAAGATCCACGGCACGGTCCAGAGGTCCATCGCCGTGAAATAGGCGATCAGCGTCGCGCGGAAGGTCGCGGCAGGCACGCTTTGCGCCGCAAAGAAGATCGCGGCCGGAAGCCCGCCGACAGCCGCCGCATTGGCCATGCCGGACACCAGTCCAACGCCCGTGTGGGCACCTCGACTGGCTGGTGCCAGCGTCCAGCCGCGCAGGAGGACCACGCACATGATCAGGATGTAGGCCGAAATCACGCCCCGCGCCGCGTCGACCCCGACCGCGTTCAACGACCAAACGCCTAAGGGAACCCCCGGCAGCGCCCCGCACAGCAGCCATCCGACGCGGGCCCAGTCGATGCGGGACCGGATCGCGCGCGCCTGCACCAGCGTCAGCAGGCTGTCGAGGATCAGCACCACCGGCACGAAATGCAGCGGGTCCGTGACCAGCGCCGCGGCGGAGATCGTGAGGGCGGCGAACCCGAACCCGGAATAGCCGCGCACGAAGGCTGCCCCGGACAGCGCCAGCGCCATGAAGGCCCCCGCGCCCGGCGACAGCCCGAAGGGCAGCGTCATCCCGCCAGCGATTGCACGCGCATGTCGGCGGCGTCGATGCCCGCCACGGCCACCGGCGCCTTCATCGCGTCACGGCGGAACGGCTCGCCGAGTTCCTGATTGAGCAGCACCTCGATAAAAGTCGTCTTGCCGTCCTTCTGCGCCTGCAAGGCCGTGTGAAGCGCGTCCGTCAGTGCCTCCATGCCCGCGACCTGCACACCCTCCAACCCGCAGGCGGTGGCGACGGCTGCGTAGGACACGCTGCGGTCAAGTTCTGTGCCCACGAAGTTGTCGGCGTACCAGAGCGTCGTATTGCGCTTCTCGGCGCCCCACTGGTAGTTGCGGAAGATCACCATCGTGATCGCGGGCCATTCCTCGCGCCCGATGGCGGACATCTCGTTCATGGAAATGCCAAACGCGCCGTCGCCCGCGAACCCCACGACGGGGACGTTTGGCTGCCCGATCTTGGCGCCCATGATCGCGGGAAGGCCGTAGCCGCAGGGGCCGAAGAGACCGGGGGCGAGGTATTTGCGCGGCTTCTCGAACGTCGGATAGGCATTACCGATGGCGCAGTTGTTTCCGATGTCGGAGGAGATGATCGCCTCCTTCGGCAAGGCTGCCTGAATCGCGCGCCAAGCCATGCGGGGGCTCATGCGGTCCGGCTCCCGCGTCCGGGCGCGCGCGTTCCATGTGGTGCCGGGGTCGTCCTCCTCATGGTCCATCGACGACAGCTGCTGCGCCCATGCGGATTTCACCTGTGCGATGCGTGCCTTGCGGTCCTCGCGCCCCGCATCTCCTGCGCCGGAGCCGAGCCGGTCCAGCAACGCCTCTGCTACCTTCTTTGCATCGCCCACGATGCCCACAGTTACGGGTTTCGTCAGCCCGATCCGATCCGGGTTCAGATCGACCTGAATGATCGCGGCATCTTTGGGCCAGTAATCGATCCCGTAGCCTGGCAGGGTCGAGAACGGGTTGAGCCGCGTTCCGAGGCAGAGTACAACATCCGCCCCCGCGATCAGCTCCATCCCCGCTTTCGAACCGTTGTAGCCCAGAGGCCCCGCGAACAGCGGATGCGAGCCGGGGAAGGCGTCGTTGTGCTGGTAGCCGCAGCAGACCGGCGCATCGAGCCGCTCGGCCAGCGCCGCCGAGGCCGGGATGGCACCCGCCAGCACCACGCCCGCACCGTTGAGGATGACCGGGAACTTTGCCTCCGACAGCAGCGCCGCCGCCCGGTCAATCGCGGCGGCACCGCCTGCGGGACGCTCGAACTCCACCATGCGCGGCAGGTCCACGTCGATCACCTGCGTCCAGAAATCGCGCGGCACGTTGATCTGGGCGGGCGCGCTCGCGCGCTTGGCCTTCAGGATGACGCGGCTGAGGACCTCGGCCACGCGCGAGGGATCGCGAACCTCCTCCTGATAGGCCACCATGTCGGCAAAGAGCTTCATCTGCTCCACCTCCTGGAACCCGCCCATGCCGATAGTCTTGTTGGCGGCCTGCGGGGTCACGAGCAGAAGCGGCGTGTGGTTCCAGTAGGCGGTCTTCACCGGGGTCACGAAGTTGGTGATGCCGGGGCCGTTCTGCGCCACCATCATGCTCATCCGGCCCGTGGCGCGGGTGAATCCGTCGGCCATCATGCCGGCGTTGCATTCGTGCGCGCAGTCCCAGAACGTGATGCCCGCGCGTGGAAAGAGGTCCGAGATCGGCATCATCGCCGACCCGATGATCCCGAAGGCAGTGTCGATGCCGTGCATCTGGAGCACCTTGACGAAAGCCTCCTCGGTGGTCATCCGCATCGTATCTCTCCCCCTGTTCGCGCACCCGGACAGCACGCCCGGCGACCCCGCGCGGGGCCCGGTGCCTATACTGGCCCGGACCCGCGGAAGTGCAAGCCTCGCGTCGACCCCCGGGCGGCAGGAGGCCATACCGCGCCGACCCGAGTGCGCCGTCGGATTGGTTTGTTGACCTAAACCGAAAAACATGGACTGCTGACGGTGTCATGGATTGCCACGGCCAGAGAAGAAAAGCCCGAAACGGGCCCGATGCAGCAGGGAGAGACCGGATATGACACCGAAGACGATGCTGAAGGCAGCCGTTGCGGGCATGGCGCTCATGGCAGGCACGAACGCGGCGCATGCGCTCGACGAGATCACAGTCGCCTATTTCCAGGAATGGCCGATGCCGATGGAATATGCCAAGGTCATGGGCACCTACGACAAGGAGCTGGGACTCACGGTTAA
>JBBSVE010000254.1:0-2825 GCA_038233815.1 Rhodobacterales bacterium
CTCGGGCGCGGACGCGCTGGAATATTTTGGCGGGCTGGCCGCCACCGTGACCGGGGAGACGATCCCGCTCGGCCCCGATTTCGCCTATACGCTGCGCGAGCCGTTGGGCGTCTGCGTCGGCATCGGGGCCTGGAACTACCCGAGCCAGATTGCCTGCTGGAAGGCCGCGCCCGCGCTCGCCATGGGCAACGCGATGGTCTTCAAGCCGTCGGAGGTGACGCCGCTGGGCGCGCTGCAACCGGCCGCGATCCTGATCGAAGCGGGGTTGCCGGCGGGCCTCTTCAACGTCGTGCAGGGACGCGGCGCGGTGGGGGCGGCGCTGGTGACGGACCCGAGGGTGGCGAAGGTCTCGCTGACCGGATCGGTTCCTACGGGACGGAAGGTCTATGCAGCGGCGGCGGAGGGCATCCGGTCGGTCACCATGGAGCTGGGCGGCAAGAGCCCTTTGATCGTGTTCGACGATGCCGATCTCGATTCGGCGGTCCATGCGGCGATGCTGGCGAATTTCTACTCCGCCGGGCAGGTCTGTTCCAACGGGACGCGGGTCTTTGTGCAGACAGTCGTGAAGGACGCGTTTCTTGCGAAGCTGGCGACCGCGACGGCGCGCATCGTGATGGGCGACCCGATGGACGAGGCGACGCAGATGGGGCCGCTTGTGAGTGCGGCGCAGCGCGACAAGGTGATGGCCTACATCGAAGGCGCCCGGAAAGACGGCGCGCGGCTGGTCTGCGGCGGCGCGGCGGGGGCGGGGTGGTTCGTGCCTGCGACGGTGTTTGCCGACGTGACCGACGCCATGACGCTCGCGCAGGAAGAGGTGTTCGGGCCGGTGATGGCGGTGCTCGATTTCGAAGGCGAGGACGAGGTCGTGGCGCGCGCAAACGCGTCGCCCTACGGCCTCGCGGCGGGGGTCTTCACCCGCGATCTCGCGCGGGGGCATCGCGTGGTGGGGGCATTGCAGGCGGGCACCTGCTGGATCAACGCCTACAACCTCACCCCGGTGGAGATGCCGTTCGGCGGCTCCAAACTGTCGGGCGTGGGGCGCGAAAACGGGCGCGCGGCGGTGGAGCATTACAGTCAGGTGAAGACGGTTTATGTGGGCATGGGGCCGGTGGACGCGCCCTACTGAGGGGGCGGTCCGCGGCTTTGGCACGCCTCCCGCCCACCAACCCCGGCGCGCCAAAGCCGTGGGCTTCGGGCGGCGAAGGCTCTTGGATGGCCCGGTGGCAGGGCAGGAAGCAGGCGGCGTGAAGGCGGATTACGTGATCGTGGGGGCGGGATCCGCCGGATGTGCCATGGCCTACCGGCTGGGCGAGGCGGGGGCGTCGGTCGTCGTGATCGAGCATGGCGGCTCGGATGCCGGTCCCTTCATCCAGATGCCGGCCGCACTCTCCTACCCGATGAACATGGCGCATTACGACTGGGGCCTTTCGTCGGAGCCAGAGCCGCATCTGGGCGGGCGCAGGCTCGCCACTCCGCGTGGCAAGGTGATCGGGGGGTCGTCCTCGATCAACGGCATGGTCTATGTCCGGGGCCACGCGAAGGATTTCGACCACTGGGCCGAGGTGGGGGCGGACGGCTGGTCCTATGCCGACGTGCTGCCCTATTTCCGGCGAATGGAGCATTGGCACGGCGGCACCTCGCCCTATCGCGGCGATGCGGGGCCTTTGCACATCACGCGGGGGCCACGGTCGAACCCGCTGTTCGACGCATTCATCGAGGCGGGGGGGCAAGCGGGTTATGCGCTGACCGACGATTACAACGGCGCGCGGCAGGAGGGGTTCGGGCCGATGGAGGCTACGATCTGGCGCGGGCGGCGCTGGTCGGCGGCGAATGCCTACCTCCGGCCTGCTTTGAAGCGCGGCAATGTCTCGCTTGTGCGGGGGCTCGCGCGGCGGGTGGTGATGGAGGGCACGCGCGCAGTGGGGGTGGAAATTGCGCGCCACGGCCGGGTTCAGGTGATCGAGGCGGGGTGCGAGGTGGTGCTGGCCGCCTCCTCGATCAATTCGCCCAAGCTCCTGATGCTTTCCGGGATCGGGCCGGGCGACCATCTGGCCGAGCATGGGATCGGGGTCGTGGCGGATCGTCCCGGGGTGGGCGCGAACCTTCAGGACCATCTCGAGGTTTACATGCAGTTCGCCTCCAAGCTGCCGGTGACGCTGTTCAAGCACTGGAACCTGCGGGGCAAGGCGCTGATCGGGGCGCAGTGGCTTTTCACCCGCAAGGGTCTGGGCGCGTCGAACCAGTTCGAGGCCTGTGCCTTCATCCGGTCGCGCGCAGGCGTCGACTATCCCGACATCCAGTATCACTTCCTGCCCATTGCGGTGCGCTACGATGGCAAGGCCTCGGCTGCGGGGCACGGCTTTCAGGCCCATGTCGGCCCGATGCGGAGCCCGTCGCGCGGGTCGGTCAGCCTGCGTTCCGCCGATCCCGAAGCGGCGCCGATGATCCGCTTTAACTACATGTCCACCCCCCGCGACTGGGAGGATTTCCGCGCCTGCATCCGCCTCACGCGCGAGATCTTCGCCCAGGCCGCGATGGAGCCCTATGTCAAGCATGAGATCCAGCCCGGTGCCGAGGTCGGCACGGACGCGGAGATCGACGGCTTCATCCGCGACCATGCGGAGAGCGCTTATCACCCCTGCGGGACGGCCCGGATGGGGCAACGCTCCGACCCGATGGCGGTGGTGGATGCGGAATGCCGGGTGATCGGGGTAGAAGGGCTGCGTGTGGCCGACAGCTCGGTCTTTCCGCGGATCACCAACGGCAACCTCAACGGTCCCTCGATCATGGTGGGCGAGAAGGCGGCGGACCATATCCTCGGCCGC
>JBBSVE010000255.1:0-2799 GCA_038233815.1 Rhodobacterales bacterium
GCGCCCATTGTCTAAGATTCCCCACTGCTGCCTCCCGTAGGAGTCTGGGCCGTGTCTCAGTCCCAGTGTGGCTGATCATCCTCTCAAACCAGCTATGGATCGTCGGCTTGGTAGGCCATTACCCCACCAACTACCTAATCCAACGCGGGCCAATCCTTTGGCGATAAATCTTTCGTCCGAAGACCACATACGGTATTACTCCCAGTTTCCCGAGGCTATTCCGTACCAAAGGGTATGTTCCCACGCGTTACTCACCCGTCCGCCACTAGTATCCGAAGATACCCGTTCGACTTGCATGTGTTAGGCCTGCCGCCAGCGTTCATTCTGAGCCAGGATCAAACTCTCAAGTTGAAATGCGCTCAAACCCAACCCCTCACGGAGCCAGGCCGAAATCGCATGTCCTTGACGTCGAACCTTCGCACATCTGCCCCATGACCCAATCAAGGACCATGAGGACTTTCTCTGTTCTGTGCTCAAGTTACCGAAGTAACAAAAGCCGCAAAACAGTGAAGCTTGTCACCCACATCATCGCCGAAGCTAGTGAGCCGATATGCTAACGTCCAATCGTCGAAACGACCAAACCGCCCGCATATCTCTTCAAGATATAACAGATTCAAAGAGCAAGAAGACAAAAAATGGACGAAGCGCTGGAATACCCAGCGTACGTCACGCCCTGTCTTCAGATGGTTCCGGCTCCAGTTCCCCAAAGCCTCCCGTCCCTCACACCGCCGTTTCCGACCATGTCCGTTTCGGTGAAGCGGTATCTAGGCCCCCGTGACGAAAGGCGCAAGCAGAAAAAATGCCTCCCGATATTTTTCTGTCATCTTCAGTCATTACGGGAGGTTGCCACGTCGACGACCACGGAATGGGCACTTCCAAAACCGGTTCGGACCATCGTCCCTCTTCGCTCAAGCGGCAGGTGAGTCGCCCCAATCCGCCCCGGCATGGGTCACGCGCCCGCCGCAAATCGTGAGCGCGATGACGATCCGCCCGATCTCCTCCGGCGGGGTCGCTTCGATGTTGGCGTCCAGCAACACAAGATCCGCCGCCAGTCCTGTGCGGAGCGTTCCCGTCAGCGTATCCCGGTGTGCCGCCCACGCCCCACCGGCGGTATAGGCGTGCAGGACCTCCGGCAGGCTCAACCGCTCATCGGCGCAGCCTGCATAGGCAGGCCGGGTCAGCGCGGCCTGAATGCCCCGCATCACCGAGACGTCGGCGACCGGCCAGTCGCTCGCGAACGCGATGCGTGCACCCGCGTCGCGCAGCGTGCGGCAGAGATAGGCGTCTGGCCAGCGGTCCCGCCCGATCACATCGAGCGTCGGTTGCAGGGGGAAATCCATCGCACCGGGCGGATGCGGCGGCTGCAGGCTCGCCGTGACGCCCAGCGACGCGAGCCGGGGGATGTCGGCCCGATCGATCAGCTCGATATGCTCGATCCGATGCCGCGCGTCGCGTGCGCCATTGGCGTCGCGCGCCGCCTCGCAGCCATCGAGCACCATGTGCACCGCACCGTCGCCAATCGCATGGACCGCGACCTGGAGGCCACGCCGGTCCGCCTCCCTCACGATCTCGTCGAAGCGGTCTTGCGAGAACAGCGGCGTGCCGCGATGGCCGATACGACCGGCATAGTCGCGCAGCATGACGGCAGTGCCACTGTCGACCACGCCATCCATGAACATCTTGACGAAACCCGATTGCAACCAGTCGTCGTCGAACTCTTTTGTCATGGCGCTGGCGCGGTCGAGCGCCGACATGTTCATGTGCGGCTTCATGTGAAACGGCACTTTGACCCTCGCCGTCAAATCGCCCGCGTCCCGCAGACCGGCAAGCAACTCCAGCGTGTAGCGGTTGCCGTCCATCGTCACCATCGAGGTGATGCCGTGCACAGCACAATGCCGCAAGCCGTCCCGGATCCGGGCGCTGTCGCTGGCCATTTCGGCATCCGTCGGGCGCGGATCCGGCTCCTCCCCCGTCCCGATGCCGAGGTTGAGGCGGGTCTCGCCTCCCAACGCCATGATTGCCGCGAACGCCTCGAACTCGCGCAACTCTCCGCTGGCAAGGCCGTCCGGGCCAATGACAACCTCATGTCCCGGGGCGCAGTCCGCGCCATGCAGCAATCCCGCCGTCCGGAGTGCTGCGGTATTCGCCCAGACGGTATGATGGTCATGCGACATCAGAGCGACCGGGCGATCCGCGATAATGTCGTCGAGATCGTGGCGCGTCATTGGGCGGCCCAAGATCGCATAATCTGCGCCCTGCGCGATCAGGATCGGCGCATCCGGGCGGTGTGTGGAATAGGCGCACAGTGCCGCCGCGAGAGCCTCCCGCCCCACGATCCCGTCGATATGGAGATGCGAAAGCTCGGCTCCGCCGAGGCCGACATGCAGATGACTCTCGAAAAAGCCGGGCATCAGGGTGTGTCCGGCGGCATCTATCACCCGTGTCTGCGGTCCGGCGTGCGCCATGATCTCCGCATCCGGACCGACCGCCAGAAGAATGCCGTTTGCAAAGGCCACGGCCTGCGCCCTCGGACAAGCCGGGTCCATGGTTAGAACGCGCGCGTTGAGAATGATCGTGTCAGCCTGCATCCTGCCCCCGATTGCCACCGTCGCCGATCGTCGCCCATCCGCCGGAAAGGATTGCGGACCGGCGACTCCTTGCCGACTATGACCATGCTGCGACCCCCTGTCACCGGGCTGCTGGCCGAAACCGTCCGGAACGGGGCAAAGCATTGCTTGACCCCGAGCGGCACATCGTCCTTTCTTAGCGCCGGAACACCCGACCGGACCCCATCGGCCC
>JBBSVE010000256.1:0-2736 GCA_038233815.1 Rhodobacterales bacterium
CGACCTGCGCGCCTCGGTGCAGATCGTGTTCCAGGACCCCTACGGTTCGCTCAACCCGCGTCAGAAGGTGGGCGCAATCCTTGAGGAGCCGCTGAAGATCAACCGCCCCGCCATGACCTCCGCCGAGCGGACGGAGAAGGCGCGCGAGATGCTGCGCCTCACGGGCCTCAGGCCGGAGCATTACGACCGCTATCCGCACATGTTCTCCGGCGGGCAGCGCCAGAGGATCGCGGTCGCCCGTGCGCTGATGCTGGAGCCGAAGGTGCTGGTGCTGGACGAGCCGGTGTCCGCGCTCGACCTGTCGATCCAGAGCCAGATCCTCAACCTGCTGGTGGAGTTGCAGGAGCGGATGGGGCTGGCCTACCTCTTCATCAGCCACGACCTGTCGGTGGTCAGGCACATGGCCGACGAGGTGATCGTCATGTATCTGGGCCGCCCGGTGGAGATCGGGTCAAAGGCGGCGGTCTTTGCCGACCCGCAGCATCCTTATACCAAGGCGCTCCTCTCCGCGACGCCGGTGGCCGACCCTACCGCCAAGAAGACCCGGATCAAGCTGGAGGGGGAGTTGCCCTCTCCGATCCATGTGCCCAAGGGCTGCGCCTTCGCGCCGCGCTGCTGGAAAGCGCAGGACCGGTGCCGGGCGGAGCGGCCGTTGCTGACCGACGCTGCCCACCGCACCGCCTGCTTTTTTCCCGAAGGCGACGGGGTCGCATCCCCGCCGGCGAAAGGATAGCGGCGCGCGCGCTCAGCCGACCTTCATTTTCCACGGTCCATGCTGGCCGCTGGTCCGGTTGTCCATCCGCACGAAGCCATGCGCGCCGAAGAAATCCCGCAAGGCCTGGATCATGTTCGCCGTGGACCGCCCCGTGCGCATGATATCGAACCATGTGAGCCCACCCGCCAGCGCCGGAACCGGAAGACCGCTGAGCGAGGACTGCGCCACGACCTGGCGCAGCGGCGTCTGGTTCTTTTTCAACAGGTTTGCAAAGAACGGCGCCAGCATCAGGTTCTCCTCGGGATGCTCGCCCAGTGCCGTCGCCATGTCGTCGAGCATCGCGGACCGGATGATGCACCCCGCGCGCCAGACCTTCGCGATGTCGGGCAGCGGCAGCGCCCAGCCGTATTCCTTTGCCGCCGTGGTCATCAGACCGAAGCCCTGCGCGTAGCACAGGATCTTGCCCGCGATCATCGCCTGTTCCAGCATGTCTATGGTGATCGCACCCTCGTCAAGCCGTGTGGGTGCCGGGCCGAACACGTCCTCGCCCGCCGCGCGCTCCGCCACCCGGGCGGAGGTGTTGCGCGCCATCAGCGCCGCCTCGATCACCGGGACCGGCGCGCCAAGATTCTGCGCCGCGATCGCGGTCCAGCGCCCGGTGCCCTTCTGCCCCGCCGCGTCGAGGATCACGTCGAGGATCGGCTTGTCCGTCGCCGCATCGGTGACGGAGGCGACTTCAGCCGCGATCTCGATCAGGTAGCTCTTCAGCACGCCCTTGTTCCAGCCGCGAAACACGTCGGCGATGGCGGGAGCCTCCATGCCCATCCCGTCGCGCATCACGCCGTAGACTTCGGCCACCATCTGCATGTCAGCATATTCGATGCCGTTGTGGACCGCCTTGACGAAATGCCCCGCCCCGCCGTCGCCCATCCGCGTGGCACACGGCGTGCCGTCATAGTGGGCCGAGATCGCCTTCAGGATGTGGGAGACGCGGTCCCAGTCCTGCTTTCGGCCGCCGCCCATGATCGAGGGGCCGTTACGCGCCCCGAACTCGCCGCCGGAGATGCCCATGCCTAGAAATCGCGGACCGGATTTCTCACCCGCCGCCGTGCGCCGGTTGGTGTCGTGGAAATCCGAATTGCCCGCGTCGATGATCAGATCGTCGCGGTCGAGATGGGGGGCCAGCGCCTTGATGACCTCGTCGACCGCGAACGCGGGGACAAGGAGGATGATCGAGCGAGGCGGGGTCAGGGCGGCGGCCAGCTCGGCATAGGTCTTGGTCGGCGTGATCTTTTCCGCCAGCTCGCCCGCGCCGGCCATGAAGGCGTCGGTCACCTCGGGAACCATGTTCCAGACGGCGATGGAAAAGCCCTTTTCGGCGATGTTCAGGGCCAGCATGGATCCCATGGTGCCGAGGCCTACAAGGCCGATGTCGGAGGTGGTCATGGCAGTCTCGCTTCCTGTCGGTTTCGGGGGCCGCACGCGGGCGGCGCATGGGGGGGGATATAAAGCCCCCGGGCCGCGCTGCCAATGACGGGGCGTTGCGGCATCGGCTGGACAGGCGGATCGGGGACGGGCAGGGTGCCGCCTCAGGCCATGGGAGGGTGCTTTGTGAGCGGACGAGACGGACTGTCTGCCCCGGTGCCGCCTGGTTGCGGCGCGGCAGTGCGCCGATGGGTGCTGATGGGTGTGTCGGGGTCAGGCAAGTCTTCGATAGGCCTTTTGCTCGCCCCGGCGCTCGGCGCGACCTACCGGGACGGCGACGACCTCCATCCGCAGGCGAACATCGACAAGATGGCGCAGGGCCTGCCGCTGGGCGACGACGACCGCTGGCCATGGCTCGCGGCCGTGGGCTCGGTGCTGCGGGAGCCGGGCATCATCGTCGGCTGCTCGGCCCTGAAGCGCAGCTACCGCGACCTGATCCGGGAGCGGGCGGGGGCCCCGGTCTGCTTCATCCACCTCAAAGGCAGCCGGGCCGTGATCGCGGGCCGGATGCACCATCGCGAGGGCCATTTCATGCC
>JBBSVE010000257.1:0-2668 GCA_038233815.1 Rhodobacterales bacterium
TCTCGCTCTGGCGGGGGCGCTTGTGTTAACGCCGGACGCACTTTTCATACGCATTTCTGGGATGTCTACATTCCAGATGCTGGGATGGAGAGGCCTTGGCCTCGGACTTATCTTTATTCTCGCATGGGTGCTGACAAGTCGAGACAGGCCGTCCGATTTTGCCATGCTCGGGACCGGTGCCGCGATCGTGGTCATCGTATGCCAAGTGGTTAACACGACACTATTCCCAATGGGTATTGCGATCGCACCGGTTGCGACAGTTCTCTTGGGTGTCGCAACTGTACCCGTCTGGTCAGCGCTTCTGGCACAATGGCTGTACGAGGAGGTCACATCGCGCGCGACATGGATCGCCATCGTACTGGTGATTGCTGGCTTAGCGGTGGCTGTGACAGACAAGGGTGAGGCCGCGCTTGACGCCGACGCACTGGCAGGTGCGGCGTGTGGGCTTGGGGTTGCGTTCGCTCTGGCTCTGACGTTCGTGACCATGCGCCATCACGCCAGCCTGCCGCTATTTCTCGTCATCGGATTGGGCTCACTGACGTCGGGGACCTCAGGCCTGCTCATCGTTGGACCGGCACAGATGACGGACGGTACGGTTTGGGCCATTCTCGTGTGCGCGCTGCTGATCCTGCCATTGTCCTTTTTTGCGCTTAACGAGGCGTCCCGCCACACGGCCGCCGCCAATGTGAGCCTGCTGCTGTTGCTCGAAACTGTTCTCGCACCATTGTGGGTGTGGCTTGGTACCGGCGAAGCGCCCTCGCGGCGTATGATGGCCGGTGGTGCAGTGGTCGTGGTGACTCTCGCGGTGTATGTCGTTGTGACGCGGAGCACACGAAGCCGGACGCCCCGCAGCGCCGCTCAATATAAGATACTATGACTTCCGCCGATATCCTGCTCCTGTACGAGTGCTGCCGACGAAACTCCGCCGGCCAGAGCAAGGCCTGCGAACAGGTATCTGAGTTTCAAGTGATGTCCTCCGTGTCGTTGTCCAAAGCGCGGCGGATCTTGGGTGCCGCAAATTCTCTCGGCTCGTGATAGTCGATGGTGCCGGAAAATGCACCGGTTGCCGCGAAGGTAAACACGGTCGCCGTGTGGTTCATCGTGTAATCTCCGGTGTCGGTTGGGACGTAACGCTCCGGCGTGGACCGTCTGACGGGGCGTTGGAGGCGATGATAAGTCCGACGTTATGGTCGACCTTAAGTTCACACCCCAGATTGAGATCCTGTCCGCCGAGGACTCGCCGCGGCGTCGGCACTGGATCGATGCGGACAAGATCCGGGTGGTCGAGGAAAGCCATTGGGGACATCGCCAGGTCTCAGCAACAGCGCGGCGGCATGGTATCTCCCGCTCGCTGCTGACCGTCTGGCGGCGACAGTTTCTAAACGGCGAAGTCGCGAACGCAAGCGCCCCTGCTTTCGTGCCGGTGCAGATGACCTCCGAGATGGACACGTCGCCGCGTCAGCCGGCCCCCGACGTCCAGCTCGAGATCCTTCTGCGGAACGGACGGCGACTGCTCGTCCCGTCTTCGGTGGACCCGGACGCATTGGCCCGGCTACTGCCGATCCTGGAGGGCAAATGATCGCGTTCCCGGCGGGTGTGCGCGTCTGGATCGCTGGCGGCGTGACCGACATGCGGCGCGGGATGAACACGCTGGCGCTGACGGTCCAGCAGGGGTTGGGGCGCGATCCGCATGCCGGAGAGATCTTCTGCTTTCGTGGCCGCAAGGGCGACCTGGTCAAGCTGCTCTGGCACGACGGCGTGGGCATGTCGCTCTACACCAAGCGGCTGGAAGCCGGGAAGTTCATCTGGCCGACCAGCGGGACCGGCGAGGCGGTGCAGATCTCGGCGGCCCAACTCGGCTATCTTCTGGAGGGGATAGACTGGCGCAATCCGCGCTGGACGCAGCGCCCGACAAAGGCGGGATAAAAGCCCCCGAGATCCCATATTTTTTTGGGTTTTCTATCCGTTCAGGGTATGCTTCGGGCATGTCCGATAGTGCGTCCGAGATTGCCCGACTGCGCGCTGCCTTGGCGGCATCGGATGCCCGTGCCGAGGCTGCTGAGAGCGAACTGGCACAAGCCCGGGCGGTAGTCTCCACTTCGGAGGCGATGATCAAGCACCTCAAGCTCGAGATCGCCAAGCTCCGGCGCGACCACTACGGCCATAGCGCCGAACGCAGCGCCCGCCTAATCGACCAGATGGAGATGCAGCTCGAAGAACTCGAAGCGGCTGCCACCGAGGATGAAGTTGCCGCCGGAAATACGAAGGCCACGGCGGTTGCCGGCTTCGAGCGCCGCCGACCGGTGCGCAAACCTTTCCCGGAGCACCTGCCGCGTGATCGGGTGGTGATCGAGGCACCGACAGCCTGCTTGTGCTGCGGCTCGGACCGCATCGTGAAGATGGGCGAGGACATCACCGAGACGCTCGAGGTCATTCCCCGTCAGTGGAAGGTGATCCAGACCGTTCGAGAGAAGTTCACGTGCCGGACCTGCGAGAAGATCAGCCAGCCGCCAGCACCGTTCCATCCGACGCCGCGGGGATGGGCCGGTCCGAACCTGCTGGCGATGGTTCTGTTCGAGAAGTTCGGGCAGCACCAGCCGCTCAACCGGCAGGCCGAGCGCTACGCCAAGGAAGGCGTCGACCTCAGCCTCTCGACGCTGGCCGACCA
>JBBSVE010000258.1:0-2658 GCA_038233815.1 Rhodobacterales bacterium
CTGCAACTGCTGTCCCGGTCGCGTCTCGAGCCGCACCGTCGCCCGGGCCTCGGCGCGCAACTCCTGGCGCAGATGCGCCACCGCCCGTTCGACCGTGCGAAGGCTCACCTCGATGCCTTTCTCGGCGACAAGCTCCTGGCGAACCACATCGGCATTGCCCGCATGGCGGCGGAAGCGCTCCTCGACCCAGGCCTCCAGGCCGTCCAGCGCCTTGGCCCGCGCAGGCGCTGTCAGCCTGCGCCATCCGCCCTGCTCCAGCCATCGGCGCACAGTCGTGCGCGAACATCCAAGCTCCGCTGCAATCCGGCGCGATCCCCAGCCAAGCGCCCGCAGTCGAACCATCGCTGACACTCCATCCGGCTCCAGCATCACATCCCTCCGCAAACCCTCGGTTCGCAGAACCTTCCCAATCACGTCATGGGCCATCCAGACCTCCTCTAAGATCACGAGGGCGGCCAGATCCTCATGTCGTCTGAGGGCCAGTTTGTCGTGACGCCTGACAGCGAGATCGCCCAAGCGCTGCGCAGGGCGGTACGCTCGTGCATCCATCGCCCTGCAGAAGGCGGGGTCCATGGCGGATGCGGTCAGCCCGCAGTGGCACGCGTGTTTTCCTTTCAGGCATGATCCGTCATACTCTGGAAAGGAGGACGCGATGTTCAGCACTTGGAAGCAGGAAAAAGCTACGGCAGCCCTCGTTGACGAGGCGCAGGCGCTGTCCGACAAGCTGGCCGAGGTGAAACCGCATATTCTGGAGAGCCATGCTGCCGCAGCACGGTTCTGGGCCGCCTCTTACCTCGTCAACGGTCAGAACCTCTACGACCTGATGGTCTGGAAGCCTGCTGCCGTCGTCCGATTCGCCGCCGCTACCGAGACCAGAATCGCCGCTTTGCGCAAGAAGCGTGAGTATGACAGCAGTGACGGTCTGGCGATCTGGCTTCACACGGCCCGCGCCGTGACGGAGCCCCGGATTGCGCCCGCTGTTCGCGAGATATGGCAACAGCTCCTCAACGCAGGACAGAATGCGGATGGGATGGCCCATGACCTGCTGGAGGACGCAGGCCTGCCGCTCGATGGAGGCCGACGGGCCCCCAAGGGTTTCGGCGCCGAGGATCAGATCCCCGGGCCCAAAATTACATGACAGGAACCTGACTGTGACTTGCGGCTGAACCCTGCTCGGAGCCCATCACCGTCGCTTGCCAGAGGCCTTCATGGTCTTGTTCCCGCGCGGGCCTGTCGGCGTCGGAGTATTTTGCTGGTTTTCGACATGTAGCTTGCGCCAGCGGTCAAGGCGCGTGGGATCCAGTGTTCCAGCAGCGATCGCGGCCTGAACCGCGCATCCGGGCTCATGGGTATGGGTGCAATCCCTGAAGCGGCACTGGGGTGCCAGCTCGATGATCTCGGCGAACAGCGTGTCCAGTCCCGCTGCAACGCCGCTGACATGCAGCGTCCGCATTCCGGGCGTGTCGATGACCCAACCTCCGCCCTCAATGGCATGCAGCGAACGCGACGTGGTCGTGTGACGCCCTTTGGCGTCCGCCTCACGAATGGGGCCGGTCGGCTGTGCAACGTCCGACGGCTTGGCCGAGAGGGTATTCAGCAGGGTCGACTTCCCCACCCCCGACGATCCGACAAGTGCCACGGTTTGTCCCGTGCCGGTCCACGGGGACAAAACCAGGATCGCCTCCTGCGCCGTCGCATTCACCATGACGACGTCAAGACCGCGTTGCAGGGCTGCCGCCTGCTGCTGGTAGCCTGTAGCGTCCGCAACTTGGTCAACCTTTGTCAGAACAATCACCGGGTTTGTTCCGGCCTCGTTCGCAAGCGCCAGATAACGTTCCAGCCGCGCGGGGTTGAAGTCGTCATTGCAGGAGGTGACGATGAACAGCGTATCGACATTTGCCGCAATCAGTTGCGGCAATCGGCCACCTTCGGTTCGTCGCTGCAGCAGGGTCTTCCGTTCCAGCCGACGGACAAGCATGTTGCTGGTCGGATCCACCAGGGCCCAATCTCCCACGGCGAAATCCGTGGTATTGACATGGGAGGGAAGGCTCAGCCTCACCGGGTCCAATATCGTTTCAGCGGTCAATCTGGCGCGGTGTACGGTTGAGATACGAACGCACGAAAGGCCGGCGTCGGCCGGTTGGAGCTGGTCTTCAAAGAACGCGGACCAACCGAGGGTGGCTGGTGAGAGAGATGCCGGGGCGGATGAATTAGTCACGACATCCTGCATCGCCGCAACTTCGAAGTGTTGCAAGCATTTCCGCTCGGTATCCCGTCGGCAGAATCGAAAAAATAGGTAGGGATGACCAGATCTGTCGCTGGGCGCGTCGAGTAAACATTGATCAAAGGTCTGCGTGGCGACCGATTGCAAGCCCCAGGAACGCACAAGGCCCCCAGTTTTCACGGGGAACTCGCCAAACCTTGTGGTGGTGCTGAGGTGTTTTGCGCAACCAAAAACCCGACTGTTGAGGTAAGGTTCTATCTATTTAAGGAACATCTGATCAACGGCTTCGGCTACGCCGAGATGGCCGCCTGATCTTCTCGACCACCAGGGTATGGGCGTCCGGCGGCTGTTTTCGTGCTTTTCGGACGGCCCGAGCGGCCCTTTCGTGGGTTTCGGGCAGACTCGTCCTCATGCCATCAACCTCCGTCGCACCA
>JBBSVE010000259.1:0-2657 GCA_038233815.1 Rhodobacterales bacterium
CGGGTCTCCATTGCAGATACCAGCGTGAATCACATTCAGCGCGCCCGGTGAATCCCGGTTGTCAACATGGACTAGTTTGTTCCTATCAAAGGCGAAAGACGATGAAGCCGTAACCGTCCGGCCTGACCGCTCTGCCGCGTTTTGATGGTGCGGGATAGTGTCCGCCTTACGTTGGTGGACACTATGGTGCTTGATGGCGCGGCGGACGAGGCGGCTTTGGACGGATGATGAGAAGCGGTCGATCTGCTTGCAGAGGACTGCGCCCGGCGTATCTGTGGCTCAGGTGGCGCTTCGTTATACGGTGAACGCGACCCTGATCTTCAAATGGCTGCGCGATCCTGAGTATCGGCCTGGAACGGTATCGGCGGAAGCAGGTTTGCGCTTTCTGCCGGTGGAGATCGTCAAGGAAGCACCGGCGACCCGGCCGATATCTGCTGCAGAGAACCACATCGAGATCGATCAGGCGGGCGGGCACCGGATGCGGATCAGCGGCAGCTATGATCCTGAGGCGCTGACGCGGCTGATCCGGGGTCTGACGGCGTGATCCCGGTTCCGGCCAACACGCGGGTCTGGCTGGCGGCGGGCGTCACGGACATGCGCAAGGGGTTTGCAGCCTTGGCGGCACAGGCCGAAGGCGTGCTGAAGCAGGACCCGTTCGCCGGGCATCTGTTCGTGTTCCGCGGCCGTCGTTGCGACTTGGTGAAGGTGATCTGGTGGGATGGTCAGGGCGCCTGCATGTTCCTGAAGCGGCTGGAGAAGGGCCGGTTCGTCTGGCCCTCAGCCAAGGAGGGCAAGATCGCGTTGACGCCCGCCCAATTGTCGATGCTGCTTGAGGGTATCGATTGGCGTGCGCCGCTGCGCACCTGGCGGCCTTTGACGGCGGGATAAATCCGCCTGTTCTGCAAATCCATGATTCCCGTAGAGGCATGCTTTTGCTATGATTACCCATGCTGGATGTCACCAAATCGCTGCCGGAAGACCCTGCTGAACTGCGGGCCTTCACGGCGCTTTTAGTGACCGAAGTGAAGGCGCAGGCCATCCTGATCGAGAAGCTGCGGCACCAGCTGGCAGGCCATCGCTCCCAGCGGTTCGGGGCATCCTCCGAGACCGCAGAACAGTTGCAACTGGCCTTGGAGATGTCCGAGATTGCCATCGCCGCGATCACGGCCAAGCTGCGTTTGCCGGAGGATGCACCGGCCGACAAGCCGAAGCGCAAACCGATCCCCGATCACATTCCGCGCGTGGAGGTCGAACTGACTACCGGCAGCGCGGAATGTCTCCGGTGCGGCGGCAAGCTGCGCCGCCTGGGCGAAGATGTGACCGAAGAGCTGGAATATGTCCCCGGCCGCTTTGTCTTGAACCGCATTGTGCGGCCCCGGATGGCCTGCTCGGGCTGCGATTGCTTCACCCAGGCCCCCCTGCCGTCGCGGCCGATCGAGCGCGGGCGACCCGGTCCGGGCCTGCTGGCGCATGTGTTGGTGGGCAAATACGCCGACCATCTGCCGCTCTATCGCCAAAGCCAGATCTTCGAGCGCGAAGGGCTCGATCTGGATCGCTCGACGCTGGCGGATTGGGTTGGCAAATCGACCGCTTTGCTGGAGCCGTTGGCTGATGCCATCGGGCGGCATGTGCTGGCAGGGCAAGCCATCTTTGCCGACGATACCCCGGTCGCGATGTTGGCACCCGGCACCGGCAAGACCCAGACGGCGCGGCTGTGGGCCTATGGCCGCGACGAGCGGCCTTGGGGCAGCGCCATCCCACCGGCGCGTTGGTATCAGTTCTCGTCCGACCGCAAAGGCGGGCACCCCAGAGATCACCTGGCCGATTACACTGGGTGGATGCACGCGGACGGTTATGCCGGGTTCGAAGACCTGTATCGCTCCGGCGATATCCGCGAGGTCGCCTGCCTCGCCCACGTCCGCCGCAAGTTCGTCGATGTCCACAAGGCGCAGGGCTCGGCCATCGCCGACGAGGCCATCCGTCGGATCGCGGCCCTCTATGCGGTCGAGAAGGCAGCGCGAGGATCGCCCCCGGACAAGCGCATGGATATCCGACAGGCCGAAGCCAAACCCGCCTTCGACGCACTGGAGGTCTGGCTGAACAGACAACTCCATGACATATCGGGCAAAAGCCCTCTGGCCGCCGCAATCCGCTATGCCCTGACCCGGATGGCGCGCCTGCGTCCCTACCTCGATCACGGCATCCTGGAGATCGATAACAATATCGCCGAACGCGCCATGCGCTCCGTCGCCTTGGGCCGAAAGAACTACCTGTTCGTCGGCTCGCAAAACGGCGGCAAATCCGCCGCCATCGCCTACACCCTGATCGAAACCGCCAAACTGAACCGCGTCGATCCGCAAGCCTGGCTCGCCGACACCCTCGCCCGCATTCCAGACCACAAGATCAACCGGATCGATGAACTGCTGCCATGGAACGCCCGTTAACAGCGGTCAGGCCGGACGGTTACGCTGTCAGAGACGAAGTCCAGGCTCCAGCACTGGTTCGGGCCTTGGGGGATCGCCATCGGGGCTCTGGTGCCCAAGGCACGTTTCCTGTTACCCGCTGCCCGGCAATCGTTTGCAACGCAAGCGATGAGAGGGCGTTTACGCACTGTCAGCCCCTCCTCCTTGTCGATGCGATACAGCTTTTTCCGGTTC
>JBBSVE010000260.1:0-2628 GCA_038233815.1 Rhodobacterales bacterium
CTCACGCCACAGGCGCTGGATCCGCTTGTCGTTGGCCTTCCGGCCCTGCTGCTGGGCGGCCGTGGCCGCCCGGCCAACCCCATCGCGGCCGTTCGGTGGAGAACGCCCGCAGGAACGCTCGCAGCTCGGCCTCGTCGTCCGATGGCGTTGGCGGGGCGAGGCGCTGGGTCTGCCACGACAAGGTCAGGTGCCGGCCCGGCGCGGCGGCGCCGCGATCGGTGGAGACATTCGGTATCTCTGCGACGCGACTAGAGGAGGAGCGAGATGGCGATACTCATGACCGCCGAGGTGCCCGGCATGACGCGGGAGATGGTGGACGGGATGACGGGGCAGCTGGAGGAGCAGCAGAAGGCTCAGCCGGGGTTCGTGGTCCACGCGAACGGCCCCATCGACGGTGGCTGGGGCGTGACCGAGGTGTGGGAAGCCCAGGAGAACTGGGACTCCTGGTATGAGGGGACGATCAAGCCGAACCTCCCCGAGGGAATGGAGCCGCGGATCACGACCCGCGAGCTGCACTACGTCATGCAGCCCTAGTTCGCGGCGGGCGCAGCTG
The DNA here is from genome assembly GCA_038233815.1 of Rhodobacterales bacterium. Lineage (GTDB taxonomy): Bacteria > Pseudomonadota > Alphaproteobacteria > Rhodobacterales > Rhodobacteraceae > JBBSVE01. The sequence continues at coordinate 554 of JBBSVE010000260.1, forward strand.
CGTCGGAGCCGCGTACGCTCGCTCAGGACGAGCAGCAGGAGCGTGACGCGGCTCGACGCAGTGGATGCGGTGCATAGGCACGGGTCGGCGCGCATGAGGCGGGAAGGACGGAGCTCGCACCCCGTCGCTCTCGCAATCGCGTGATCGCGAGCGTCCGAGCGGACGGACAAGGACTGCCGCATTGGACGAGCAGCAGCAGCGGCGCGGGCGCGAGGGAGCGAATCGCCGACTCCGGCCCGACCAGCGCAAGCCCGTGACGCAGTCATCGGGACTACGCTCGAACCAGAGTGGCCATACAGCGCGAATCCGTCATCACCTGCCCGATCTGCGGGCATCGAGCGCAGGAGCAGATGCCGACCGACGCCTGCCAGTTCTTCTACGTCTGCAAGGGCTGCGGCGAACGCCTGCGACCTCGGGGCGGCGATTGCTGCGTGTTCTGCTCTTTCGGAGACATGCTGTGCCCGCCGAAGCAGGGCTCCTGCTGATCGCGTTGAGCTGGATGACGCAGAAGGTCGAGCGGCACCTCGGCCGAGACTGCCGCAACGGACGAATTGGAGTAGCGCGGGCGGCGGCTCCGACCGGGCGAGCGGAGGCGCGCACCGCTCGTCGCCGCGAGCCCGCAGCGCAGCGATGACGAACGGCGCGGTCTCGGCGAGCGCGTCTGAAATGCGTAAGTCAGGACTTGCCCGGCTCCTCGCCCGAGAGCTCGCTGGCCGGCTACGCCCGCGGGGGTGAGGTAATGGGCGCGCCGCGTATGCATGAAGGCCGTGCGGTCATTCCGCACGGCCTTCACGTGGTCTTCTGGACTGCGCGGGTGTGGCGCAGGGCTCTAGGGTGTGCAACTCACCTTCGAGTTGAACGGCGCGAACATACCCGCAGGGTTGTGCTTCCACAGCCAGACGTGGAGGTCGTAATGAGTGGGCATGCCCGGCTCGTGGCCGGGCATCGGACCGTCAAAACGCTGGCCAAAGAGTTCGGGCGCAGGCTGACCGACGAATGGCACGAAGTACTCGACCGCGACAAGCCGCGTCCCGCCGTTGTTCTTCGGGGCGTACAGCAGTAGCTCGGGCTTGCGGTGATCCACCGCAAGATCCATCAGCCCGAGGTTCGGGTTGTGAAAACCCATCGCGCCGAGCCCCGGCACCTCGACGCAGTGCTCAGCAGGCAGATAGCCCGCGGCACGTGCAGTGTCGACGTTATGAAACTGAGCCGTGGCAGCGCGGGCCTCCGCAAGTTGCCTGTTGGCACCGCTGTGGGCAGAGGCCGCGGCGACAGGCACTGTGACGGCGGCCGCCACTCCTGCCGCAACGAGCGCGAGGATGGTCTTGTTGGCTTTCATTAGCGATCGTCTCCGTGTGAGGCATTGATTGCTCGGCCAGCAGTGTCTGCCTGCTGCGCGCGAGCGTCAAGGAGCCAAACCCGCGTATCGCGGTGCGGCTAACCCCACTGCGCCCTGGGTGCGTTCCCGGTTGCCGTTCGCTTGTGGGCCAGCCTGCGCAGACCTATCAGCTGAACACGTACCTGAAGCGGGTTCCGTCGCAGAGGCGGCGCAGCTTCGCGCCGAGGGAGGAGCCGTGCGATCGGTTCTCGCCGCTTGGTACGTATTGGACGTCGGCGAGCCAGCCGATCGGGTTGATTCCGCGGATCAGGCCGCGCTGTTTGCCGTTGGCGCGGCCCCGTCAGACCGCGGCGGGGTATTCGTCGCGGTCAAAGCCGGCTCGGGTGGGAAAGATGGCGGGGGCCAGCAGTCGTTGGCGGCGCTGTTCGGCGCCCTTGCGGTTGACGACCATGATTCGCGGCCAGCCTCTCGCGATCGCCGCCTCGGTGTGCGCCTTGATGTTGGGGTACTTCAGTGTGCTGAAGCGCAGCCGCTGCACCGTCGCGGGGCGACTGCAGCCACGTCGTCTTGAAGTTCGTGGTGGCGGCGCGGGCGGCGACGGACTCGCCGAAGCGCTGTCGCTCGCGCATGGGCATGGCAGGTACTCGCAGTACCGGCACTGCCAGCGCTGCCTGATCTGCCTCGATGCGGACTCGGTCGCGGGCGGGACGGGCGCGGATGCCGTCCAATGCGGCAG
>JBBSVE010000261.1:0-2576 GCA_038233815.1 Rhodobacterales bacterium
CCACGGCGAGCCTGCATTTCGACGAGGACCTGCTGGCCACCCTAGCCGCGACGGGGGTGGAGCGGACGCATGTGACGCTCCATGTCGGCGCGGGTACGTTCCTGCCGGTCAAGGTGGCGGACGTGACCACCCACCGGATGCATGCCGAATGGGGCGAGGTGACGGAAGCTGCGGCGGAGGAGATCAACGCCACCCGCGCCGCCGGGGGCCGCATCATTCCCATAGGCACCACCGCCCTGCGGCTGATCGAGTCCGCCGCCGACGCGCAAGGCCACGTGTCGCCGTGGCGGGGGGAGACGGACATCTTCATCTATCCCGGTTACGCCTTCCGCGTCACGGACGCGCTTATGACCAACTTCCACCTGCCGAAATCGACGCTTCTGATGCTGGTCTCGGCCCTGATGGGACAGGACCGGATGCGCGCGGCCTATGCCCATGCGGTGGCGGAGGGGTATCGCTTCTTCTCCTACGGCGATGCGTCGCTTTTGCTGCCCGATCCCCGCCGCTGATCGCGCCTTGCGCCCGCGCTGTGACGCGCGCTAGACGCGGGCGGTCGCGGCTGGACGGGCGCCGTTCGCGGTTCCGCTCCATGGCTTGCGCGCGATTCCCCCAAAGCCCCCCGAGAGGCCCTCCATGCTGACCGTTTTGCGAAACTCCTGGGCGCTTTTGCTCGGCATGATGCTTCTGATGCTGGGGAACGGGATGCAGGGCTCGCTGCTTGGCATCCGGGGCGGGATCGAGCATATGGCGACGTTCCAGCTCTCCATCGTCATGTCGTGCTATTTCCTGGGATTCCTGTTCGGCAGCCGCATGGTCCCGGACATGCTGCGGCGGGTCGGGCATGTGCGCGTCTTCGCGGCTCTGGGCTCGATGATCTCGGCGGTTCTGGTGCTCTATGCCGTGGCGCCGAACTGGATCGCATGGTCGCTGATGCGGGTGGTGATCGGGTTCTCCTTCTCCGGCGTCTACATCACGGCGGAAAGCTGGCTCAACAACGCCTCATCGAACGAGACGCGGGGGCAGGCGCTGTCGCTCTATCTGATCGTGCAAATGGTGGGCATCATCGCGGCGCAGGCGCTGTTGAACCTCGGCGACCCATCGGGCTACATCCTTTTCATCATCCCCTCGATCCTCGTCTCGCTGGCCTTCACGCCGATCCTGCTGTCGGTCTCCTTGGCGCCCGCGTTCGAGACGACGCACCCCTTGAGCTTCAAGGCGCTCTACGAGGCCTCGCCGCTCGGCTGCGTCGGCATGTTCCTTCTGGGCGGGGTGTTTTCGGCGCAGTTCGGGATGGCGGCGGTCTGGGGCACCAAGGCGGGGCTTTCGGTGCGCGAGATGACGATCTTCATCGCCGGCATCTATGTCGGCGGCATGGTCGCGCAATATCCCATCGGCTGGCTGTCGGACCGGATGGACCGGCGGTCGGTGATCCTGTGGCTGTCGGTGTTCGGGGCCGCGGGGCTGACGATCCCGGTGATCTTCGCGGCGCCGTTCTGGCTTCTGTGCGTGGTCGGTGCCATCGGGGGGGCGGTGTCGAACCCGCTCTATTCGTTGCTGCTGGCCTATGTGAATGACTATCTCGACAAGTCCTCGATGGCGGGGGCGTCGGCGGGGCTTTTGTTCATCAACGGTCTGGGAGCTATCACCGGGCCTGTCATCACCGGCTGGATGATGGGGTTGATCGGGCCGTCGGGGTTCTTCCTCTTCATGTCGATCCTGTTCGCCGCACTCGCCCTTTACGGCGCTTGGCGAATGACGCAACGTCGCTCGACCCCGGCGGCAAGCGCGTCCTATACCGCCGTCGGGCCTTCAGCCACGGCGATCGTGGTGGCCGAGGCGATGGCCGACGGCGAAGGCGAAGTGGCGGCGGTGCGGCCCTGATCCGGGGCCTCTGGGAAAGGAAGCGGCATGGCAGACGATCCGGCGGGCGTTCTTCAATTCTGGCTGGAGGAGGTCGGACCCAAAGGCTGGTATGCCTCCTCCACCAGCCTCGACGCGCAGATCACCGACCGGTTCCGGGATCTGTGGGAGGCGGCGAGGGGCGGCGGGCTCGATCACTGGATCTCCGGCCCCACGGGGAGCCTCGCGTTTCTGATCCTGACCGACCAGTTCCCGCGCAACATGTTTCGCGGCAGCGAGAAGGCGTTCTCCACCGACCCCATCGCCCGCGATGCGGCCACCCGCGCCATCGCGGACGGTTGGGACCGCGAGGTGCCGGAGCCGGAGCGGCAGTTCTTCTACCTCCCCTTTGAGCATTCCGAGGATATGGCCGATCAGGACCGCGCCGATGAACTCGTCGCCTCGCGCATGGACGGCGAGACCGCGGCGGAGACGTTGCTCCACGCCCGCGCACACCGGGAGGTGATCCGGCAATACGGTCGCTTCCCGTTCCGCAACGCGGCGTTGGGGCGCGAGAACACCCCCGAGGAGACGGCCTTCATGGAGCGCGGTGCCTACGGCGCCTTCGTGCGCACGATGCGGCGGGGGCCAAAGGCGCTCTAGGAGTTTGATCCCAAGGTTTGGTGGTGCGATTCCCTTGCAGGAATGGAAGGAAGCCACATGGGACAGTCCCGTCA
>JBBSVE010000262.1:0-2511 GCA_038233815.1 Rhodobacterales bacterium
CATAGACGATCAGCATGATCGAGGGCGGGATCAGGATGCCGAGCGTGCCGCCCGCGCAGATGATCCCGCTTGCGAACGAAGGATTGTAGCGCGCCTTGAGCATCGCGGGCAGTGCGAGCAACCCCATCAGCGTGACCACCGCGCCGACGATCCCGGTGGCCGTCGCAAAGAGCGCGCAGGTGATGAGCGCCGCGACCCCCATCGAGCCGGGGACGTTCTTGGAAGCGACATTGAGCGTTGTGAACAGCCGGTCGACGATGTTCGCCCGCTCCACGATATAGCCCATGAACAGGAACAGCGGAATCGCGGTCAGAACCTCGTTCGACATCACCGAATAGGTCTGGTTCACGAAAAGATCGAAGATCCGGTTGTTGAAAAAACCCCCCACCCATTCCGTGACCCGGTCCCACGTCCCCGCCCCCTCATCGAGTCTGAAGTAGCTCCGCCACATCCGGGAGGCGTCGAAATAGGCGTAATAGCCAAAGCCGATTCCCATCGCCATCAGTGTGAACGCGATCGGAAACCCCAGAAACACGATGCCGATGAAAAGCGCCAACATCATGATGGCGATCTGCGGGTCGGTCATACATGACCCCCGGTTTCGGCTTCATGGGCCTTTTGCATCATCAGATCCTCGGTCTCGAACACGTCCTCCTCCGCCGCGAGCCAGCGGTTGGTCCGCATCGCGAGGACGCAGCGGCACATCTGCGCAAGGCCCTGAACGAACAGCAGGATCCCCGCCGCGACCATCACCGACTTGAACTGGTAGATCGGGATACCGGCGGGGGAGTTGATCGACACTTCGGTATAGCTCCAGCTTTTCGCGGAATATTTCCAGCCCGCGACGATCAGCGCCGTGATGCCCGGAAAGAAGAAGAAGATGTAGAGCACGAGGTCCACCAGCCCCTGCGTGCGCGGCTGCCAGAGGCGGTAGATGAAATCACCCCGGACATGCCCGCCGCGCGACAGCGTGTAGGCCCCCCCCATCATGAAGAGCGTGCCGTAGGCGATGAAGGACACGTCGAGCGACCACGCGGGCGGGTGGTTGAACACGTAGCGCATGAAGACGGCGTAGCCGGTCCCCACCGCCATCAGCACGATGAGCCACGCGAAGACTTTGCCGAACCATGCCGACAGCGCGTCGGCGAACCGGATGAAGGCGATCATGGGAGTATCCGTCGTCGGTATGGGGCGGCAGGACATGGCAAAGGCTCCCGGCAGCGATACCGCCGGGAGCCGTGGGTCAGGCGGGGATCAGAGCTTTACCTTGCCGGGGAAGTAATGCTCGTAGGCCAGGCCGTAATCGGGCGCGTTCATCAGCTCGTAATAGCTCACCCGGTCGACCCAGGCGCGCTGGCTGTCGAGGATGCGCTTGGCCATGTCGTCCTCCTCCAGCACCGGGATGAGGTTGTCCCAGCCGTTGATCTCGGCGTCGAGGATGTCCTTCGACGTGCGATGGACCGTCACGCCGAAATCGTCCTGCAGCTTCTGGAGGTCGGCGGAATAGTTGTCCATCGCCAGTGCTGTGTTGGCGGTGGAGGCGCTTTCCACCCCGTATTTCAGGATCGCCTGCAGATCGGGCTCCAGATCGGACAGGAAGTCCTTGTTGAAGATGAACTCGAACGCCTCCGACGCCTGATGGTAGGAGGAGAGGTAATAGTTCTTCGCCACGTCCTGCGCGCCGAACCGCATGTCAGACGAGGGGTTGTTGAACTCGAACGCGTCGATCACGCCGCGTTCCATCGCGGGCACGATCTCCCCCCCCGGAAGCTGGGCCACCGACATGCCCATGCCCTGCATGAGGTCGGCGGCAAGACCCACGGTGCGGTATTTCAGGCCCTGAAGGTCGGCCACCGTGTTCACGTCGTTCTTGAACCAGCCGAGGGGCTGCGCGGGCATCGGAAAGCCGAGATAGCCCACGACATTGAGGCCGAGCCGGTCCTGTGTAAGCTCGCGATAGAACTCCGCACCGCCGCCCTGATAGAACCACGACAGCATGGTCGTCGCGGTGCCGCCGAACACCGGGCCGGTCCCGAAGAGCGAAGCCGACTTGTCCTTGCCATACCAGTAGGCGCAGACCGAGTGGGCGGCGTCGATCACGCCGTCGCTGACCCCGTCCATAACCTGAAACGCGCCCACGACGGCGCCTGCGGGCAGCAGGTCGACCTTGATCCGGCCGCCCGACATCTCCTCCACCCGCGTCACATATTGCCGCGCGAAGTCCATCCAGATGTCGGCGGCGGGCCACGAGGTCTGCATCTTCACGACGAGCGGCGCCTGCGCCAGCACGGCGGGTGCTGCGAGCATGCCCGCGCCGGCACCTCCGAACATGGCGGTCTTCTTCAGGAACGACCGGCGGCCGAAAGTATGGTCTGTCATGTCATCCTCCCCAGGATCTGAAAATCGCGAGGGAGGAAAGTCGGATCATCCCAATGCCGCAGACCGCACCCTCCTCGTGCGGCCCGCAGCCGACCCTCTGGGCCGGGTCGCGGACGTTCCGTCTTTCCTCCG
>JBBSVE010000263.1:0-2495 GCA_038233815.1 Rhodobacterales bacterium
CGGGAGACGATGTTTTCCGACGCGATCAGCTCGATCTCGTCGCGCTGGCGGCCAAGCTCGTCGGTGATCGTGGCGAACAGGGCGGGGTCGCGGGAGGCGAGGCTTTCGCTGAAGAAGCCGCGGTCTCGGTGGGATGTGTCGGCAGGCGCGTTCATCGGGCATCTCCTCGGCAGCGTGGGGTTGGAGGTCGTGATAAACGATACGGGCGATCCGTCAAAGCGCTTATGCGTCGCGGGCAAGGAGGCGGGCGACATTGGGCGACCGGTACAGGGGGCTTGAGTTCGCCGCCCCCAGCGGCCACGCTCCGACAGCACTGACAGGAACCGCCAGCCCGTGACCTTCGCCATACATTTCCGCGCCAGCCCGGCGGAGGCAGCCCAGATCGGCCTGGAGGCGCTGACCGCGCGCTACGGTCAGGCCGTGGAAGCGGAGGCCACCCATATCGTGGCACTCGGCGGCGACGGCTTCATGCTCCAGACCCTGCATTATTCGGGCGCGCTGGACCTGCCGGTCTACGGGATGAACTGCGGCACCATCGGCTTTTTGATGAACGCCTACGCGGAAGATGATCTGCCCGCGCGTCTGTCCGCAGCGGGGGAGGAGGTCGTCAACCCGCTGGAAATGTGCGCCGAAACGGTGGATGGCGGCATGATCCGGGGCCTCGCCATCAATGAGGTAAGCCTGCTGCGGGCCGGGCCTCAGGCGGCCAAGCTGCGGATTTCCGTCGACGGACGGGTGCGGATGGAGGAGCTGGTCTGCGACGGGGCGCTCCTGTCGACCCCCGCAGGTTCCACCGCCTACAACTATTCCGCGCACGGCCCGATTCTGCCGATCGGATCTGACGTGCTGGCGCTGACGGCGATAGCCGCTTTTCGCCCTCGGCGCTGGCGCGGCGCGCTGCTGCCGAAATCGGCCGTGGTCCGGATCGACGTGCTGAACCCGGAAAAGCGCCCGGTGCGGGCGGACACGGACAGCTCCTCCGTCCCCGATGTGCGCGCTGTGGAGATCCGCACCCAGTCGGCGGTCCGGCACCGGATCCTGTTCGACGACGGCCACGGGCTGGAGGAGCGTCTGCTGAGCGAGCAGTTCGTTTGAGGCGCACCGCCATGAAACGGCGTCTGGACCCGGTGCACTGGCGCGGTTATAGACCCCATATGCGACGGACGCTCCCCGAGACACGGCGAATTAGCGGCCCGGCGGCCTGATCCGTCAGGCGCCGGGCGCGTCCGCGAACCCCGTCACATCGTCCCTTCCCCATTGCCCCGAGGACCGCATTTCATGTGCGCCGATATGCCCGACTACCGCGCCACCGTCTTTTTGCCTGAAACCGACTTTCCGATGCGCGCGGGCCTGCCGCAGCGCGAGCCGGAATGGCTCGCCCGCTGGGCGCGGATCGGCATCTACGACCGCCTGCGCGAGAAGACCGGGCGCGCGCCCTTCACGCTCCACGACGGGCCGCCCTATGCCAACGGGCATCTCCACATCGGCCACGCGCTCAACAAGACGATCAAGGACATGATCGTGCGCTCGCATCAGATGATGGGGTTTGACGCGCGCTATGTGCCGGGCTGGGACTGCCACGGCCTGCCGATCGAGTGGAAGATCGAGGAGCAATACCGCGCCAAGGGACTGAACAAGGACGACGTGGATGTGGTCGCCTTCCGGCAGGAGTGCCGCAAGTTCGCCGAAGGCTGGGTCGATATCCAGCGCGAGGAGTTCCAGCGGCTCGGCATCACCGGCAATTGGGCCGATCCCTACCTGACGATGGACGCCCACGCCGAAGCGGTGATCGCGGGCGAATTCATGAAATTCGTGATGAACGGGTCGCTCTATCAGGGCTCGAAGCCGGTGATGTGGTCGCCGGTGGAGAAGACCGCGCTGGCCGAGGCGGAGGTCGAGTATCACGACGTTACGTCGCATCAGATCTGGGTGAGGTTCCGGGTGACCGGGGCCGCCGACGCGATCTTCACGAAGACACCGACCGATGTGGCGATCTGGACCACGACACCATGGACGATCCCGCAGAACCGTGCCGTGGCCTTCGGACCCGCGATTTCCTACGGGCTCTACGAGATAATCGGTCGCCCCGCCGATAGCACCGCAACGATCGGTCATCGGGTGCTGGTCGCCGACGGTCTGGCGGAGGCGGTCTTTGCGCAGGCTAAGATTGTCGGGCCAGAGATGGTGCGCAGGCTGTGCGACGTTACCGCGGACGATCTGGCGTCGCTGGTACTCGCGCATCCGTTTCGCGCCGTCGAGGATGGCGCGGGGGAGTGGGACTTCGACGTGCCCATGCTGCCGGGCGATCATGTAACCGCCGACGCGGGCACCGGTTTTGTTCATACCGCTCCAAGCCACGGCGACGATGACTACCAGCTCGGCCTGAAACATAACCTCCTGATGACCTACAACGTGGAGCCGAGCGGCACCTACCGGGCCGACCTGCCGCTGTTCGGCGGACAGGCAATCATCCTGCCCGAGGGCAAGGAGGGCCC
>JBBSVE010000264.1:0-2463 GCA_038233815.1 Rhodobacterales bacterium
CAACCAGCGCGATTACAACGTCATCCTCGGGGTCTTCTACATCTCCGCCGCGATGGTTTTGCTGTTCAACCTGATCACCGACGTGCTCTATGTCGTCGTCGATCCGCGCATCAGGCTTGCGCAATGAAGGCGTTCTGGACCCAGTTCGCCCGCAACCGGGGTGCTGTGATCGGGCTCGCGATCCTCGTCCTCGTGATCGCGACCGCCATCCTCGCGCCCGTCCTCTTTCCGCAAAGCCCGTGGCGGATGGTGCAGCGCCCGTTCCTGCCACCCTTTACGGCGGCGGGCCTGCCGCTTGGCACCGATGCGCTGGGCCGCGATGTCGCCTCCGGTCTTGCGCACGGCGCCTATGTGAGCCTGCTCGTGGGCCTCGTATCCACCGTCGTGGCGCTGGCCATTGGCGTGCCGGTTGGCGCCTGTGCGGGCTACTTCGGGGCTTGGATCGACGACGCGCTGATGCGGTTCACGGAGTTTTTCCAGACCATCCCGAGCTTTGCGCTGGCCATCGTGCTGCTGGCGATCTTCCAGCCGAGCCTCACCTTCGTCATCATCGCCATCGCCGTCGTCTCCTGGCCCCCCGTGGCCCGACTCGTCCGGGGGGAGGTCCTGTCCCTGCGGACCCGCGAATTCGTGGAGGCGGCGACGCTCTCGGGTCTGGGAACACTGCGGATCATCCTGCGCCACATCCTGCCCAACGCGCTGCCGCCGATCATCGTGCTGGCGTCCCTGATGGTGGCGCAGGCGATCCTGCTGGAAAGCTCGCTGTCGTTTCTGGGGCTCGGCGATCCCAACGTCATGTCGTGGGGCTACATGATCGGCGCCGCGCGCACGGTGATCCGCACGGCATGGTGGCTGTCGTTCCTGCCGGGCATGGCGATCCTGCTGACGGTGCTCGCGCTCAACCTCATCGGCGAAGGGCTGAACGACGCGCTGAACCCGCGGCTCGCGCGGAGGCAGGGATGACCCTCCTTCGGATCCGCGACCTCACCATCGCACTCCCCCCCGGGGCCGACCGGGCCTTTGCTGCGGAGGATATCGCCCTCGACCTCGACCCCGGCCAGATCCTCTGCATCGTGGGGGAAAGCGGGTCGGGCAAGTCCATGTCGGCCAACGCGGTGATGGGTCTTCTGCCAGAGGGCGTCACACCCGTCGCGGGCTCGATCACCTTCGACGGGGAGGAGATCCTCGGCCTTTCCGAGCGCGGGATGATGGACCTGCGCGGCCGCCGCATTGCGATGATCTTTCAGGAACCGCTGAGCGCGCTCAACCCCCTGATGCGCGTCGGCGCGCAGATCGCCGAAGTGTTCGAAGCGCACGGAGTGCTGACCCCGGCGGAGCGGCGCGCCCGCGCCCTGACGCTCCTGGAGGAGGTCGGCATCCCGGATCCCCGCGCCGCGATCCGCGCCTATCCGTTCCAGCTTTCGGGCGGCCAGCGGCAGCGCGTGATGATCGCGATGGCACTGGCGCTGGAACCGCGCATCCTTATCGCGGACGAACCGACGACCGCGCTCGACGTGACGACACAGGCGCAGATCCTGCAGCTGATCGAGGATCTGCGCACGAAGCGCGGCATGGCCGTGATCTTCATCACCCACGATTTCGGCGTGGTCGCCGACATCGCCGACCGCGTGATCGTCATGCAGACCGGCCGCATCGTCGAGGAGGGCGACGCCCAATCCGTGCTCCTGTCCCCCCGCCATCCCTACACCCGCGCCCTGATCGACGCGATCCCGCGCCTGTCGCGGAAGGCGGCGGATGCTGCACCGACGCAAGCGCCCCTCCTCTCGGTCGAGGAGCTGACCAAGACCTTCTCCACCGGCTCGGGCACGGTCTTTCGCAAACGGCGGGTGGTCCGGGCGGTGGAGGATGTGAGCTTCGCGCTCCATGCGCGGGAAACGGTGGGCATCGTGGGCGAGTCCGGGTCGGGCAAGTCGACCGTCGGGCGCTGTCTCGTGCGCCTCACCGATCCCGACAGCGGCCGCGTCCTGCTGGAGGGCGCCGACATTGCGGGAATGTCCGGGGCCGACCTGCGCGACGGGCGGCGCCGGATGCAGATGATCTTTCAGGACCCGTTCTCCTCGCTCAACCCCCGGGCGCGGGTGTCGCGGATCCTGACCGAAGGGCTGATCGCCTACGGCACGTCGCGACGCGACGCGGAGGCGCGGGCCCGTGCGCTTCTGGATCTGGTGGGGCTGGACGCCGCGGCGATGGACCGCTTTCCGCACGAATTTTCCGGCGGCCAGCGCCAGCGCATCGGCATCGCCCGCGCGCTGGCGCTGGAGCCGCGCGTCATCATCGCGGACGAGGCGGTCTCCGCGCTGGACGTGTCGATCCAGGCGCAGGTTCTGGATCTGCTGGCGGACCTGAAGGCGCGGCTTGGCCTGTCGATGATCTTCATCACCCACGATCTGCGCGTCGCGGCCCGGATCTGCGACCGCATCATCGTGATGCAGAATGGCCGGA
>JBBSVE010000265.1:0-2439 GCA_038233815.1 Rhodobacterales bacterium
GGACCGATGAGTTGCCGCAGGGCGCCGCGGCTTGGCGCGATCATGTGGTGATCGCCTTGTCCGACACAGGGGTCGGCATGGATGCCGCTACGCTGCAGCGTGCCACCGAGCCCTTCTTCACCACCAAGCCGTCCGGCCAGGGCACCGGGCTCGGCCTTGCCTCGACCTACGCGTTCGCCCAGCAATCCGGCGGCGCCCTCACCCTGGCCAGCACCCCGGGGCAGGGCTTACGATTACCCACATCTTCGGCGCGATCCAATGGAGATACCGAAGGCGATGTCGTGGAGGCGGGTCATACCGCGCCAGACGACCATGTTGCCGGGTGGCGGATCGTTTTTGCGGGCAAGGTAGCCGCCAAGCATGGCAATTTGCAGCAGGTATCCGGCGAGCGTGTGTCGTTGGAGGCGTGGTCGCGTTCGGGACGCGTCGATCCGATCGAGCGCACTGATTTCGGCAGCGGTGAGAACGCTGTCGGGCGCTGCATCTGGCTTCGCACGCGCCGACATAGTGACGAAGAATATGCGCCAGCTGACCACCGCGATGAGGGCGAGGAACTTTGCCAGCCTCTCGGCTGTCTCGAGCCTCGTCTCCTCAGCACGGCACCCAGATTTCATGACCTTGTGGAATACCTCTGCCTTCCAGCGCAGTGCGTACCATCCGAGCTTTTCAACCGCCGCGGAGAGATCTTCGACCGGCAAGTTGGTCACCAGCTTCCAGTCGATCGGTTCGCGATCGGATGGTGGATTCTCTTCGACGGCATGGATGTAGGTCAGAACCTGCGGATGATAGCGCTTCTGCTTGCCTACCGGCGGCAATGTGTTGATGGCAGCGAACTTGACCTGGAGCCAAGCCGTCTTGTCCTGATCGACCGTGATGCGATGGCGTCCCGCCCAAGGCGCCGCCGCAAGTTGGGTAAACACGCGATGTGCAGGATTGTGTGGGTCAGCATCGACAGGTCGCTCGGCTAGCCTGTTCGTCTGCACCCGCACGAGGAAGCTGGTACCAAGGTCCTGCGCAGTGCAATAAAGCTCATAGATGTCGCTCTCCCTGTCACCCACATGCACGCAGCGCTCGGGCGCACCAACGAGCGCGATGGATTGGCGCAGATTCTCCAGCCAGCGGTAGCTCTCCTTCACCTCGATCGGCACGCGTGTGGGATTGATTTTTCGCTTAAGCGCGAGCGTTCCTTTGAACTTGGCTCTTGTCCAGAACTTCACCGCTGTCAGGCCGAGGGGGGTCCCGGTGAGGGTGACGGCCAGGCTCGAATGCATCAGCATCCCGCACAAGGTCTGCACGTTGGGCTGCCCGGCTTTGTAACGCCCGGCATTAACGGTTTTGGTGAAGCCGATTTTTCCTGGTTGCGCGCGGCTGTAGATAAATTCGGTCGTGTCTTGCAGGATAAGGATAGGATCTTTGCTCGCTGCTACGCGCGCCGCGGTCGCGGCGAAATGGCCGGCGAGAACGCTATGTTCAGTCACACGCGGATTATCAAAGAAGCGATAGGCGGCCTTTGTCCCCGCCCAGTCGCCGCAGGCTGCCGGGATTGGCTTGCCCGGCGCGGCTGACAGTTGATCCATCAATCGTCGCAGCCGACGGGCCAGACGCTTATCGGGAAGGGTCGCCGCGGAGAGCTCTTCCTCCGGCCAAGCGGCTTCGCTGCTGCTGGTCTCGTCCCGCATCCGTGACGCCTCCATGATTCGGCGGCACGCAGAGAATCACGGCAGATTCATACGAGGCAATAGGCTCGCTGAAGATGTGGGTAATCGTAAGCCGCCGAGGGCCGCCTTCCGGCCGAGGGTTGAACCTGTCTTTTGATCTTACGGGCGTTCTTTCGAGCGCCGTTAAGGGCAACGGATGGGGTGCGGGATGGAGATCATCACCGGCGTCGAGCGGCGCCGCCGTTGGCGGGACGAGGAGAAACTGCGGATCCTGGCCGAGCTCGACGAGCCGGGCGTCCGGTTCAGCGACGTGGCGCGCCGGCACGATGTGAGCCGTGGCCTGTTGTGGCAGTGGCGGGACGCGCAACGGCACGGCAAGCTGGTGGCCGAGGCGCCAGGCTTCCTGCCGCTGCGTATCGTGCCGGAGTTGCCGGTGCCGGAGCCGCAGGGTCCGGTGGCTGCGGCGCTCATCGACCGTGAGAACCAGGCGGACAGCCGCATCGAGATCGTGCTGCCCGACGGCACGGCGGTTCGGATTGCCGAGGGGATCAGCGTTGCCGCGCTGCGACGCGTGATGGCGGTGCTGCGCGGATGATCCCGGTTTCCTCCGGTGTCCGGGTCTGGCTGGCGGCGGGCCATACCGACATGCGGCGCGGCATGAATGGCTTAGCGCTGCAGGTGCAGCAGGCGCTCGGGCGTGATCCCCATGCTGGCGATCTCTACGTCTTTCGGGGCCGCCGTGGCGACCTGGTAAAAATTGTCTGGTATGACGGGCTCGGCA
>JBBSVE010000266.1:0-2438 GCA_038233815.1 Rhodobacterales bacterium
GCCTTTGCGCAGAGACACGCACTGAAGATTGGCACCATATCCGACCTGATCGCTTACCGGCGGCGGCACGACAACCTCGTGCGGCCGGGTGCCGACCGGACGGTTACCTCCGAGTTCGGCGGCGACTGGACGATGCGGATCTATACCGACGAGGCGGAAGGGGCTGAGCATGTCGTGCTCATCAAGGGCGACATTTCCGGCGATGCCCCCGTGGTGGTTCGCATGCACACGATGGACCCGCTGCTCGACGTGGTGGGGATCGGCCCCGCCGGCCGGACAGGGGAGTTCGGCGACGCGATGCGCCTGATCGCGGAGGAGGGGCGCGGCGTTCTGGTTTTGCTGCGCGACCTCCACTCGAAGCTGGTTTCCGACGCAGAAGTGTCACCGCAGACGCTGAAGCAATATGGGCTTGGCGCGCAGATCCTGTCGCAGCTTGGACTGACGGATCTGATCCTGCTGACAAATTCGCCACGCCCCAAGGTCGTCGGGCTGGAGGCTTACGGGCTGACCATCACCGGCACCCGCATCATTCCGAAAGGCTGAGGCATCATGGCCAGCACCGATCATCACGCCCTGCCGCTGCCCGCTTTCGACAAGCCGGTGAAATTGCTGATCGTGGTCGCACCCTATTACCGCGCCATCGCTGACCACCTGATCGCGGGCGCAGAGGCGGTGGCGAAATCGGCGGGAGCGACGGTGGAAGTGATCGAGGTTCCTGGTGCTTTGGAAGTGCCGACGGCTATTGCGATGGCGGAGCGGCAGACGAATGTTGACGGCTACGTGGCGGTCGGCTGCGTGATCCGGGGCGAGACGACGCATTACGACACCGTGTGCAATGACAGCTCCCGCGCGCTGAGCCTTCTGGGCCTGCAGGGCGCCTGCATCGGCAACGGCATCCTGACGGTGGAGACGATGGCACAGGCCGAGGTCCGCGCCGATCCGGACGGTCAGAACAAGGGCGGCGGAGCGGCGGCGGCGGCGCTGCATCTCCTCGCGCTCTCGCGGCGCTGGGCCGGGGCGCGCAAGGGCATCGGCTTCCGCGCGCCTGCGGACACGTTCCGGGCATGAGTGAGACGGCACCGAAACCCGCGAAGAAACGCGGCACGGACAAGCGCCAGATGCGCTCGGCCGCGCGGCTCTATGCCGTGCAGGCGCTGTTCCAGATGGAGCGGTCGGGCCAGACCGTCGAAGGCGTCAGCACCGAGTTCGAGACGCACCGGTTCGGTGCCGTCTACGACGGCGAGGAGATGGCCGAAGGCGACCCGACGCATTTTCGCGCCTTGCTGGATCACGCGGTGAACTTTCAGGCCAGCATCGACCAGTTGACCGACCGCGCGCTCATTGCCGCCTGGCCAATCGACCGGATCGACCCCGTCTTGCGCGCCCTGTTCCGTGCGGCGGGCGGCGAGATCACCCAGATGGCGACCCCGCCGAAGGTCGCGATCACCGAATTCGTCGACGTTGCCAAAGCCTTCTTCCCGGACGGCAAGGAGCCGAAATTCGTGAATGCCGTTCTCGACCATATGGCGCGCGAGGCAAAGCCCGAGGCGTTCGCGTGATATCGGCGGGAAAAGTGGCAGCCACCGCAGCAACCGTGTCGGCGGGGTTTTTCCCGAGAGCCTGAGTGTTCAGGTGGTCGCCAGATACCAGAGCCAAGGCCCTGGCAGAGCCAGCTCCCTCGGAGATGCTTATCGGCCACTGGAAAAAAGCCGATCACGTGAGGAGCAGTAGCTGCCAAGGGTTAAGATAGGGCGGCGGGGCTGGCCGTGCAAGAGTGATCGACGGGCGCGGATACGGTCGCGATTGCGGCTTCGTCACCCGCTCTGCAGGGGCGTTCAAAGATGTGCAGCGCCGATCTTGGTTGAAATGTGTTCATCTTCCGTTCATGTTTTCGAGATGCCGAGAGGTGTTAGAATGACCGACCCCCGCGTCCTGCCCCGAACGACCTGTGATGGAGGGGATCCCCACAGTCCTGCAGGGTGCCCCCAAAGCCCCGTTTCCAGGCCCGGTCAACGCCTCGCACGCGGCGTCTGCCGTCATCTCCTCAGCCTCGGCTTCTCGACACTGGAGGAACTGGTGCCGACGACCGGTCTGCGCGTCGATGTGATCGCGCTGGGGCCAAAGGGCGAAATCTGGGTGGTGGAGTGCAAATCGTCGCGGGCGGATTTCAGGGCGGACCGCAAATGGCACGGTTATCTTGATTGGTGCGACCGGTTTTTCTGGGCGGTGGATGAGGTGTTTCCGACCGATCTTCTGCCCGATGGCACCGGGTTGATGATCGCGGACGGGTACGATGCGGAGATCGTCCGCATGGCGCCGGAGACGCCCCTGTCGGGCGCGCGGCGCAAAGTGGTGGTACGGACGTTCGCGCGCACGGCGGCGCTGCGGCTGCAGGCATTGCGCGATCCTAGGGTCGGATCCGTCCGGATCGGCGCCGA
>JBBSVE010000267.1:0-2435 GCA_038233815.1 Rhodobacterales bacterium
GACCGCATGGGCGCCAAGCAGCGCCCCCACGCCAGCCGCATCCGCCAGCGGCACGCCGAACAGCGCCGTCAGCGCGAACGAGGCCGCGAGGAACGTGGCCCAGAGCGTCATTGCCAGCCCCTGCCAGCGCAGCGACGCCGCCTGCGCGATCAGCACCGGCGCCGCGACGACGATGCCAAGCTGCGAAAACCCCTCCGCCGCGCGCAACGGGAGGAGGAGCGCCAGCGGCAGACCGGGCGCCTCCAGCGCCGACGCAACCGCGCCTGCGGCAAGCGAGATGACCAGCACGCGGCGATAGCCCGCCCGCGCGATCAGCAGCCCCGCCGTGGTGCCGAAAACGACCCCGACCAGACCCACGATGGACACGATGAGCCCGAGCACCACCGCCCCATGCCCCGGATATTGCAGGGCGATCCGGTCGAAGATCAGGCTGTATTTGCCGAACTGCCCCGCAGCACCCAATCCCGCGCCCCAAAGGGCGAGGACGGTCCAGAGAGGTGACGGCGTGCGCATCGCGGCCATCTAGCGCAGCACGCCAGCAGGCACCAGCGCGCGCGGACGTCACATATGCAGGGCGCGCCCGTAGGCGTCGAGCACGGATTCGTGCATCATCTCGCTCAGCGTCGGATGGGGGAAGACGGTCTCGATCAATTCGGCTTCAGTCGTCTCCAGCGTGCGACCGATGATGTAGCCCTGGATCAGCTCGGTCACTTCGGCGCCGATCATGTGAGCGCCCAGCAACTCGCCGGTCGCGGCGTCGAACACGGTCTTGACCATCCCCTCCGGCTCGCCCAGCGCTATGGCCTTGCCGTTGCCGATGAAGGGGAAGCGGCCGACCCGGACCTCGTGCCCCGCCTCCTTGGCCTTCGCCTCCGTCATGCCGACGGATGCGACTTGCGGATGGCAATAGGTGCAGCCCGCGATGGAGCCGGGCTTGATCGGATGGGGATGCCCGCCCGCGATCAGTTCGGCCACCATCACGCCCTCGTGGCTCGCCTTGTGCGCAAGCCACGGCGCGCCCGCGATATCGCCGATGGCATAGAGCCCCTCGACCCCGGTGCGGCAATATTCATCCGTCAGCACATGCGTCCGCTCGACCTTCACGCCCAGCGCCTCCAGCCCGAGGTTCTCCACGTTGCCCACGATCCCCACGGCGGAAATCACGGTGTCGAACTCCGCAGTCTCGGTCTTGCCGCCCGATTCCAGATGCGCCGTGACGCGCCCCTTGGTGCGGTCGAGCGATTTCACCGTCGTCTTCTCGAGGATCTTCATCCCCTGCTTCACGAAGCTCTTTTTGGCAAAGGCCGAGATCTCCGCATCCTCGACGGGAAGCACGCGGTCCATCACCTCCACCACCGTAACGTTCGCACCCATGGTGTTGAAGAAGCTCGCAAATTCGATCCCGATGGCGCCCGAGCCGATGACGAGCAGTTTCTTCGGCATCCGCTCCGGCACCATGGCGTGGCGGTAGTTCCAGACCAGATCGCCGTCCGGCTCCAGCCCCGGCAGGTTGCGCGCCCGCGCTCCGGTGGCGAGGATGATTGCGGGGGCCTCCAGCTCCTCCGCCCCCTTGTCGGTCGTGACGGTGACGCGGCCTTTCGCGGGCAGCACCGCCTCGCCCATCATGACGGTAATCTTGTTCTTCTTCATCAGGTGCCCGATGCCGTTCACCAGTTGCTTCGACACTGCGCGGGACCGGGCCACCACGGCCGGCAGATCGAAGGCGAGATTACCCGCCGACAGCCCGAAATCCTTGGCGCGGTGCATCAGGTGATAGACCTCGGCCGAGCGCAGCAGCGCCTTGGTGGGGATGCAGCCCCAGTTGAGGCAGATGCCGCCCAAGGCCTCCCGCTCCACGATGCAGGTGGACAGTCCCAGTTGCGCCGCACGGATCGCTGCGACATAGCCCCCCGGTCCGGCACCGATCACGATCACGTCGAAGCGCTTGGCGGCCATCCTGAGGCTCCTCTTGTCCCAATCGGTTTACCCTTAAACCATGCGGGAGAGCCTGACAATCGACGCGCCTGGGTGTTTAATCCCGGCATCTGGTGGATCGGGTTGAGGATGAATCGGTCCGGCTCTGATGACCGGATTTTGCAGATGTATTCGTATGGGGTGAGGCCACTGAGGGTCTTTAGCCTTCGGGCGAAGTTTTAGGCTCAGGCGTCAGCAAGGTGCGTGCACAACTGGTCATTGCCCTCATTACGGAAGCGCTTGACCGTGGCCTCCTTGATCGTGCGGTTCATCCGCTCGACCTGACCGGTGCTCGGGGAAACGATCCCCCGGATCGTTTTTTGATCCTCGCAACTCCAAGGGTGGTTGGGCTTGGTGAGCCGGTGCTCGGTTCCATTGGCCCCGCAGATCACGTCAATTGCATTGGCCGGGAATAGATGGCGTTCCGGTTCCGAGGCTGATCGGCGAACTGGATGCCCGTC
>JBBSVE010000268.1:0-2421 GCA_038233815.1 Rhodobacterales bacterium
CCGATCGTCGCCGCGCTCAGACCATGGCTGGAAGCCCAGCTGTCGCGCATCCCACAGAAGTCCCAGTTGGCCGAAGACATCCGCTACACGCTGGCCCACTGGCCCGGCCTGATCCGTTTCCTCGACGACGGCACCCTCGAGTTGGATACCAACCCGGTCGAGAACCAAATCCGTCCGATTGCCCTCACGAGAAAAAATGCGCTCTTCGCGGGCAACGAGGTCGGGGCCGAGAACTGGGCCATGCTCGCCTCGCTGGTCGCCACCTGCAAGATCGCCGACGTGAACCCGGTCGACTACATCGCCGCCACCCTCCGCGCTATCCTCGACGGCCACCCGCAAAGCCGGATCAAAGACCTGATGCCTTGGAACTTCGATCAACGGTCAAGCCTCGCCGCATAGGGTGACGCCGTGGCGCTTACCGATTTTTGACTGTTTTCGTGTCCGCACGGCGGCGCGCGGGGCCTGAACCGGGAGGAAGACCGTCGGCTGACGGTATGTCGATTGCGGAGTGCCTATGCGGTGCGTCTTTCAGGCTCGGGTTTTCCTGCTGCGCGGCCTAATCTGCCTGATCGCTGGGTTCTTCGTCAGGCGGATACGGGTTGATGCGGCGCAGTTGGCCAAGGCGGCGCATGTTGTAGGCGAGGTTATTCAGTCCGATCTTGACCTTCGCCCGCACCTGGCCGCTGGTGCGCACCAGCGTGCCGCCCATGTCGTTGGTCTACGCGCCGAAGATGTGTTCGATACGGACCCGCACGGTGGATTTGGTCCGGTTGCTGCCCTTGGCCCGTTCGGTCAGCGGACTGCCCCGCTTGCCCTTCCGGTGAATGTGACTTTTCAGCTTCCGGTCTCGCAGCTTGGTCTACATCTCTTCGGACCGGTAGGCCGCATCCGCCCACACTCCTGAGCCGGTGTTGCCCCGCATCAGCAGGTGATCCACCGCCTAGCTTCTGTCGTGCTGCGCGGCGTCGCTGACGTGATAGCGCAGAACCAGCTTTGTTGAGCGACAACCACCATGGACGGCGCATTGCCTCACCAGAAATATTCCCCAAGATCGCGCATTGCCTCGCATGAAACGTTACCGGACGCTGCCGTTGCCGGACCCTGATCGCTACGCACGATCGGGGTGGATCGGCGGGGTGTGGAACGATGGCGGGGAGGCTCAGCATGGCGGCACGAGCGGAGGTGACGGCGACGATCAGGGATCGATACGCACAGAGCGGACGTGTGGCGAAGGGCACTATCCTTGACGAGTTCGTAGCGCTGACCGGTCTGCATCGAAAGCAGCGTCGGATCGGGTCTGCTCCAAGCGGCTGAAGCCGATGATCGCGGTTCTCCTGCCGGCACTGGAGCGGCACGGGCAGCTCGCGTCCGATGCGGACCTGGCGGCAGCGCTGCTGGCGATCAGCCCGGCGACGATCGACCGCTTGCTGTCGGAAACGCGAATTGCGGCCGCACAGGGACGACGCAAGCGGGCCGGCTTCAGCTCGGCGGTGCGCAGGTCGGTGCCGGTGCGGACCTTCGCCGACTGGGGCGATCCGGCGCCCGGCTTCCTCGAGGTCGACGTCGTAGCACAGTCCAGCGTCCGCACAGATGGCGCGTTTGTGCAGACGCTGGTGCTGACCGACATCGCCACGGGCTGGACCGAATGCGTGCCGGTGGTGTTTCGGTCAGGGGCGCTCGTACTGGAAGCGCTGCGGATGGCGCAGATTTTGTTTCCGTTTCCACTCAAAGGCGTCGACTTCGACAACGACGGCGCCTTCATGAACGAACCCGTGGTTGCCTGGGTAGCCCGGGCGCAGGGACTGGAGGTGACGCGCTCGCGGGATTGCCGGAAGAACGACCAGGCCTGGGTGGAGCAGAAGAACGGGGCGATCGTCCGACGCATCGTCGGTTACGGCCGGTTCGAGGGCATGGTGGCGGCCACGACGCTGGCGAGGCTTTACGCGGCAGTGCGTTTGCAGACCAACCTGGTCCACCCCTCCTTCAAGCTGCGCAAGACGATCCGCGTCAGTGCCAAGGTCATGAAGTATTGGCATCCGCCGGTCACGCCGGCGGGGCGGGCATTGGTGTCGGGGCGGATCGATGCCACGCGTGTCGCGTGCATCGCCGATCTGCAAAGTCGCGCCGATCCGGTGATCGCACTGGCCGCGATCCGCGCGGCGCAGGCCGATCCGGGCAAGCGGGTCGATCGGAGAGGGATCGCACCCTCAGCAGATGAGATGCCAATCGTGGTCGACCTCGCAGCCGTCGTTGCCGATGCGAAGCGGAACGGCGAACGCCGGGAAATCCATCGCCGCCCTTACCGACGCGTAAAACCGGTCCCGACGCGCCCGTCGATGCTTGAGCCTCATCGCATCGAGATCGAAGCATGGCTTGATGCTCAGCCCGCGATGACAGCGATCGATGCCCTGACCCGCCTCA
>JBBSVE010000269.1:0-2414 GCA_038233815.1 Rhodobacterales bacterium
CCCCCCGACGGCATCTCTGTTCCAAGGTGGGATCGCAACAATCCAACCTGGGAGGCGGTCATGTCGGAGATTGCCACGGTCGGGCTCGATCTGGCGAAGAACATTTTCAGGTGCACGGAGCCGACGGCACGGGCCGGGCGGTCTTGCGCAAGAAACAGCGGCGCGCGCAGGTGCTGGAGTTCTTCAGCACGCTGCCCGCTTGCGTCGTCGCGATGGAAGCGTGTGGCGGGGCTCACTTTTGGGGTCGTGAGATCGGCACGCTGGGTCATGAGGTTCGGCTGATTCCGCCGGCCTGTGTGAAGCCTTTCGTGAAGCGCCAGAGTGAGGCGGAAAAGAAGACGATCCAGTGAATCGTCTTTCCGCCGAACGACGCGGCCGTTGCCGAGGCCATTTGTGAAGCGGTGGTCCGCCCGACGATGTATTGCCCGGCAGGCGATGCCTGTATCGCCGAGAGGGCGTTTTGTGCCGGTGAAGAGCGAAGACACGCAGGGCGCCGCCATGGTCTTCCGGGTCCGCGAGTTGCTGATCCGGCAGCGCACCCAGGCGATCAACGCCCTGCGCGGCCACCTGACAGAGTTCGGCCAGATTGTGCCGCAGGGCGCGGCCAACACATCGAAACTGATCGCCGTCGCCGAGGACCCGGACAGCGGCATACCCGCAGATGCCATCGCCACTTTGAAGGTGCCGGTCATGGCATTCTCCCACCTCGAGGTGGAAATCGAGAAACTGAATGCAGAGATCGCCCACCGAGCCAAAGAGAATGACGTGGCGCTGCGGCTGATGACGATCCCTGGCATTGGTCCGTTGATCGCCACGGCCATCGCCGTGCTGGCCCCGCCGCCCGAGACCTTCCGCAAAGCCCGATTTTGTGGCCTGGCTCGGCCTCGTGCCGCGACAGCATTCGACCGGCGGCAAGCAGCGCCTCGGTGCGACAACGAAGATGGGCGAGCGATCCCTGAGGCGGTTGCTCATCATCGGGGCCAACAGCGTCATCATCAAGCGGCATGTCCATGCGGCAGCCAAGCCTGGCACCTGGCGCGGCGGCATGCTGACGCGCAAGCCACCGATGCTGGTGCGGGTGGCGCTCGAGAACAAAACGGCGCGGATCGTCGGGGCCCTGATGGCCCGCGGTGGGGTCTAAAAGGCTCCGGTCGCGGCGGCAGAAGCCGACCGTTGATCGCGAGGACGTCGGAGCGAAAGAGGGCAAGGAGCAGTTTGGCGCAACGGTCGTGAGACGGGATCAGAGGAACCAGCCTGCAACAGAGTGCCTTCGAGCACGCGGCGTTGATCTGGACCCGACCCTCGAACACCATACGGGCCCGCGCCATCTGAGAGGTCGCATCTTGAGGCCGGACATATGTCAGCACCCGACGACGCGTCAAAATCTTCAGAAACCCTATTGCGCTAAGCGCGGTTACATATGTTGCACAACTCCAGCCCGATGCATGATGCTCCCTTTTCCCACCGTCATCAGTCCACGCGGACGATCTCGGCCGTTCCGAGGGCCGAGAAGCGGTTCATGCGTGCGACGCGAATCCGGATTTCGGCGGTTTGGCTGTCCAGGTGTCGAGCAGCGATGCGTTCCCCGAACGCCGTGAGGCAGCGCATCCGGTGCCTGGCAACGGTTTGCTTGCAAACCATGAGAGGGTTCGCCTCGATCCAGCTTCGGACATGATGCCGGTCCAGCGCTTCCGGACTGCCCGACCGTCGTGCCGGGTGGCGCGCAGGGTGGCGTGCCGGGTGGCGCGCAGGGTTTCGTTGCGGACGATCGCAGCCGTGCGGTCCTCTTTCCAATGCCGTCCGTTCTTGCGGATCGGAATGATCGCGGTGGCCTGCCGGTCGCTCCCTCTCGTGCATGTGGACATGCACTGCCGGGCCGTGGATGGCGGTGTGGCAGCGGCGGTGTCACGGGCCCCATCCGTCGCCCGGCAACGGTTTGCTTGCACACCGTGAGAGGGCAACGACTGGCGCCGGCCTTGGACACCGGTCTTGCGCGCCTGCCATTTGTTACCCGGCAGGGGTTTGCAATCAAACCACGAGAAGGCCCCGTCGCCGAGGACCTTGATCCCGGTGCTGTCCACCAGCAGGTTCAGTGGCCCATCGGCGCGGCGGCAGGGGATCTGGACCGCCGGCGTCTTCTGCCGCCGGCACAGGGTCGTGTAGCCCGGCACGGGCCCGGTCCAGGATCGCGATCTTCAACAGGCTGGCCACCATCCGGGTCGTCTGCCTGAGCGGCAGCCAACAGCACCTTGATGGTCAGGCAGAACCGGATCGCCGCATCCGAGAACACCGCAGGACGACCCGGGCTGCCATCATGCGGCGCGAGCGAGGTCATCTCCTTGTCCAGCCACCCTCTCACGCCTGCAAGCATACGGTGCCGGGCAACCGATCAGCAGTGACCCGCGCTTGCGAAG
>JBBSVE010000270.1:0-2376 GCA_038233815.1 Rhodobacterales bacterium
CGCGCACAGCCCCAGCGCAAGCGAATGCGGCAGCGCTTGCGCGATCAGCGCCGACACCGGCCGTCGCGCCACGATCGCGGTGCCGAGATCACCCTGCGCAAGATGTCCGAGCCAAATGAAATATTGCGCGATCAACGGCTTGTCGAGCCCGTAGCGCGCCGTGATGATGGCCCGCTGCTCCGGCCCCGCGCCAATCTTCAGCAGGTTGTCGATCGGATCGCCCGGAATGAGATGGATGATCGAAAAGATCACGACCGATATGGCCAGAAAGACCGGGATCAGCAGCAAAATCCGTCTGATGAGATACCCGGTCATGCCCCGCGGCCCGCGCTTACTCCACCGGTGCCATGTCCATGAAGACCGTCGATTTCACATCCGGCGAATTGACCGTATCGGGCAGCGAGATGCGGGTCTTGTTGTAACCCGCATTGATCACCGGCTGATAGATCGGCGCAAAGGGAAACTGCGACAGGACATACTGATGGTAGGCGGTAAAATTCGCCACCCGCTCTTCGGAGTTCTTCGAACCGGTCATCGCCTGGGCGCGCAACGCCTCGGCCTTGGGGTCGTTGAACATGGAGATGTTGGGATAGCCCAGCCGGTCGCCGCCGAAGAACCAGTCCACGATATCGGCATTGTCCCAGATGTAGGACCTGACGGCGAGCTGCTGCTCGCCGCTCTTGTAGCGGTCGCGAATGGCAGAGCTGTCGAAGGTCGCGATGTCGGCTTTGATCCCCACCGCCTTGAGTTCCGCCTGCACCACCTCCGTCAGCCGCCGAAAGATGCTGTCACTCTGCGACCAGAGCGATACCTCCAGCGGCTTGCCGTCCTTGGCGCGCACCCCGTCCGCGCCCATCGCCCAGCCCGCCGCGTCCAGCAGATCGTTCGCCTTTTTCGGATCGAAGCTGATCCGGTCCGCCGCCGGCACCTGCGATTCCGGCAGGCCAGAGATCAGGAACGTGTCCGCCACCGTCCCCACGCCGCCATAGACGTTGGCGAGGATTTCCGTCTGGTTGATCGCCAGCGCCGCCGCCTGCCGCACCCGGATGTCGGTGAAAGGTGCCTTTGCCACGTTGATCGCCATGTAGACGACCTCGCGCCCCGGGGCGGTCAGCAACTTCAGATCGTCCTGTTTCTTCACCTCGGCCAGAAAGTCGTTCGGCACCGACATCAGCAGGTCCACGCCGCCGGTCTTCAGCTCCAGGAACGCCGTTGCATCCTCGGCAATCTCGCGGAAGGTCAGACGCTCGAACTTTGCGGGCCCGGTGTTTTTTGCCAGTGGCGAGCCCCAGGTGTAGGCGTCGTTGCGCGCCAGTACCGTCTCCTGCCCGATCTCGAAGCTTTCGAGCTTGTAGGGCCCGGTGCCCACCGCCTCCGTCACGCCGAAATTGTCGCCCATCGTCTTGACCGCTTTCGGCTCCGGCACGCTCATGAACAGGCTCGCGAGGTTGTAGAGCAGGTTCGGGTCGGGGTGGACCATCACGAATTTTGCGGTGTGGTCTTCGATCACCTCCACATGGTCGATGGCGGCCACCAGATACTCGTTGTCGGTGCCCTTGAAGAGCGGGATCCAGTCGGCGACGGTCTGCGCGTCGAATGGCGTGCCATCGTGGAACGTGACACCAGATTTCAGGTGGAACACCCACGACATGCCGTCCGGCGCTTCGTCCCAGCGTTCCGCCAGGTGCGGATGGAAGGCGCGCTTGGCGTCCTGTTCCACCAGCCGGTCGTAGATCAGGCTGGTGGCGGAATTGAGCGAGGTCGCCCGGATCGGGTTGTAGGTCGGCATCCCGACCTCGTTGGTGTTGAGCACGATCGTCGCCTCCTGCGCCATCGCGGCGGGCGCGAGCGGCAGGAGCGCCGCCAGACAAAGACTGGCGGCCAGCAGGGACGGTCTCAACGGCATCGCGGAACTCCCGGTTGCGGGGCGGTGAGGCAGGCCCCCGTTCGCGGCAGCGTAAAAGGCGACCCGCGGTCCGTCAATCTTGCAGGAGGGTCGCCGTCCGCATGGGCTCCCGCCTGACCGATCGCGAGGGCTGCCATAACCCGGAACATTGTTTCCATCGACTTCGCTGAGCTGCGGCTTGTGCGCCTGCCGCTCCGGAAGCAACGAGAGCGTCGCGAGATCCAGCGTTCGCCGGTGAGACTTATATGCTCGCACGTCGGCAGCCGTGGCGGATTGTCGCTGCCGTTCCTACTTAATCGGTTGCGCCTCGATCCGGCAACGGCAAGCGGCCCTCCGCTCACGACGACATCAGACGCGGTGGGTGCGCTTGAATATATTTCGATCGCGACGGCCGTACTGTCACGATAAGGGCCGCTACCCCGTATTGCCATTGCAGACGAGGACATCGCAGGCGGCCTCGTGGAGCAGAC
>JBBSVE010000271.1:0-2218 GCA_038233815.1 Rhodobacterales bacterium
CGACCGTCGCCCGTTTTCGCCACTTCGAAACGGTCTTCGGATTGATGCTCAGCCCCCGGCTCAGCGCCCGGCTCAGCGCCCGGCTTGGCTCCCGGCTTGGCTGAGAGAGCGAAGCTTGCCCCTCTCATCGCTGCAAGCAGCGATTGCCGGGCAGTGGATCGCTGCTAGTGCAGATCTGACGACGAACGTGGTCGTGGCGCTCCCGTGACCAACCTGGCCCATGATGCTTCCTTCCATTCCTGTGAAAGGAGCGCACCATCAAACCGTGGGATTAAACAGCTAAGGCGACGGTCGTCGCATTCGAGCGCCGCCGTCCCGCCCGCAAGCCGTTCCCCGAACACCCGCTGCCCGACAGCGGTTTGCCTTCAAACAGCGAGAGGGTGCCCCGCGAGCGCGTAGTGATCGAGGCACCGACCTCTTGCACCCGCTGTGGATCGGCGCGCATCTTGAAAGTGGGCGAAGACATCACTGAGACGCTGGAGGTCATTCCCCGGCAGCGGAAGGTCGTGCAGACCGTCCGCGAACCGTTCACTTGCCAGGACTGCGAACGGATCAACCAGCGGCCCGCCCCGTTCCGCCCGACGCCGAGGGGCTGGGCGGAACTTCACCTGCTCGCCATGGTCTTCTTCGAGAAGTGCGGCCAGCACCAATCGCTGCACAGGCAGGCCGAGCGATACGCCAAGGAAGGCGTCGAGATCAGCCTTTCCACTCTGGCCGGCCAAGTCGGGGCCTGTGCTGTAGCGCCGCAGCCGATCCATGATCTGATCCGCGCCCATGTCCTCGGCGCTGAACGCTTGCATGCGGACGACACCGTGCCGCTTCTGGCTAAAGGGGGCACGGCAAACCGCCCGGCTCTGGACCTGTCTGCGTGACGACCGGCCCTTCGCCGGTGAGACACCACCGGCAGCGCTCTATCACTTCTCGACAGTCCGTAGGAAAGAACGCCCGACCCGGCATCTGGCGGGCTGGACCGGAATCCTGCAAGCCCCCCCCTCTCGTGGTTTGCCGGCAAACCAATGCCGGGCAGCGGATGCCTATGGCGGCTACGACGATCTCTATCCTGCCAGCCACAGGCCCGCGCCGGTGCTCGGCGCGCTGTGCTGGTCGCATGCCCGGCGCAAGGTCTTCGAACTGGCGGATATCAATGCCACGGCCCGCAAGCGCAGATCGGTCGCCGAGGAGATCTCGCCCATCGCGCTGGAAGCCGTCAAACCCTTCGACGCCATCTTCGATGTCGAGCGTGAGATCAATGGCCTGACCGCCGAGACCCGCCATGACGCCCGTCAACGGCTCGTGCGTCCGATGATAGAGGACCTGCATGACTGGCTGCGGCCCGAACGCGCCCCGATGTCGAAGCATAACCCGGGCGGCAAGGCCATCACCTTCATGTTCGAGGAAGACGATCGCTGGGACGCCTTTCGGTTCCTCGATGATGGCCGCATCTGCCTGACGAACAACGCAGCCGAACGTGCCCTCTGCGGCATCGCCTCCCGCCGCCAGGCCTGGCTCTTCGCCGGATCACCGCGGGGTGGCGACCGCGCCGCCTTCATGTATTCCCTGATCGTCACGGCCAAGATGAACGATGTGGACCCTCAGGCCTCGCTTGCCGATATCCTCGGTCGTCTGCCCGATATGCCCCGTCGCGCCGGCCAGAACGACTCTCCTGGCGCTGGAAGTCTTAGCACAGGGGTCAGGCAGCCTGACCATGCCGTTGAACAAGGTCTACGCCGTCAAGACCGTTGATCGCGTCGCTGCAGAGCTGAGCGAGACCGTGGATCGGCTCCATGATCTCGCCATCGGCATGGAGCCTGAAGATGGCGTGATCCGGGTCTATGGCACCGCCGAGGTCGAGGTGCCCACCTTTCACTCCATTCGGTGTCGAAAACCTTCTTGAAATGACCGCCATGGAACGCGACCGTCAGACCTGAGTCCCGACGGCCTTCCCGGATGGATACGCAGCGGTTGCGCGACCTCGGCATCAACCCCTCAGCATTCGAGGCGGCGGTCGAAGAGATGGATTGGCTCGGGGTCATGGCGTGCGTGATGATCATCGACCGAAGGGAACCTCGATTTTTGAACTTTTTCGCGACCATGCAGCGTCAAGTCTCACATGAAGCGCGTGACAGTCTGTCAGCTGGCGGTTTGTCGCGTCCAGCCTGCCGCTGCGCTGCGCCTTTCACGTTCGGGGTTTTCTGGTTTTCTGCCGCGCAGCGTGATC
>JBBSVE010000272.1:0-2202 GCA_038233815.1 Rhodobacterales bacterium
CGGCATCGGCGCAGCGGCCGACGTAGGACCGGCGACGGTGGATCGCCGTCACCGAAGGACCGCCCCGCGGCATGAGCGGACGTCTCGGGGCTGCCTGCACCAGACGCCGGGTTGCCCCTGTGACTGCACCGGGGCGGGTGCGATCACGGCGGCGAGCGTTGAGCAGAGAGGCCTTCTGGATCGAGTCCGTCGATCTCTCATGCCGATGAGCGACGGGGGCGACTGGTTGGGACTGTCGGGGCGGCGGCGGGCTAGCGCTAGCGGCTCCCCTCTGTGGGGAATGCCGCGCCAGGCATCGCGCCAGGCGGCGACGCGTTGGAGTGGACGGAAGTGGGTCGCGTCACTTCTGGAGCGCCTGTAGAAGTGGCCCATCGACGACGAGGGCCCCTCCCTTCCTCGCGGAGGTTGCGGGCCCCCGTGATGTCATGCCGGGCTGACGCCGCCGGAGAGCGGAGCAGCACGGCAGTCGGGAGCACCGCGACGCCACTCAGGACGAGGCCGACAGCGCACGTTGCTTGCTACCGGTGCCATGCCGTATTCGTCTGTGTCGTGTTCTGCATCGCTGGCATGGTTGCTGTCCATCCACACCCCTATGTTCCGGACCCTTGCCTGACCGCGAGCTACGCCGAGCACCAGCTATAGCGCGCGGCGTCCGCATCGATGCCAGATCGCAGGCCTCGCCAAGCGGCGGGTCTCTACGTACGCGTGCTCTCGATGAACGCCACCAGCTCGGTCGAGGTTCATGGGACCACAGCTTTAGGCCGCCCTTCTGAGCCTGCTCAGGGTTGCCGCGCTTGAACACGCCAGCGAGCATCGCCGCAGGGACCGTTTGCGCGCGGTGCCGAAGGGCGGCGGGCTCACCGGCGTGTGGCCCCCCCAGAGGCCAAAGCGGCGCTCTACGCGGACGGGACCGTCGGGTCGCTGTAGCTGCCCCGTAGGTTGAATGTAGCGTCAGAGAACACGCCCAGATCGGCGCAGTTGGCCGTCCCGGTCTTGTCCAGAGTTCCGGGCAGGCAGGTCAACTGACCCTTGAACGACCCTCCGCCGCTGATGTCGTCGAAGATCCCCGTGCCGCCGGTGATCCGGAACGTGCCGCCTCTCAGCGGCAGGTTGTTCGGGGACTTCTTGGTGATCTTCGCCTCGTAGTCGACGAAGATCGTGTCCGCCTCTATCTCGTTCTGGTCGCCGGCGCAGCGGATGATCGTGAGGGTTCCTTGGACCGTTCCGCGATCGGCGGAGGCATTGGTCTCGGTGACTTTTCCCTCGAGGATGTAAGTGGCCGGGCCGGGCGACGGCAAGCCCGGGTAGCCGCGGAGGATGAGGCTGGTGTCGGTGTTTTTAGTCGGGAATCTACAGGGTGCGGCGGCGTAACTGAACTCGGCGCCTTCCTCGAAGTCAAACTTCAATGGCGTGGTCTCGACGAGGGTTGGGAAACTATCACGGGGCGTCCCGAACTGCGAACTATGGCCACGCCCTTCTTGGACGGCAAAGCCTCCCCTGGCTCCGTCTTGTACACCTTTCTCTTCTGCGCTGGCCGGCGTGATGACGGCCAGCGAGGCGATGAGCGCCAGGGCGAGAACGCCGGTGGCGTTCCTCATGTTTTTCTTCCTCATGTCGTTCCCGTCTGTCGATTCCAGGGGCCGAGTACGGGTGCGTGCTTCCCGGCTCATTGGCCCGCAAACTAGGTGCGGGGTTCACCTAGGGTCCCCAAAGACAAGTTCCGGGCGTCGCCGCTGTGGCTGGTCACAGGCGAGGCCATCACGCTGACCCAGGCCGACCGGCTGGAAGACATTTACGCCCACCGCCATGACCTGAGCCACGAGTTGATCAAGTACATAGTGGACCCGGACTTCGAGCCCGACGTCGAACTGTTCGCTGACACCTGACCCACCTTGAAGGCCCTCCGACGCTTCTGGACAAGCATCGAGAAGGACATCGGCTCGTTCAAAGACTTCGGCGACGTCGACCTCGACGACGTCACGCCGTTGTCGCTGCACTTGCTCCAGATGTGCATCGATGCCTACGTCGCCGGGCTACCCACATCGGAGTAGCTGCTCCGTTCCGCCCGCAGAGGCAGGACCAGCTGGAACGATGTCCGTTCGGGGGATCCCTTGCGGACAAGATCACGACTGCCGGTCATCGGCTCCGCAAGTGTCCGGTGGTCGTTCGGCTTGTGGAACGTTCGGTCATGCCGAGAAGCGC
>JBBSVE010000273.1:0-2181 GCA_038233815.1 Rhodobacterales bacterium
ACAGGCGCGGCGACATCAGGTATCCGCTGTCGGGATGCGACCAGAGCGCGATGCCGATGTCCACCGCCTCCGCGATGGTGGCATAATAGCGCATCAGGGTCTCGTCCTGCGCCTTCTGGAAATGCAGGACGGGGGCGTGGACGACGATGTAATCGGCCCCGGCCTTTTGCGCATAGAGGGCGAGGTCGATGACGACATCGAGATTCTGATCCGAGCAGGACATGATCGTCTGCGCGCGTCCATCCGCCGCCGAGACCGCCAGATCAAAGCTGCGCTTGCGCTCCTCCACCGACATGGAGAAGCACTCGCCCTGCTTGCCCGCGATGAAGAAACCGTCGATGCCGAGACCCTCGATCCAATGGTCCATGTTGGCGCGAAAGCCGGCTTCATCGACCGCGCCTTGTTCGGTGAATGGCATCAAAGCGGCGGCCCAGATGCCGCGCATCCGCGCCTGCGCGTGAGATTTGGCGGTCTGGCGCGTGTAGTTCATGGCGTCTTTCCGGTCAGCGCGCGCCAGATCCGTTCCGGCGTGAGGGGGAGGGGGAGGTCCGGCGTGCCCGGCGGCAGCGCGTCCATCACCGCGTTGAGCACGGCGGCGGGCACACCGATACACCCCGCCTCGCCCGCGCCCTTCGCGCCGAGCGGGTTTGCCGGGCTCGGTGTCGGCTGCGATATCGTGCGGACCGGGGGCATGTCGGTCGCGCGCAGGACGGCGTAGTCCATCAGGCTCCCGGTCAGGAGCTGGCCGTCGGCATAGACCATCCGCTCGGTCAGGGCGGCCCCGATGCCCTGCGCGGCCCCGCCGACAAGCTGGCCCTCCAGCAGCAGCGGATTGATGACGGTGCCCGCATCGTCGACCCAGGTGATCCGCTCGACCGTCGGCGCGCCGATGTCGGGGTCAATGATGAGTTCGGCAAGCACGGCACCGGAGGCCCAGGCCTCTGCCGCCGCCTCGTGGCGCAGATCGACGCGGAGAGAAGTCGGGAGGGTGGCGGCAAGGTCGGACCACGTAAGGCTGCGCGTGCCCGCGTGCAGGCCGTCATCGTCCATGTGAATGCGGTCCGGCGCATTGCCAAAATGGGCGGCCGCCGCCTCGACGACCTTCCCGCCGAAGGCCAAAGCCGCTCGGTGCAGCGCGGCGCCGCCGATCGGCGTGCAACGGCTGGCCAGAGCGCCGATACCATCTGGGATGGTCGCGGTGTCGCCATGCAGCACGTCGATCCGCGCTGGATCCACGCCCAGCGCCTCCGCCACGATCTGCGCTGCCGCCGTCTCCCGCCCCTGACCCTGCGATGACGACCCGGTGCCAGCCTCAATCCGCCCGTCTGGCAGGAGTGCTATATGCGCCGTCTCCCAGCCGGTGCCGCACGGCTCGACACAGAGGGCGAGCCCAAGCCCGCAGACCTCGCCGTGCGCGCGGCGGGTCTGCAGGGCCCGGCGCTTGGCGCGGTAGTCGGTGGCGCTTTCGAGCCGGTCCAGCAAGGCCGCGAAATCCCCGGAGCGGGGCCCGTTTCCGCGGCTCAGGGCGTCTGGCGGCGTCAGATTAAGGCGCCGGATGTCCATCGGATCGAGGCTCAGCGCTGCGGCGGCGCGGTCCATCAGACGCTCCATCAGCATCGCCGCTTCGGGGCGACCTGCGCCACGATAGATGTTGACGGCGGGGCCTTCGGTGAGGTACGCCTCTGCGCGGACCGTCGCGGGAATGGCGTAGGGGCCGGGCAGGATGCGCCCGGCGTTGTTGATCGGGCCGAGCGCGGAATAGGGCATCCAGTGGCCGAGCGGGAAGGCGAGATCGGCGCTCAGGGCGGTCGCGCGACCGTCGCGGCCCAGCGTCAGGCTGGCGCGCGTGATGGCCCCGCGCCCCTGCGTTCCGGTCAGGAACTCCTCCGAACGGCTGGCGCACCAGCGCACCGGACGGCCCAGCCTTAGCGCCGCGAAGGCCACCAGCGCATCCTCCGGCATCATCGACGCCTTGCCGCCGAACGCACCGCCGACATCGGGGGCCACGACGCGCACCGCTTCGCGCTGCAGGCGCAGCATTCTGCACAGGTCGTCGCGCGCTCGCTGCGGCGTCTGGGTGGACAGATGCACGGTCAGCCCCGCGCCGGACGGCTCCGCTATCGCGGCGCGCGGCTCCAACGCGAACGGCGCGACAAGGGCGTGGGCGACGGTGGTGGTGAC
>JBBSVE010000274.1:0-2161 GCA_038233815.1 Rhodobacterales bacterium
CCGACCTGCAACAAGCGGTTTGCCGCGCTGGGGATTCCCCAGACGGAGGAGGCCCGGCGCGACTATCGGGAGCTGATCGTCACCACGCCGGGCCTCGTGGAGTGCATCAGCGGCGTGATCCTCTACGACGAGACGATCCGCCAGCGGACGAAGGACGGCGTCTTCCTTTTGGACGTCATCCGCGATGCGGGAATCATCCCCGGCATCAAGGGGGATACCGGCGCCAAGGACATGGCCGGGCATCCCGGCGAAAAGGTCACGGAAGGTCTGGATGGCTTGCGGGACCGTCTGGCCGAATACTCTCGCATGGGTGCCCGGTTCGCCAAGTGGCGGGCGGTGATCGCCGTGGGCGACTGCCTTCCCAGTCGAGGATGCATCGAGGCCAACGCCCACGCGCTGGCCCGGTACGCCGCCTTGTGCCAGGAGGCCGGACTCGTTCCCGTGGTCGAGCCTGAAGCGCTGATGGAGGGCGAGCATACCCTTGAGCGATGCCGCCAGGTCACGGAGGAAGTCCTGCGCGCGGTTTTCAACCAGCTTTCCGCACAAGGGGTGATGCCGGAGGGCCTGATCCTCAAGCCCAACATGGTGCTTCCGGGAAAGGCCTGCCCCGAGCAGCCCGGGGTCGAGGACGTCGCCGACGCGACCGTGCGGTGTCTGCTGCGAGCCGTCCCCGCGGCCGTGCCGGCGATCGCGTTCCTGTCGGGCGGACAGTCCGCCGAACTGGCCTCGGCTCGTCTGAACGCCATGAATGCCCGTTTCGGATCGCGGCCTTGGGCGTTGGCGTTCTCGTTCGCCCGCGCCATTCAGCAACCCGCGTTGGAGATCTGGCGGGGCCGGGATGCGAACGTCGAAGCGGCGCAACGGGCCTTGCTTCACCGGGCGCGGTGCAACTCGGCGGCGCGCCGCGGCGAGTACGATGCCGCGATGGAGGTCGCATGAGCAATCCGACAAGCGCGGCGAGGTGGTGATTTTCAACCGCCATCCGGCGGAAGCGCGACGAGGCGGTCGGCCGCTCAGCCGCGGCACAGTCCCGGAAGAACGACTGACGTCCGACGCGGCGCCCGCTCGGCATCCGGACGTATGCGAGAGATGGACGGCTCCGTGAATCCTCAGGGAGCGAAATTGGAAACCAAGAGCGATTCCGTGAATCGCGGGACGGTCGCGGCGGTGCGTGGGAGCGTGGTCGACGTGCGATTCGATGATCGCCTGCCGCCCATCTACACCCTGCTCCGTGCGGGGAAGGATGCGCAGATTTCCGTCGAGGTGCTGATGCATCTCGACGGGCACCACGTCCGCGGGATCGCGCTCACCCCCACGCAGGGTCTCGCGCGCGGCACGGCCGTGAAGGACACCGGCGGGCCGTTGAAGGTGCCGGTCGGCAAAGGCATCCTGTCGCGAATGTTCGACGTCTTCGGCAACGCCGTCGATCGACTGCCGGCCCCGGCCGACGTGGAGTGGCGCATTATCCACCGGGATCCGCCGCCCTTGGCCGGTCGGGCCGTCAAGTCCGAGGTCTTCGAAACCGGCATCAAGGTCATCGACGTTCTCGTGCCGCTCGAGCGCGGAGGAAAGGCGGGCCTGTTCGGGGGGGCGGGCGTGGGCAAGACGGTGCTGCTCACCGAGATGATCCACAACATGGTCGGTCACCATCACGGGGTGAGCCTGTTCTGCGGCATCGGCGAGCGGTGCCGCGAGGGGGAAGAGCTGTACCGGGAGATGAAGGCCGCCGGCGTGCTCCCGCACATGGTCATGATGTTCGGCCAGATGAACGAGCCGCCGGGGGCCCGGTTCCGCGTGGGTCTCGCGGCGCTCACCATGGCGGAGTATTTCCGGGACGACGAGCGCCGCGACGTGCTGCTGCTGATCGACAACATCTTCCGCTTCATCCAGGCCGGCATGGAGGTGTCCGGACTGATGGGGCAGATGCCGTCGCGCCTGGGCTACCAGCCGACGATGGGCACCGAGCTGTCGGGGCTTGAGGAGCGGATCGCCAACACCGACGCGGGCGCGATCACGTCCATCCAGGCCGTCTACGTGCCGGCCGACGACCTGACCGACCCGGCGGCGGTCCACACGGTCTCGCACCTGTCGGCGTCGATCGTCCTTTCCCGCAAGCGGGCGAGCGAGGGGCTGTATCCGGCCATCGACCTGTTGCAGTCCA
>JBBSVE010000275.1:0-2147 GCA_038233815.1 Rhodobacterales bacterium
GCGGGTGGAGACGATTGCGCGGGTCCGGCGGGCCTTTCAGATCCAAGGCTGGATGAAGAAGATCGTCCGGGAACGGCATGGTTCGCGCAACGAACGGCATGGTTCGCGCAACAGTTTGAGGACGATCCTGCGGTCTGGTGAGACCGATCTCAGCGATGAACGCGAGCTCCAGCCGATGCCTCGGCTCGGCCCTTGGCAGGGCTGGTCGGAGCCCTTTCTTTCGGCGAACGCGGGCAGGCCGTCCGGTGAACGGCTGACGCTGATCCGCATCGTCGAAGAGCGACGCGGCCTCGGCTGTGAAGATAGCTATGATGCCGTTCGCCGGTTCGCGCGGACCTGGTCGCACACCCGGGGTGCCGCGACGGCCCGAGGCCTGTGTGCCGTTGTCGTATGCGCCTGGCGAGGCCTGCCAGTTCGACGGGAGCCATGAGGTCATTGTGAACTCTGGCGTGACGCTCACGGTGAAGCTGGCGCCTGTCCGGCTTTGCCACAGCCGGATGAGGTTTGCCCGAGCCTGCATGCGCGCGAGCCAGGCGATGGTGTTCGACGCGCATGACCGCGCTTTCGCCTTCTTCAAGGGCACCTGCACGCTCTACGACCGTGAGGCCTCGCCGCCATCGGTTCGAGGTCAGGCCGAACAAAGACGGCCGCAGAGGCGGTCTTCACCGGCAAGGAGCGGCAATACAATCACCGCTTCATGCAGATGTGCAGCCATTTCCTTGTTCAGCCGCCGTCCACTGGGCCTGGACCAAGGGCGCCACAATGAACGGCCTTGCAGGCCTGCGTCCGGCCGGGAGAAGGGTCAGGTCGAGAACCGGGTCGGGATGATCCGCGAGCGGTTCTTCACCCCCACGCCTTCGGGTCAAGAGCCTGGACGAGTCGAACGCCTGGCTGCCCGACAGATGCGTGGCCCCTGCCAGGGCGCACCGCCATCCCGAACAAACCGACAGGACTGTCCGGGAGGGGCTCCAAGAGGAGCGATCGCATCTCGTGCCGCATGTCGGCCCGTTCGACGGCTTCCACGGAGCGGGTCAGCCTCGGTGTCGAAGACCTGCACGGTGCGGCTCGACACGTGACGAAGATCAGCCATTGATCCGGGGGATCCATTTCCTGAGGAACAGAGACCCGGTTCTGGCCTCGGCGGTCGGACGGCCCGTCGACGTGCATGCCCATGCTGACCGGATCGTCATCCGGCAGGATAGGGTCATCGTCGCAGAGCATGCCCGCGCCGTCGGCCGGGGCCAAACCGTCTGCGATCCTGGCACTATGTGCCTGTTCTGGCGCGGAAACCCGGTGCCCTGCGCCCCTCTCACGGTTTGCACGCAAACCGTTGCCGGGCCACGAATGGCGCGCCGTTCAAGGACTGGGTTCTTCCACCGGCCATGGCCGCGATCCGGTGCAGGCTGAAGGGCAGCGATGATGGCGACCGGCAGCCTGACGGCGAATGGTCCATTCGCCTGTCGGCCAACGGATGGTTCAGATCCTGACCTGCGCCCCGACGACAGCCTGATGGCGGAGGAAGCCGCCTGCCGCGAAGCCCTCGATCAGGGCGTCCACGCCGCCCCGGTCATCATCAACATCCTCGCCCGACACCGAGACCCCGCCCCGCCCCCGCTTCTGCTGAACCCCCACCGCGCGCTGCGCCTGACCCACGAACCCTCCATTTTCCGGATTCGGGCCGACTGCGCCCGCGACGACAGCCTCGGGAGGACCAGCCGGCATGGAACGCACCCAAATCCTCGACCCGATGAGCACGCTGAAACTCTGCGGGATGCGCAGCGCTCATGACGAGGTCCTGGCCAGCGGCATCAAACGCCAGCACGAGCCGCCGCGCATCGTCGACGATCTGTTGCAGTCCGAGAGCGCCGAGACGCAAGCGCGCTCCGTCCGATACCAGATGACCATCGCCAAACTGCCACTGGCCAAGGACCTCACCGAGTTCGACTTTGCGGGGACACCAATCAATGAAGGTCCGGTCAAGGATCCGGGCCACAGGCGGCTTTGTTGCCGACCAGCGCACTGTCGTCCGCGTCGGCGGCACCGGACCTGGCAAATCTCATCTCGCCATTGCCACCGCCCGTGCGCGCGCCATTGTGCGCCATTGTGCCCAGGCCCATTGCGGACAATTGCGGGCGCCGGAACCGCAC
>JBBSVE010000276.1:0-2135 GCA_038233815.1 Rhodobacterales bacterium
GACGAGTATTTCGACCGTCCCGTGGGGGTTTATTCCTCCGGCATGCGGGCGCGGTTCTCGTTCTCGCTGATGCTGGCGCTGGAGTTCGACATCTATCTGATCGACGAAGGGATGCCCTCGACTTCCGATGTGGCATTCAACCGCAAGGCAGGCTCGATCCTGAGGGAACGACTGAAGGTCGCGACCGTGATCGTCGTGTCGCATCAGCCGCAGGTGCTGGAAAAGTTCTGCCGGTCCGCCGCCGTTCTGCGCAACGGTCAGCTATACATGTTCGAAACCCTCGAGGAAGCGAAACGCCTCTATGACTATGAAGCTCACAGCTAAGCGTTTCCGCATTCGGCGGACGGAGTTTCCCGCGGCGCCGGCCGCTGCCGGGCCGGAGGACGGGTCGAACCTCTTCGACACGGCGACCGACGACGGCTTTGGCGACGTGCCATTCCCCACCGCCCGCGCGCCTGAGCCCAAGGGCGCGGCGGAGGGCGAGATCGAGGCGATCCGGCGCGAGGGTCTGTCGGCCCGGCAGCTTCGCCTGGCACGGCGCATGGCGCAAAAGAAGGGACTTCCCGCGTCCTCGGACCTTGACGCGGTTCGGGTTCTGCGGGCCGCAGGGATCGACCCGTTCGCGCGCGGCAACATGCTGGAGCTGGTCACGACGACGCGGAACGACGGTCCGGGCGAGGCACTGGCCACGGTCATTCCAGGCAAGGTCCAGCTGCCGCAGACCGTAAAGCCGGTGAAGGTCCCCTCGACCGAGGTGCGGGCCGACCTGAATCACGCCGCCGACATCATGCGCATTCGCGAGGATCTGGCCCGCAGGCGGCGGCGGCGCTCCTTCATGCTGGCGCTCCGGCTCTTCATCTTCGTGGGCATACCGTCCCTGCTTGCGGGCTACTACTATTATGTCGTGGCGACGCCGATGTTCGCCACGAAATCCGAATTCGTGATCCAGCAGGCGCAGAACCCCGGCGCGGCTGGCGGGCTCGGCGGGCTCTTGCAGGGCTCTCCCATGGCGACCTCGCAGGACAGCATCGCCGTGCAGGGGTATCTGCAGTCCCGCGATGCGATGCTGCGGCTCGACGCCGATCATGGATTTCGCGCGCATTTCACCGAAGCCGCGATCGACCCGGTCCAGCATCTCGCGCCGACGGCCACGGTGGAGGCGACCTACCGACTCTACAAACGCAACGTCCTGATTTCCTACGATCCGACGGAAGGCATCGTGAAGATGACCGTGATCGCGGCAAGTGCTGCCAAATCGGCCGAGTTTGCACGCGCCCTGATCGGCTATGCGGAGGGACAGGTCGACAAGCTGACGCAGCGCCTGCGCGAAGACCAGATGCGCGGCGCGCGCGAATCGCATGACGACGCGCAGGCCAAGATGCTGGCCGCCCAACGCCGGGTGGTGGACCTGCAGGAAAAATATCAGGTGCTCTCGTCCGAGGTCGAGGTGACGCTGCTCACCACGCAGATCGGTCAGCTGGAGACGCTTCTGACGCAGGAAAAGTTGTCGCTGGAACAGATGAAGGCCAACGCCCGCCCAAATACGGCACGGATGGACCCGGTGGTGCGGCGGATCGCGACGCTGGAGGACCAGATCGCGCAACTGCGGGCAAAGCTCACGCAGAACGGCAAGGACGGCGCCTCGCTCGCACAGGTCCAGAGCGACCTTCTGGTGGCGCAGGCGGATGTGACGACGCGCCAGTTGCTCCTCGCCCAATCGCTGCAAGCGATGGAAACCGCCCGGATCGAGGCGAACCGTCAGGTGCGCTATCTCTCCACCTCCGTGACGCCGGTCGCCCCCGACGAGGCGACCTATCCGCGCGCGTTTGAATCCACGATGGTCGCGGTGCTGATCTTTGCCGGCATCTATCTGATGATCTCGATGACCGCCGCAATCCTGCGGGAACAGGTGTCGGCATAAGCTGCGGAACCGTGGGCGCGCGTGCCGACGGGTATAGCGCCTACCCGCTCCGGTGCTTGAGCGCCCAGCGGCCCTCCGCGTCGCTCCAGTATTGTGCGGCGATCCCCGCCGCGCCGAGGCGCCGCCACTGGCCGCGCGCCACCTCCGTGGCGTCGGGATCATTGCCGTCGAAGAGGATCCAGACCCGCTCCAGCGCGCCCGCCTCCGCGACCGA
>JBBSVE010000277.1:0-2123 GCA_038233815.1 Rhodobacterales bacterium
ATCCGAAGGCCTGGCTCGCCGATACTCTCGCCCGGCTGCCCGACATGACCGCATCCCGCGTGCCGGACCTGCTCCCGTGGAACTGGAAACCCTCAGAGCAGCGCCAAGCCGCCTAACCGCGGCCTACGCCGGATGGTTACGATCGTTTGCTCGGTGACGCTGCTCATCGCCCTTGGGCATATGCGGCTCGCGCCCTTGTCGGCGATCCAGCAGGCGCTGCCGCTCGTGGTGACGCTGGTCGCGGCCATCGTCTACCGGGAGGAGGTGGGGCCGTTCCAGATTGCAGCCATTGCGCTCGGCTTCGCGGGCGTGCTGATGATCGTGCGACCCGGCACCTCCGGGTTCGACGGGTGGGCGGCACTGGCGGTCGTGGCGATGCTGACCACCGCGGTCCGGGATCTCGCCACGCGGCATCTTTCGCCGGACGTCTCCTCGGCGGGGGTGGCGTTCTGGTCCACGTTGGGCGTGGCGCTGGTGACGGCGGCGGGACGGGCGTTTGAGCCTTGGCGCGCTTTGACGGCGGCGGAAGCGGGGATCCTCCTCGTCGCGGCGATGGTGCTGGCGTCCAGCTACTACTTCACCATCCGGGCGCTGCGTCAGGGCGAGATCGCCCTGATCGCGCCGTTCCGCTATGTGGGGCTTGTCTGGGCGATTGGCTTTGGCTGGGCCGTATTCGGCACGCTTCCCGATCCGATGACGGTGATCGGTGCGTCTATCGTGGTGGCGACCGGGCTCTTTACCTGCTGGCGCGAGGTCCGCGCCGCGGGGCCGGGGCGGTGGCGGCGCATCCATCCCCCTCCTGTTGACAACCCCCGCGACTCCCCCTATACGCCCGTCACCCGAGCGAAAGCACAGGGTCTCAACGACTGATGTGGTCATGATCCGGACCTGAGTGTCCCGATCCTCTGGAATTCCACCGCGCGTTCCCTGAACCGGGGACGGTTGCGGTTTTGGCGTTTTGTGAAGGCACAAGATGCCGTCGAGAAGCAGTGTGCCGGGACGTGAACCGGCGCGAGTATTGACAATACGAGGACAATGAATGCCAACGATCAACCAGCTCATCCGCAAGCCGCGGGAGCCGAACGTCCGGAAGTCGAAGTCGCAGCACCTCGAGGGATGCCCGCAAAAGCGTGGCGTCTGCACGCGCGTTTATACCACCACGCCCAAGAAACCGAACTCGGCCATGCGGAAGGTCGCCAAGGTGCGCCTGACCAACAGCTTCGAGGTCATCTGCTACATCCCGGGCGAAAAGCACAACTTGCAGGAACACTCGGTCGTGCTGATCCGCGGCGGTCGCATCAAGGACCTTCCGGGCGTGCGCTATCACATCCTGCGCGGTGTGCTCGACACACAGGGCGTCAAGGAACGGCGTCAGCGCCGATCGAAATACGGCGCGAAGCGGCCGAAGTGAGGAGATAGAGCATGTCACGTCGTCACGCAGCCGAGAAACGCGCAATCCTGCCCGACGCCAAATATGGCGATACGGTGCTTACGAAATTCATGAACAACCTGATGGTGGACGGCAAGAAGTCCATCGCCGAATCCATCGTCTACAACGCGTTGGAGCGCGTCGAGGGGCGTCTCAAGCGCGCACCGATCGAGGCGTTCCACGAGGCGCTGGAGAATGTGAAGCCTTCCGTCGAGGTGCGTTCGCGCCGGGTCGGCGGTGCCACCTATCAGGTGCCTGTCGAGGTGCGCATCGAGCGCCGTGAGGCGCTGGCGATCCGCTGGCTCATCATCGCGGCCAGAAAGCGCAACGAGAACACGATGGAAGAGCGTCTGGCGGCCGAGCTTTCGGACGCTGTGAACAATCGCGGCACCGCCGTGAAGAAGCGCGAAGACACCCACAAGATGGCCGACGCGAACAAAGCGTTCAGCCATTATCGCTGGTAAGGGGCTGACATGGCACGCGACTATCCTCTGAACCACTACCGCAACTTCGGGATCATTGCGCATATCGACGCAGGGAAAACCACGACGACCGAGCGGATCCTGTTCTATACCGGCAAGTCCCACAAGCTCGGCGAGGTCCATGACGGGGCCGCGACGATGGACTGGATGGAGCAGGAGCAGGAGCGCGGGATCACCATCACCTCCGCCGCCACCACGACTTTCTGGCAGCG
>JBBSVE010000278.1:0-2046 GCA_038233815.1 Rhodobacterales bacterium
AGGTGCCGATGCCGATGACCGGCGCCGGTTCCTCGCGGCCGTGGCGCCTCGGGTGCCGGTTCGCGGAGGGGCGCGGGCATGAGCGACGATCCGTTTGCGGGCCTCGATACGATCGGGGACGGTCCCGACATGCCGGACGACGGTCCGATGCCGGAGGCCGGGCCATCATTGCCCGCGCTGCCGCCCGAGCTGGTGGCCAAGCTGCCGGAGGGCGGGCGGTTCGATCTGAACGACGACGGCAACGGGCGGCGCTTCCAGCTCTATTTCGGCGATGACGTGATCTGGGTGCCGCGGGTCGGCTGGTTCGTGTGGGACGGCAAGGTCTGGTCCTCGGACCCCGACGAGGTCGCCGTCCGCACGAAATCGCAGGCCATGTCGGATCTGATGAAACACGAGATCGGGCATCTGACGCTGTCGCCGCGACAGATCGATCTTCTGCGCCAGCAGGCCGAGCTGCGCGACATGGTTCGCGTCCTGCGCACCGGCCTGATCGAGGGCGCCATCCTCGATGCCGACGACCAGCGCCTGGTGGACGATTACGAAAACCGGATCGAGATGCTAGGTGCGCTCCTGAAGAAGTCGGGCGATCCCCGGTCCCGGCACTACAGCTTCGCCATCACGACGGGCAACACCGGCCGGATGAAGGCGTTGCGCGATGAGGCGCAGACGCGGCTGTCGATCGCGCTGGACCGGCTGGATGCCGAGGATTTCGCGATCAACACCCAATCCGGCGTGCTGCGGTTCCCCGTCGACCGGGGGACGTGTGGCACGAGGGATGCGATCTGCAGACCGGTTCTGCACCCGCACGCCCGGTCCGACCTGATGACCAAGATCATGGCGGTGGAT
The DNA here is from genome assembly GCA_038233815.1 of Rhodobacterales bacterium. Classification (GTDB taxonomy): domain Bacteria; phylum Pseudomonadota; class Alphaproteobacteria; order Rhodobacterales; family Rhodobacteraceae; genus JBBSVE01. The sequence goes on from JBBSVE010000278.1 coordinate 847, forward strand.
TACGATCCCAAGGCCATTTGTCCCGAGTTCGACAAGTTTCTCGACGAGGTCCAGCCCGACACCGACATGCAGGATTTCATCCTGCGATGGCTTGGCTTGTCGATGACGGCGCTGCCGGTCCAGATGCTGGCTTTCTGGCATGGGGCAGGGGCGAACGGAAAGTCCGTCATGGCCGACGTGTTCGGCCGGATGATGGGGGACTATTCCGCCTCGGCCAAGATCAAGTCGCTGACCGGCGTCGATCGACGTGGCGGCGGGGATGCCACGCCCGACCTGATGCTGCTGATCGGCGCGCGGTTCGTGCGCGCCAGTGAGCCGAAGGAAGGCGAGCCCCTGCAGGAAGACCTGGTGAAGGAGCTGACGGGCGGTGAGCCGATGATGGTGCGCGCCCTGCACACGAACTTCGTGGAGTTCCGACCCTATTTCAAGCTGACGATCTCGGGCAACCACAAGCCGGTGATCCGGGGCACGGACGACGGCATCTGGCGACGCGTGCTGCTGGTGCCCTGGAACGTGCAGATCCCGGAGAAGCGACGCGACAAGGGCCTGGGCAACCGGCTCTTCGAGACTGAGCGGGCCGGTATCCTCAACCGGCTCGTGCAGGCGCTGTGCCAGTACCGGGAGGGCGGGCTGATGGTGCCCGCCCAGGTGTCGGAGGCGACACGCGAGTTCCGGGAGGAAAGCGACCCTGTGGGGGCGTTCCTCGATCACTGCTGCGTCGTCACCGGCGAGACCGTGGACAGCATCGGGGCGCGCGATCTGGGGGAGGCTTTCAACCACTGGCTCTATGAGAAGGGCGAGGGGGAATGGAAGCCGATGACGGTGGCCCGAAAGCTGAAGGAGAAGGCCGGGAGATGGAAGTCTCCGGTCACCGGCCAGACCTTCACCGCGCGCAAGGCGTCGACGATGTCCTACGACGGGATCCGGTTCAACGACACGTTCGGGCGGACCTACTACGCCCTCCACCGCGACAGTCAGGGCCGAGTCCTGCGCGGCCGATCGATCACGGCGGACGATTTCTGACCGCGCCCCTCACCCCGCCTTCGAAGGCATCGCGGGAGGATAGGGAGGATAAAGGGCCATTTCCGGGAGGATAAAAGGGGCCGGGGGGTGCGGGACGATGCAAGCAATATCATGGGCTTGCAGGTGATTTTGGGAGGATAGGGAGGATAGGGAGGCTTTTCGCAACCTTCGCGCGTG
>JBBSVE010000279.1:0-2042 GCA_038233815.1 Rhodobacterales bacterium
CAACCTGCGCAATCAGGTCAACGCGCAGGCCGATTTCGACAGCGGGGGCGAGGCGCTGGCCTATGCCTTGATGGTGCTTGCGCGGGAGGGGGCGGCGGCGATCGGCGATTTGCGCTATTATGCGGACGTGAAGGCGGATGCCTTCTCCACCCCGATGGCGCTGGCGCAGCTTGGTGCGGCGCTGGCGAGCTACGGCGACCAGCCGCGTGCCGATGCGATGTTCCGCAAGGCGGGCGACGCGGTGATGGCGCAGTCGATGGCGGAGACGGACCCCTATTACCGCGCCGACTACGGCACCGCGCGGCGCGATGCGGCGGCGGTTCTGGCGTTGGCGACGCAAGCCGGGTCCAGCGTTCTTGATACCGAGGGAATCGTGGACCGGCTGGCGAACCGGCCCGCCTATCTGTCGACGCAGGAGATGCTGTGGACGCTGCTCGCCACCAACGCGCTCATCGACCGGCCGGGGACGGACGGGCTGACGGTGGACGGGATGCCGCTCAAGGGACCGCTTGTGCAGGTTCTGGATGCGGATACGCCGCAGTCGGTAATCCGCAACGAGGGTGCGAAGCCCGCGACGCTGACGCTCACCACCTACGGCGTGCCGGAGGTGCCGGAGCCTGCGGGCGGCAACGGCTATGCCATCGCGCGCAGCTACTTCACGATGGAGGGGCAGGCCGTCGATCTGGGGGACAGCGTGGCCCCCGGCACCCGACTGGTGACGGTAATCGACGTCACGCCCTTTTCCGACACCGAGGCGCGGCTGATCGTCGACGACCCGCTTCCGGCAGGGTTCGAGATCGACAACCCGAACCTTCTGGCGGGCGGGGATACCGGCGGGCTCGGCTGGCTGTCGGCACGCGCGGATTCGGAGCATAGCGAGTTCCGGCAGGACCGATTCATCGCCGCCGTGGACCAGACCGACGCAAGCCCGATCCGGCTCGCCTATATCGTGCGCGCGGTCAGCCCCGGCACCTTCCGCCATCCGGCGGCGTCGGTCATGGACATGTATCGCCCGGACTTCCGCGCCACGTCGGACGCAGGGCAGGTGACCGTCGGCCCGTGATCCGCGCGCGCCATCTCTTTGCGCTGGCGTTCGTCCTGTGGTCCGGGACTGCCGCGCGGGACGGGTTCGACGCGGTCATCGACGCGACCCGGCTGCCGCCGCTCACCCAGGCGATGTCGGTGGAGGTGGTGGCCCGCGACGGCAAGCTCCTGCGCGCCTATACGGTCGCCGACGGACGCTGGAGGATGCCGGTTGCGCTCGACGACGTGGACCCGACCTTCACCGCGATGCTGGTGGCCTATGAGGACGGGCGCTACTATCGCCACGGCGGCGTGGACCCCCGGTCGGTCGCGCGCGCGGCCCTGCAGGCGGTCCGGTCGGGGCATATCGTGTCGGGCGGCTCCACATTGACGATGCAGGTCGCGCGCCTCTTGGAGGATAGCGGCACCGGCCGGATCGCGGGCAAGCTGCGGCAGGCGCGCGTGGCACTTGCGCTGGAGCGGCGGTTGTCGAAGGCGCAGATCCTCGCGCTCTATCTGGCGCGGGCGCCTTACGGCGGCAATCTCGAAGGCGTGCGCGCGGCCTCGCTTGCCTATTTCGGCAAGGAGCCGAAGCGCCTGACGCCCGCGCAGGCGGCCCTTCTGGTAGCGCTGCCGCAATCGCCGGAGGCGCGCCGCCCGGACCGCGCGCCGAAAGCCGCGGAGGCAGCGCGGGCCCGCGTGCTCGACCGGGCGGTGGCGGCGGGCGTGATCTCCGCCGATCAGGGGCAGGCCGCGCGGCGTGAGCCGGTGCCGGTCGCGCGGCGCCCGGTACCTGCGTTGGCACCGCACCTCGCCGACCGGGTGGTGACAAAAGCGCCCGACGTGCAGCGCCATGTGCTGACGGTGGACTGGAACCTGCAGGCGCGGCTGGAGGCGCTGGCAGCCGAGGTGGTGGCACCGCAGGGCGCGCGGCTCCAGATCGCCATCGTCGTGGCGGATCACCGGTCGGGGGAGGTTCTGGCCTCGGTCGGGTCGGCGGCCTACACGGGCGACGCGCG
>JBBSVE010000280.1:0-2028 GCA_038233815.1 Rhodobacterales bacterium
ATCACTGGGATAACGCAGCTTGCTACGGTTGTATCGACCACGATTTTCATTCGTCCACATCTGGCAGGTCCCGCGAATCCGTCCGCCACCAGAGAATCACAAATGATTCCAACAATTCAAGATGTTCCCGGATGGACACTCAGCGCAACGCCCTCGCTTATCTGGACTCGATCCAGACGAACCTGCTGAACGGTGGCGATGTGATCGATTTCCAGGCGGTCCCGGAACCCGCCAGCATGGCGCTGCTGGGCGCCGGCCTGCTCTCGCTGGCGATGATCCGCCGCCGCAAGCAAGGCTGAACCGGATCTATCGATATATCGTAGTCGATGATGCCCCGATTCGCGCCAGGACTCTGACCGTCATCGGTTGATCTGGCTATGCAACCGGCCCTTGTAGCGGCGCGGATCGGGATAGGATGCCTGGGGTGCAGATCGGAGGCGGTGGCCGCACGGGCCGAGTGCAACATCCGTTCGTTGTCTTTGTGCCTCGGCTTCCCCAGACCCTCAGAAGGCACCTAAACGGATAGAGTTTTTTGGTTCTTTTTTTCAAAAAAGAACCCCTTCTTCTGTCCCGCCCCCAACCGGTCTACGCTGCGCGGAAAGGACAGGAGAGCACCATGCGGATGAACGTCGCGGTCGGACTGGGGATAACCGAGTTTCCGTTTTCCGGCGCGCCGGCGTTCTGGCGCTGGGTGGATCTGTGCGAGCAGGGCGGGATCGACAGCCTGTGGCAGACTGACCGTCTGGTCTCGAAGGAGCCGATCCTCGAATGCATGACCATGCTGGCGGCATTGGCCGGGCGCACCAGGCGGCTGAAATTCGGCGTCAACGTGGTGTCGCTGGCGATGCGCGATCCGGTGCTGCTGGCCAAGCAATGCGCCACGATCGACGTGCTGTCCGAGGGCCGGCTGCTGCCGGGCTTCGGCATCGGCAGCCCGCGCGGGCCGGAATGGGCCACCTTGCATCTGGATACCACCACGCGCGGCAAGAAGACCGATGAGGGGCTGGAGATCATCCATCGGCTCTGGAGCGAGGACAGCGTCGATTTCGACGGGCGGCACTACAAGCTGACCGGCGCCTCGATCTCGCCGAAGCCGGTGCAGAAGGAGTTGCCGATCTGGATCGGCGGCGCGTCGGACGCGGCGATCCGCCGCACCGCGAAATACGGCACCGGCTGGCAGGGCGGGCCGGAGACGCCGTCGCAGATCGCGACGATCATCGCCGGCATCCGCGCCGCCTCCGCTGCGGCCGGGCGGGCGATCGACGAGGACCATTACGGCGCCGCGTTCCCGTTCCATTTCGGCCGGCCGGACGATCCCGGCATCCCCCGCACCATGGAGGCCTACCGCAAGCGCACCGGCCAGGAGGCGACGGATTACTTTGCCATCGGTGACGCCGCCACAATCGTCCAGCGGATCGTCGCCTATGTCGAAGCCGGCGCGCAGAAATTCATCCTCCGCCCGATGGCGCGCGACGACGAGGGCATGATGGCGCAGACCCGCCGAGTGATCGAGGAAGTGATCCCCGCCATCGCCGCCCGCTACCCGAAACAGCCCAAGGCGGCCTAGTGAGGAACCCCAATATGCAACTCGGCATCCATCTGCCGCATGTCGGCCGCAAGGCCGGCCCCGCCGCGATCCGCGAGGCCGCGGTTCAGGCCGAGGAACTCGGCTTCGCCGATGTCTGGGTCAGCGAGCACATCATCCTCCCCAAGGGCGCGCCGTACCCGCCCTCGCCAATCTTTTACGAGCCGGTGCTGACCCTGACCTGGGCGGCGGCGTTCACCAAACGCGTCCGCCTCGGCACCACGGTGCTGGTGCTGCCGATGCGCCACCCGATCCCGCTGGCCAAGGAACTGGCGACCCTGCAACTGCTCTCCGAAGGCCGCCTGATCCTCGGTGCCGGTGTCGGCTGGATGGAGGCGGAGTTCGACGCCCTCGGCGTGCCGTTCAAGGAGCGGGGAAGACGCATGGACGAGGGCCTCGCCTTGATGCGCGCGGTCTGGACCGAGGATCCGGTCACGTTCCCA
>JBBSVE010000281.1:0-1989 GCA_038233815.1 Rhodobacterales bacterium
CGACGGCGTGGCACCGAGTGCCGCGATTTCGCGAGACGGAAAACTCCTGGCCTTTCTCGCCAGCCGCGATGGGCGACTCGATGCCTGGATTGCACCGGTCGGCACCGGCGATTTCCGCAACGTCACCCAGGGCCGCGTCCCCGGGATCGACACTCCCGTGCGCAGCCTGGGTTTTACACCTGACGGATCCCATCTGACGGTGTGGACCCGCATGCTGGATGCCACCGGGGCCGAATCCATCCATACATGGGCAGTACGCTCAACGGGCGGCCGGGCGCATCCATATCTCGACAATGTCGCCGAAGTCGACTGGTCTCCTGATGGCCGGCGCATGGTCTATCACCCGGCGGCGCCCGGGGACCCGCTATTCGTGACCGACGCGAACCAGACGACCGGTCGGCAGATCCATATCGCGCCGAGTGGCGTGCATTGCCATTTCCCCGTGTGGTCGCCCGATGGCCTTTACATCTACTTCGTCCAAGGTCGGCCACCGGATAATATGGACATCTGGCGGATCGCCACCGAGGGTGGTGAGCCGGAACGCATCACCTTCCATGCCTCGCGCGTGTCTCATCCTGTGTTCCTGGACAAGACGACAATCGCCTATCTGGCAACAGCGCAGGATGGCTCTGGGCCCTGGCTGCACGGCATGGACATGGAACGCCGCGTCGCTCACCGCATAGGGGCGGGGCGGGAGCAATACACGTCGCTTGCCGCCAGCGCCGGTGGGCGCCGCCTGTTGACCACGAACGCCGTGCCGCGGACGAGTCTGTGGCGAGTGCCGGTCATGGCAGGCGTGACCGTCGAAACAGAGGCCCGGAGAATTTCGCTCCCGCCAACCGGCGGACGCTCGCCGCGACTTGGGCGAGGCTATGTGGTGTTCGTGTCACCCGACGATAGCCGCATCATCCGCAAGCGTACCAACGCAAACAACCAGCTGACACAACTATGGAGAGGCAATCAGGAACGGCTGGTGGGTGGCCCGGCTATCGATCCGATCAGTGAGCGCATCGCTTTCTCGGTCGCCGCGGGAGGAAGAACGCGGCTTCAGCTGATGAACCACGACGGGACCGGGCTGCGCACGCTAGCCGCAGATCTGCGGGTAAAGGGCGCCCCCGCTTGGTCGCCTGACGGAAGGTCGATCCTCGTCGCGGCCGAGCAAGGCGAAGGTCCGCGGCTGTTCAACGTGCCAACCGATGGAGGGCCCCCTGCTCCCTTCGCTGCCGACTACTCTCGCGACGCCGTCTGGTCTCCGGATGGGCGTTTCGTCATCTTCAATGGCGCCGACGTCGGCCCGAACTTCGCGATCAAGGCGCTGACGGCAGATGGGCGCCCCCGCGCCCTGCCAGACCTCGTCTTGCCGCGAGGCGCCAGACGCGTTGTGTTTATGCCCGGAGGCAACACCCTCATCGTGCTGAAAGGACCCGCGCATGACCGGAACTTCTGGCTCATCGATGTCCAAACCGGGCAGGGTCGACAGTTGACCGACTTCGATCCCGGATTTGCGATCGGCGATTTTGACGTCTCCGCGAATGGGCGCGACATCGTTTTCGACCGGCTGCGCGACGATTCGGATGTCGTGCAAATCGATCTTGCGTCGCGATAGCGTTCCCTCACCCTCTTGCAATCATCCCGCCACTCACGGTGGAAACTCCGCTGGATGTTCCGTTCCGCTGGGTGCTACGCGACTTGCCGACAGTCCCACACGTCACCTGCTGGCGTGGCAACCCATTTCCCGCGTATGCGCCACGGGCAGGGAATGTTGCGAGTCGGTGTACCCCCGTCGTGTGGAAAACGGCAACGGGTCGCCCAAGGGTCGTGGCGGTTTGCGTCCAAAACAAAAGGCTAGGCCGCGAAGCCTAACCCTATGATTATCTTGGTGCCGGAGGGGGGACTCGAACCCCCACACTATCACTAGCGACGGATTTTGAGTCCGTTGCGTCTACCGATTCCGCCACTCCGGCGCGGGACGCGAAGTATAGCCGAGCA
>JBBSVE010000282.1:0-1984 GCA_038233815.1 Rhodobacterales bacterium
CCCGGTCACACGCGGCACCCGCCTTGCGGTGGTCGGCTGGGCGCAAAGTTGGGTCAGATCGGCAGAACAGCGCGAGATTCTGTTTGATCTGGACCGCAGCATAGTCGCGCTCGACGCGGGCGAGCTGCGCGAGACCCTGCTGAAAACCAGGTCCAATCTGCTGCGGATGTGGGCCGCAGACTGACCTGTCACGGGCGAGAACGTCAAATCTGGCCTTTGATGAAGGTTGGACGTATCTTCCTAATGGCGGAGTTGCCCCTTCACTGATGGTAGGGGCAACTCCGGTTTGCTCGGGCAACTCCATATCGCTGTACCTGCACGCTTGGGACACCGAATCTCAGGCCCGCGCAGGTGCCGGACATGGATGGAGTTCTACAATCACCGCCGCCCGCACAAAGCCCTTGGCGGACAACCACCGGCGGTGGTCTACTCGCTGAAAGTCGAAGCAACGCAACCCGATTAGCAGGAGAAGATCAGAGCTTAAAAAACGCAAGATCATGTCCAAGCAATGGGGAGCATCTCAGTTCTGCGACTATTGAGATGATCGGAATATCGTTCTGCATAGTGCATATGGAGATGTGCCTTTGTTCCTTTCATGGCAGCATCACTTTGCTTTTGCGAACAGGCATGCCAGATCCAAGCGAAAGATGGAGTGTTTACATGACCCCTTTCCGTACCCTCGCAGTTTCCGCCGCCCTTGCATTCACCAGTCAATCCGCTCTGGCTCAGGAGCCTGTCAGCCTCGAAATAGGATTTCTGCCGATCCTGCCCGATGCCCAACTCTTCGTCACTCTGGAGGAGGGGTGGATGGAAGACGCCGGAATCAAGGCGGACCTCGTCCAGTTCCAGGAAGGCCCGGCCATGGTGCAAGCCCTGCTCGCCGGTCAGCTTGACGTGGCCTATTTTGGCATCGGGCCGGCAATGGTCGCCCGTGCGAGGGGTGCCGATATCAAGGTCGTGGCCTCCAACGTTATTGAACAAATTTCAGTCGTGGCCATCGGTGATCTTGCACCCTATTTCGAAGAGGGCGATGCCGCGACCGCGTTCGAACGCTTTGCCGCCGATCACGGCCGCAAGCCCGTCATCTCGACCTTTCCGCGCGGCTCGGTTCCTGAAACGGTCCTGCAGTACTGGCTTCTCAAAGGGCTCAAGATTAACCCGTCGCAGGTCGAGATCATCGCGCAGGGTGCCGTGCAGGTGCAGCAGGCGCTTCTGACCGGCGCCGTCGATGGTGCGGCGATCCTTGAACCGGTCGTGAGTTCCGTTCTGGCGCAGGACCCCGACGCCCGTGTCGTGGCCGCAGGATCGGAACTCTTTACCAACCAGCCGGGTGCCGTGATGGCCGTGCGTGAAGGTGTGCTGGCCGAACATGGCGCGCAGATCGCGGCACTCGTAGTCGCACATCAGCGCGCGACCGACATGCTGGTGAATGATCCCGAAGCGGCGGCCCCGCTGGTGGCGAAATACGTCGGCGGCGGTCGCATGGACCCGGCCCTCATTCGCTCTGCTATCGAACGCACCGGCGTATCCTTCGTGGCCGATCCCAACCGGATCGTCGAAGGCACGCGCGTCATGCGCGACTTTCAGGCGGAACAGGGCACGCTCAGCCAACCGGTGGACCTGGAGGCGCTGTTCGATCTCTCCGTCTATGACAGTGTCGCGGGGAACTGACATTGGCCTCGCTGTCATCTGACAGACTGTCCAGGGACCGGCGGCGCCGCGCCCTGATGGGGCTGGCGGGGCTGGTGCTGTTCATCGGTCTGTGGAAGGCGGCGCAGTATTTCGAATGGATGCGCCCGGGCACGGTGCCCGATCCCTTCGCCTTGCCTGCCGCCTTCCTGTCCGAACTGCGTACGGACCGGCTCTTGCCGGCCATCGGGTCTAGCATGATCCACTATGTCTGGGGTCTGGGGCTGGGGAGCCTGGCAGGGGTGTCGGTCGGCTTTCTGGCGGCGACCAGCCGCAGCTTTGATGACCTGCACGG
>JBBSVE010000283.1:0-1984 GCA_038233815.1 Rhodobacterales bacterium
AAACCCCCGCCCCGCGAATGGACCGAGGCCAAGACCCAATTCGCCGTCATGTTCGGCGAGAGGTTCGTCAGCCAATGACGAGAACCGGCCTCGCACACAAAATATCTGACAGTCCCTGCAGCGCGCATTTCAGGGTGGCTACGAAGCTTTCGCACATGGCGCTATCGTATGTGACACCGATCGATCCCATCGAGGGTCTGACGCCCGCTTTCTTGCAGCGCAGACCAAGCGCCACGGATGTGTATTGGGCGGTCTCAACCGGTCGTCGCAACACAGGCATTTTGTGCGGCAAGCAAGTGGGCGTCCAGTGTTTCTGCTGGGGTTCGCCATTCGAGGGTCTTGCGCGGCCGGCCATTGAGCGCGGCGGCGACAGCCTGGAGGTCGTCGGGCCCGTGCAGGCTGAGGTCTGTGCCGTTGGGAAAGTACTGGCGCCACAGCCCATTGGTGTTCTCGTTTGTGCCACGTTGCCAAGGGCTCCGGGGATCGCAGAAGTGGACCGGCAGACCGTGCTTGATCCTCAGATCGGCGTGACGCGCCATCTCGGCCCCCCGATCCCGGGCCAGCGATCGGCGGAGCTGTTCTGGCAGCGTCATGACAGTGGCGACGATGGCGTCGCGGACCGCCTCAGCGCCGTGCCCGGCAAGTGGTGGACCATTCTTCACGCGTGGGCCTTCGCCGTGACCGGGCACCGGCGGGAGGTGCAGGAGCATCGTGAACCGCGTCGAGCGTTCCACCAGCGTCCCGATCGCCGATCGGTTCAGCCCCAGGATGAGGTCGCCCTCTCAATGGCCCGGCACGGCCCGATCGGCGGCTTCGACTGGCCGTTCGCTGATCATCACCTCGGGCGAGACGAAGGACGTCCCTCGGCCATGAACGCGCGCCCTTGGAACGCGCAACGCCCGCGCCCCGTGCGCAGGCAGGCGGTCAGTTCGCGACGCAGGACACCACGACCCTGGATATAGAGCGACTGGTGGATCGCCTCGTGACGGATCCGCATCGTCTCGTCCGCGGGAAAGTCGAGGGGCAGTCTGCGCGAGATCTGCTCTGGGCTCCATGCCCTGGCCCACCGTCTGTGCTGACGCGGGCCGTGTCGGCGACCCTTCCAGGCAACGCTCGGCCCCTCTATGGCGGATCCGTCCTGCCGAACGATCAGGCCAGCAAGGCGATCCTGCACGTAACAGCACAGTGTCTCATTCGCCGCCAGCTTCGCCGTCTTCGGTCGTCTCGCGGACCGGTCAGCGTGCCATTGTGCGGCCGTGGCACGGTATTCCAGATTGCCGCTTCGCGTAGCCACGTTGCGCCGCAGCTCGCGCGGGATCGTCGACGAAGCGCGACTCAATGTTCTGGCGATATGACGCACGCCATGGCCCTGGGCCCGAAGCAGCGCGATCTCCTCTCGCTCTGCGAAGCACAGATAGCGTTTACCCAGCCGTGCCGCCGAAACCGAAAGATGCGTTGGTGGCATGCCGCCAGACCTTTGGAACCACCTTGATCCCACCGGCATCGATACACCGACTGACGCCGCCGCGTCCTCGCTCGATCGCCCCGCAGCAATCGCGGCCCAAAACCCCACCAGATCCTCGCGGGTAGCAACCGGCGGGCGTCCGGGCGATGATAACTTCTTCCGTCCCGCCCGATCCGAGCGGCGTCTCTTCGTCGTCATTGCAACCTCCTGTCTCAGAGTGTTGCGACGACCGGTTGAGACCGCCGTAGACTCCCGATGGCTTTGATGGATGACATCGAGCGGTCGCCGCTGGCCGATTGCCATGGTCATGGCGTCGATGACGAGCCGCGCCTTTGGATCATGGCCCATCGACCAACCGTGCAAACCAGAGTGAGACCGGCCAGCCGAGGCCCGGTGGGGCGTCGGCCCGGCGAACGACTTTGAGGGTAGGGTGCGCTCGAGGTGCAACTGGTGGCTATCCTTGCGTAGCCGTCGCAGTTCCTCGCGCTCCGGGCTGGTCGCGCCATCTTCCCTTGATCC
>JBBSVE010000284.1:0-1975 GCA_038233815.1 Rhodobacterales bacterium
GCTTCTGGAAGCGCATGAGGACCGGGCCTCCCTCGAAGAGACCGTCAGCAATGTTGGCGGCTGGCTATCGCTCAAGGGGCTTGTCGCCACGGCCGCCCAACTCACAGACACCCTCGCCGCCGATCCGCTGTCGCATGTCGGTCACGGATATCATCGCTTCCGGCGTTATCCTGCGCAGCGTGGCGACCATGGCGTCAGGGGCCATGCCACCGAGCCAACTCCTGCGAAAGTTAGCATCCTACCCAAGGCAGCATGAGTTGGCAGTCACCCTGCGGGAAATCGGACGGGTCGAACGGACGCTCTTCATCATCAACTGGCTGCTCGATGCCGACATGCAGCGACGCGCCCAGATCGGCCTGAACAAAGGCGAGGCCCATCATGCCCTGAAAAACGCCCCCCGCATCGGCCGCCAGGGTGAAATCCGTGATCGCACCTCCGAAGGCCAGCACGTCCGAATGGCCGGCCTGAACCTGCTCGCCGCGATCGTCATTTACTGGAACACAAAGCATCTCGGACAGGCCGTCGCCAATCGCCGCCGCGAAGGCATGGACTGCTCAGCCAACCTTCTGGCGCACATCTCGCCCCACGGTTGGGCCCATATCCTGCTCACCGGGGAATACCGATGGCCGAAACGCCGCTGAAAACCTTATGATACGATCCTGCCCCCTCCGGCAGCAGACCCCATGGGACTCCGTGGGAGTTTCTTCAGCCACGTACGCTAAGGGAATATGAAGTTTTTAAAATTGAAGCGGTTGGCGCGGATCGGGAGGTAGCGTTCGAGGGGGCGATCAATCTCGTTCCAGAGGTAGTCGTCGGTGAGCGCGATATGGCGCCAGGGTAATGGCGCGACTTGAGCGAGCAGCGCATCGGGAATGGGCGTGCCCTGGTCGACTGGCTCTCGTCGTTGTTCGACACCCGCATGCAACCGACCCGCATGTGCGGAAAAACCCCGGATTTGATGTTGTCGCACACCATAAAGATCCGACACGGTTTGTCGCGCAGAGCGTGGAGGGTCGGATCATGACTCGCCTGCTAAAGCGCGGAAATCATCTGTTTGTCGTCACCAATGCCGCAACCAAAACCGCTTAGCGTACACCGCTGAAGAAATCTCATGGAGCCCCAGCATGGAAACCTTGGCCGCGCCCGTCTCATGGCGTATTCCGTCGATCATGACCCATGTGCCTTTTCCCCTGCTTACCTCGTTAGCCGCCGCACAGGACGATGCGAGGCGGGCCCAGCTGTTGCAGACAGGGGGCCGGCACCTGCTCTCCGATCGCGCTGCCGTCGAGACCGTCGCCGCCGCAGCCGTCAGCTCCGAGGACGACGCCACGACGCAAGCCGCGCGGGACCTGCTGTCTGTTGCGCTCGACGAGGCGCGCATGGCGGTCGAGAGCGACGTCCCCGAGGGCGCCGCTTTGATCGAGGCCGTCGCCACGGTCCTGACGGCTTTCGACGCTGTGCAGCCCTTTGCGCCTGTGCTGCGGCTTGATTTGGCCCGGCTCTATGCGGTCGCGGGTCTCGAACCACCGTCCTTCGCCTCGCTTGCGGCCAATCCGCCGCCGGATGATGCCGACGCAGAGATGCCCGACATCGACGCGCTACTGACTCCTCTTCTGCGCGAGCTTGGCGACACGCCCGCGCAGGCCCATGCCGCGCTGTCGGAGATGCTGGCCGGACTGCCGGTCGAAGTGGCCACGGTGCTGGTCTCCACGGCGGTGTCGCGGCACGGTGCGGTCGAGGCGCGGCTGGGGCTCTACTGGCTGCTCGACTCGCGCCCTGACGTGCGCCTGTCCGCCGCGATGGCGTTGTTGTCTCGCGCCGGGACCGGCGCCTTGCCCGCGGATCTGGCCGTGCTCCTGCCAACAATACGCAAATGGCTGCCCGAGGATGGCGCCCGCGCCGCCGTCGATATGATCATCCGGCGGCAGATGCGCGACGGCAGCGCGCGACATGCGGCCAGATCCGTGACCATCCA
>JBBSVE010000285.1:0-1960 GCA_038233815.1 Rhodobacterales bacterium
TATTGCGGCAGATGCAGCACGATGCGGCGCACCGAGCACTGCACCCATACCCCGAGCTTGAGCAGGCGCTCGCGCAAGGTCGACACTTGCGCCCGCGCGCAGTCGGTGCCCGCCGCGCCCCCCGGAGCGTGTCAATGAGTTTGCGACACCTGGGTGTATGAATTTAGTGAGCAAGCGTTGCTATGCCGTCGCAGGCGACTCCCTTCGTTTTGGGTGGGTTGATCCACGCAGCGACCGGCACCTGCGGCGGTTGCGGGGCGACGCCTTTGAAGCGCTTAGGGTTCGCCAGGAATGCCGAATCGAGGGTGATCGCGCGTGTTCTGGTGAGTTCGGCGGCACGGCCATAATGGACGGTCTGGGGGGTCATCAAGCCGATTCCGGAATGCCGATGAGTCGTGTTGTACCAGGTAAAGAAGGCATGGCAATAGGCGCGCGCATCCTCGATGGAACCGAAGCGATCCGGGAAGTCCGGGCGGTATTTGAGGGTTTTGAATTGCGCCTCGGAATACGGGTTGTCATCGGAGACGTGCGGCCGACTGTGGGTCTTGGCGACCTCCAGATCGACCAGCAAAGCGGCCACCGACTTGGAGCGCATGCTGGTGCCGCGATCGGCGTGCAGGGTGAGAGAGCCCGGTGCGATGTCCTGTTTGGCGACGGTATCGGCAATCAGTGTCTCGGCGAGCTCAGCGGTTTCCCGATGGGCGATCATCCAGCCCACGACGTAGCGGCTGTAGATGTCCAGGATCACGTAGAGATGGAAGCACGTCCACTTCGCCGGCCCGCGCAACTTCGTGATATCCCAGGACCACACTTCGTTGGGCTGAACCGCCAGCAGCTCGGGCTTCGCGTAGGTGGGATGGGTCAACTGATTGCGGCGCTCACGCACCGCCTCGCAGCCAGCGAGCAGCCGATACATGGTGCGTACCGAGCCCACGTAGACGCCCTCATCGAGCAAGGTCGCATAGGTTTGCCGTGGCGAGCAATCGGCAAAGCGCTCGCTGTTGAGCGTATCGAGGACACGCCGCTGCTCGGCGTCGCTGAAGGCCAGCGGCGGCCGCGGTCGCGCGGCTGCCGGCGGCAACGGCGCAACCAGGTGACGCGCAGCGCAGCGCTCCCGATACACCGCCGAGCGATCAACGCTCATCACCCGGCACGCACGCGCAACGCCAACCCCAGACGCCAGAACATGCACGCCGTCCATCACGACTTCCCGTCCGAGTCGTCCGCCGTCTGTAGGGCCAGTAAGGCGGATACTTTTTTTTGGACATCGATGATCATCCGCGCCTGCGTCAGCTCCCGACGCAGACGATCATTCTCCCGCGTGAGCTTGGCCATGCGGTGCGCCTCCGCAATCGCCGGGTCGGCCTTGCGGCCACGCTTGCGGGTATCAGGGCCGCCCAACCCGCCGGCAGCCAGTTGCGTGCGCCAAGCCGACAGCTGGGAAGAATAGATGCCTTCGCGTCGTAACAGCGCGCCGATCTCGCCCGGCTTGCTGCACCGGTCGGCAGCAGCCAAGATGCGGCGCTTGTCGCTTCGCGATATTTGCCGACGCCGCGCGACAGCAACCACTTCGGGATCCGCAGGCGGCACGGAGGACTTACTTTCGGAATTCGGTACAGCTTTCATCAGATTTGCCATGAGTTTCATCCTACCTTTGCAGTCTAAATGCTTGAAGGCAGGTGTTGCAGCTCATATTGGCACGCAGGGAAGCCGCGGCCGACAAGCGTCACTTGAGCGTTGTTTGGGTAGGTGACTTCGAGCGAGATACGCCTTACGCGCGCCGAGCGGTGCCCGTTGTTAGAGAGACGAACATATAACTGTATGAATGGATTTCCGACCTTATGGTTTAGATGAATGAAGTCGAAGCTGTCAATCTCGAGCTTGGGTCCGCGGAACCACGACGCGACCGGCGGCAACTGCGATAGGACCAGCGCCAACATCGCGATCAAGAATGACCAGA
>JBBSVE010000286.1:0-1899 GCA_038233815.1 Rhodobacterales bacterium
CGGGACGCGGTAGCGGAGGCGTTCGTGGTGCAGGGCCTGACGCCCGAGCCGGGGCGGATCGACGACCTGCTGGCGCGGACCGGGCTTTCGTCGGCGCTCGGCGACAGCCAACCGCACCGGCTTTCGGGCGGCCAGCGCCAGCGCGTGGGGATCGCGCGGGCCTTGGCGTTGAACCCCGACCTCGTGGTGCTGGACGAGCCCACCGCCTCGCTCGACGCGTCGATCCAGGCGCAGATCGTGGTGCTGCTGCAGGAATTGCAGGCGGACCTCGGCCTCACCTATCTGTTCATCAGCCACGATCTGGGGCTGGTGCGCTACGTCTCTCACCGCATCGTGGTGATGTATTTCGGCGCGGTGGTGGAGGTGCTGCCCGACCCCCACGCCGCCCCCCGCCACCCCTACACCGCAACCCTCATGGAAAGCACTTTCGCCCCCGATCCGACCCGGCGGCGCGAACTCTCCTCCCTCACCGGTGAGATCCCGAGCGCGTTCGACCCGCCAAAGGGCTGCGCCTTCGCCAGCCGCTGCCCGCGCGCCCGCGGGGATTGCCGCGCCAAGGTGCCCCGCCTGTCGGACGGCGCCCACCCCACCGCCTGCTTCCATCCGATCGAAGGAGCCACCCCATGACGCACCGCGTCCTGACCGCCGAGTTCATCCATGAAAGCAACACCTTCAAGAAGGGTCTGACCGGCCTGCGCGAGTTCGAGGTGGACGTGCTGATCGAGGGCGACGCGGCGCTCGCGTCGCGGGGCACGGGCAATACCGGTCCCGCGGGCTTTGCAGAGGTCGCGCGGGCGGAAGCCTGGCGGATGACCCATGCGATCTCGGCCCATGCGCAGCCCGGCTCTATCGTCTCGCGCGCGGCCTTTGAGCATGTCGCGGACCGGATCTGCGCAGCAGCGCAGGCACATCGCTTCGACGGGATATTACTCGCCCTTCATGGCGCGATGGTGGCAGAGGGTTTCGAGGACGGCGAGGGGGAATTGCTGCGCCGCATCCGTGCCATTGTCGGCGCGGACCTGCCGATCGCGATGACGCTCGACCTCCATGCCAACGCCACGATGCAGATGGCCGAGCTTGCCGATATCGTCGTTTCCTACAAGACCTACCCGCACGTCGATCTTCGCGAGCGTGGCGTTCAGGCGGCCCGGATCCTCGAGGGCGCGATGGCAGGGCGGACCCGGCCCCGGACGCTGCGCGCGGCCTGCCCGATGCTCGACGATCCTAACGGCGGGCGCACCGATGCGGGGCCTCTGGTGCCGCTCTTTGCCCGCGCGCTCGCGCACGAGGATGAATCTGGGATGCTCGCCGTTTCGATCAACGCAGGCTTCAGCGATGCCGACATCCGCGACATGGGACCATCTGTCCTCGTGACCTATGACGCGGCTGTTGCGGGCAGCGAGGCCCGCGCGAACCGGATAGCAGAGGACCTTGCGACGGGCATCTGGAATGCACGTGACACCCTCGCCAACGATTTTCTGAGCGTCGCGACCGCCTGCGAAATTGCGAAGGTTTTCGATGCACCCGACGGTCCGCTGGTGATCGCCGATTATGCTGACAACCCCGGTTCGGGAGCCTATGGCGACGGGACGAACCTTCTGGCGGCAATGTTGGAGGTGGGGCTGGAGGATGCCTGCTTCGGCCCGATGATCGACCCGGTGGCGGCAGCGGAACTTGCGGGTCATGTCGTGGGCGACGTCGTGACGGTGCGCCTCGGCGGAAGGAATGATCCGGCCTTCGGCGGTGGGCCGCTTGATCTGACGGGGGAAATCCGGCACATATCCGACGGCGCGCTGGTCGGAAGCGGCCCTATGATCGGCGGTCAATTTTTCACGTTCGGTACCACGGTTGTGCTGCGCGTCCGAGGGGTGGATATCGTGGTGGTGACGGAACGCGGTC
>JBBSVE010000287.1:0-1862 GCA_038233815.1 Rhodobacterales bacterium
CCACCGTTCCCGTGACCTCCACGATCACGTCGATCCCCTCTGCCCGCGCGAGGCCCTCCGCATCTTCCGTGACGACCGGGACCCCGGCGGCAAGCGCCTCCGCCAGTTCGCGGTCGGAGGTGGCGACATGGGCGGCGATGTCGGTCTGCGCGAAGCAGGCGACGGCTTTCGGGACTGTGCGATTGGCGATGGCGGTTAGACGCAGCCCCGGCACGGCGGTCAGGATCTGGAGCGCGATACCGCTGCCCTGAAAGCCCGCGCCGATGAGGCCCACGCGGACCGGCCGCCCCTCCTCAACCCGGCGGGCCAGTGCGGTGTCGACAAGGATCATGCCCACACCTTCCAGGGCGCGTCGCCCCGGGCCCACGCCTCTTCCAGCACCTGCTTGTCGCGGAGCGAATCCATGCTCTGCCAATAGCCCTGATGGTGGAAGCTGCGGAGCTTTCCGGCCCGGATCATCCGTTCCATCGGCCCCTCTTCCCACACCGTCGTGTCGTCGTCGATCAGGTCGAACACCTCTGGTTCGCAGACGAAGAAACCGCCGTTGATGAGCCCGCCGTCGCCGCGACCCTTTTCGCGGAACCCCACGACATTGACGCCGTCATCGTCGAAATGGAGCGCACCGTAGCGACCGGGCTGCACCACCGCCGTCATCGTGCACCATCCGCCCCAGTCCCGGTGCGCCTTCAGCAGCGCATCCACCGGCACGTCGCTGACCCCGTCGCCGTAGGTGAGGCAGAAGGTCTCGTCCCCCATCACATCGCGGGCGCGCGCCAGACGGCCGCCGGTCATCGTGTCGGCGCCGGTATCGAGCACCGTCACGCGCCACTCCTCCCCCGCGCAGCGGCCGGAGTGCAGCTCAAGGTTGCCGTTCGCAAGGTCGATGGTGAAGTCGGAATTGCGCTGCCGGTAGTTCAGGAAATAGTCCTTGATGACCTCGACCTTGTAGCCGCCGATCACCACAAAGTCGGTGAGCCCGTAGTGCGCGTAGATCTTCATGATATGCCACAGGATCGGGCGGCCGCCGACCTCCACCATGGGCTTGGGGCGCACGGCGGTCTCCTCGCTCAGCCGCGTGCCGAGACCGCCTGCGAAGATCGCGACGCGGGGCATGCGCGCGCTCATGTCCCGCGCTCCCACCGCAGATCGTCGGTCAGCCGGCCTGCCGTGAGATGCCGCTCCAGCGTGCGCAGGCGGATGAGATCGCCCGCGCGCCAGTCGGCATCGGCAAAGCCCATCCCGCGTAGACCCGTCACCAGACCGTCGATGCTGTCTCCGAGCGACTTTCGCGGCAGATGATCCGGTGCCAATTCCCTGAACAGCCCGAAATCCACCCGGTAGGAGCGGCTGTCGACCGGCGCGTCGGTGTTGATCGTCACGTCGGTGCCCGGTAAGGCGGCGGCGACCGCTTCCGCCAGATCGCGCACTTGCCGGTTCGCACCGTCGTCGCCCGCATTCACGACAAGCATCCGCCCGCCATTGGCCGCGTCCCGATGGATCGCCCAGTCGATGGCCCGCGCCATGTCCGCCACGTCGATGAGCGGGCGCCACGGCGTCCCGTCGCTCAGCACCGTAATGCGCCCTTCGGACAGCGCCGCCGCCACGAAATCGTTGAGAACGAGGTCGAGCCGAAGCCGGGGCGAGAAGCCGCAGGCGGTGGCAAAGCGCAGCGCGGTGCGCACCATACCGCCGTCGAGCGCGGCCAGCGTCTCCTCGCTCGCCACCTTGGACTTCGCGTAGGCGGTCAGCGGTGCGGTCGGGTCCGTCTCTCGCCGCGGCGGGCCGTCGGCGATGCCGTAAATGCTGCAGCTTGACGCGAACACGAAGGCCCGCACACCCGCGTCGGCGGCAGCCTGCGCGAC
>JBBSVE010000288.1:0-1862 GCA_038233815.1 Rhodobacterales bacterium
ATCCATGGCAACAGCGGAGGATGCCATGAACGAGCGCGCAAACATCAAGCCTGCGGTGAAACCCAAGGACGCCCCCGATCTGGGCCGCTTCGACTGGCAGGATCCGTTCCGGCTCGAGGACCAGCTCTCGGAGGAGGAGCGGATGCTGCGTGACGCCGCCGCCTCCTATGCCCGCGAAAAATTGCAACCGCGCGTCGTGAAGGCTTTTGCCGAGGAAAGCACCGACCCCGACATCTTCCGCGAGATGGGTGAGATGGGCCTGCTCGGCGTCACGATCCCGGAGGAATACGGCGGCATCGGCGCGTCCTATGTCTCCTACGGCCTGATCGCGCGCGAGGTCGAGCGGGTCGATTCGGGCTACCGCTCGATGATGTCGGTCCAGTCGTCGCTCGTGATGTATCCGATTTATGCCTACGGGTCAGAGGAGCAGCGCCGGAAGTTCCTGCCGAAACTCGCCTCCGGCGAATTTATCGGATGCTTCGGCCTAACGGAACCGGATGCAGGCTCGGACCCGGCGGGCATGAAGACCACCGCGAAGAAAACCGCCGACGGCTTTGTGCTGAACGGATCAAAGATGTGGATCTCCAATTCGCCCATCGCGGATGTGTTCGTGGTCTGGGCGAAGTCCGAGGCGCATGACGGCAAGATCCGCGGCTTCGTGCTGGAAAAGGGCATGGCCGGCCTGAGCGCGCCGAAGATCGGTGGCAAGATGAGCCTGCGCGCCTCGATCACCGGTGAGATCGTGATGAAGGATGTGGCGGTCGGCGAGGATGCGCTGCTGCCCAACGTGCAGGGGCTCAAAGGCCCGTTCGGCTGCCTCAACCGCGCGCGCTATGGCATCTCGTGGGGTGTGATGGGGGCGGCGGAGGCCTGCATGCACGCGGCCCGGCAGTATGGTCTGGACCGCAGGCAATTCGACCGGCCGCTGGCGCAGACACAGTTGTTTCAGCTAAAGCTGGCGAATATGGCGACGGACATCGCGCTTGGCCTGCAGGGCAGCCTGCGCGTCGGGCGGCTGCTGGACGAGGCCAATGCCGCCCCCGAGATGATTTCGCTGGTGAAGCGCAACAACTGCGGCAAGGCGCTGGAGATGGCACGCATCGCCCGTGACATGCATGGCGGCAACGGAATCCAGCAGGATTACCACGTCATGCGCCATATGGTGAACCTCGAGACGGTGAACACCTATGAGGGGACGCACGACGTCCATGCCCTGATCCTGGGGCGCGCGATCACGGGTTTGCAGGCGTTCTTCTGATCACTGACGGAGCGCACGCACCTGCAGATGAGGATCCGCAGGTGCGGATCGTGTCCGGGAGGGTCGGAGCGTCCAGCCTGCGCACCAATGCGCCTGTCATATGCGGGGACGGGCCCGCTCGCGAGCGGAGATGCAACTTGCGGGACTCCGATCGATCTGCCCCTCATTTGCCATTTAGCTCCGGTCCCAGCCGCTCAGCTCATGCCATAAACGCGAGCCATCGATGAAGACGTTGCACATTGCCTGTCATATCGTTAAACGACGATAAACGATACAGGCAGCGCCATGATCCACCACGATCCGGATAGTGCCCTTGCAAACCTCGCGCGTGCTGTAGCCCACCCCGCGCGCCTGCGCATTCTGAGGCTGATCGCGGACAGCCCCGGCTGCATCGGCGGAGAGATCGTGGAGTCCGTCGGTCTCGCTCAATCCACCGTGTCCGAGCACTTGCGCATCCTGAAGGCGGCGGGCGTCATAGCGGGGGACATCGACCCGCCCCGCATCTGCTACTCACTTGTGCCGGGCGCGCTCGAGCCGCTCGCCGCCTTTGCCGCAAGTCTGCCGGACGGACCGACCGGCGAGTGCTGCACGCTGCCGAGACGCG
>JBBSVE010000289.1:0-1846 GCA_038233815.1 Rhodobacterales bacterium
CCGCCACTCTCGCCTTGAAAGCCGGGCTGTGGTTCCGGCGCGGTCGTCTTGCCATGGTCTTCTCCTCGCTCGCAGCATCATGCTGCTGTTGCGCGGAAAATCCACTTATCCCGGCTGTTCAGATTTCCGGAACCACCTCTGTTGGCCAAAGCGACTGCAACCAGCATCTTTGGTTTGCGCGCCAGCATCCGCGCGAGCCACGAACCCTCTAGGGCACCTTTACGTGCAGCCCACCGAACTACTGCAACGGCACCGACGATCAGCAACCTTCGAATGTCGCGCTGTCCCATCTTCGAGGTTCGCCCGAGCCGCTCCTTGCCGCCGCTTGAATGCTGTCTTGGCGTGAGCCCGACCGTCACGCCGAAGGCGTGCCTTCGGCCCGACGCCGCGAAGTCCCGCCCCTTCGAGAAAGTCTCCATGGGTGGCGCGAAGGTGGTGATCGCGGCGGCAGTGATCGGACCGACTCCCGGAATCGTTGTCAGCCGCCGCACCGTGTCGTCGGCGCTCGCGCGCCGGCGCAGTTCGATATCCAGACCCGCGATCTTCTCGCTCAAATCCGTGACCTGGGCCAAGAGAAGGCGCGCCAGATTTCGCACCGCCGCAGGCAGTGCCGTGTCATCCCCGCCGACGACAGCAGCTGAACGCCCGACATGGGCTGGACCGACGGGTGCGACTATTCCTTGCTCGGCCAGATGAGCGCGCAGAGCGTTGATCGTCTGGGTGCGCTGCCGGACCAGTAGATCGCGGATGCGATACGTCATCGCCGCCGCTTGTTGCTCCGCACTCTTCACGGCCACGAACCGCCCTCTCGGCGATGCAAGCATCGCCTGCCGGGTAATACATGGTCGGACGCGACGCGGCCTCCGCGATCGCCTCCGCATCGGCCATGTCGTTTTTCTGCCGTTTCACGAACGGTTTCACATAGGCCGGGGGGATCAGCCGGACCTCGTGGCCAAGGTCACCGATCGCCCGACCCCAGTGGTGCGCGCTGGCGCAAGCCTCCATCGCCACCACGCAAGCCGGCTGCTCACCCCTAAACTTCAGCAGCTGCGCGCGCGACAATTTGCGCCGGAATACAACCGAGCCGTCGGCTCCGGCGCCATGCGCCTGAAATACGTTCTTGGCCAAATCCAGGCCGATGATGCTAACTTCTTCCATGGACGCTCTCCTCGTAGCAGTGTTTCAACAACCGCTACCTTGGCACATTCGATGCCGCCGGGGGCGTCCACCCCATCGCTTACCCAGATCGTCATGACAGTCTTGGTCCAGATGGCGTCGCCGCAGGCGGCGCGGTCGCGCGAAGGAGCTGACGATACCCAGCATGAAAATCGCTCCCTCACTCTTCCCTCTCTACCGGCATGATGCCCCGCATCAACAAGGCCCCCTCAGCCCCAGGCGGCACGTCCCGCGCGTACCCCCTCAAAACAGCGCCACGGCCAGTACCCATAGGGCCAGGACCACAACCACGATCGAGCCGAGCGAGAAGAAGGTGGCTCGCACTTCATGGTTTTGCGCGGTGGCGTAGGCGACGGTGTGGGCTAGGCGGGCCAGAACGAAGAGGGTGAACAGCAGCACCGCCAGCCAGAACGGCGGCTCGACAGCCACGAACAGGAGGCCGCCTGCCAGGAAGGCCGGGATGTTCTCCAAGTCGTTGCGCTGCATCCGACGTGACCGCTCGACGGCGGGGTTGAGGTCGAGCTGCTCGGGCCGGGGATTACGGTTGGCCGGCGAGGGCCGCAGGTCCTCGGGGTTGAGCAGGCCCGCGTCGGTCCTGAGCATGAGCACGACCGTCATCCAGCCCTGCCCCATGAGCTTGAAGATCATGAGTGCGGCCGCGACGGCGTAG
>JBBSVE010000290.1:0-1791 GCA_038233815.1 Rhodobacterales bacterium
ACGGTCACCAGCTCCTGCTTCAGGTCACGCCGGTGCGTCACGCGGTCGAGCATCCCGTGGTCGAGCAGATATTCGGCGCGCTGGAAGCCCTCCGGCAGCTTCTCGCGGATCGTCTGCTCGATCACCCGCGCGCCCGCGAAGCCGATCAGCGCGTTCGGCTCGGCGATCTGCACATCACCCAGCATCGCGTAGGACGCGGTGACGCCGCCGGTCGTGGGGTGGGTCAGCACGACGACGTAGGGCAGCCCCGCCTCCTTCACCATGTCGACGGCGACGGTGGTCCGGGGCATCTGCATCAGCCCGAGGATCCCCTCCTGCATCCGTGCGCCGCCTGCCGCCGAAAAGAGCACAAGCGGGCATTGCGTTTCCACCGCAAGCTCGGCGGCGGCGATGATCGCGTTGCCGACATACATGCTCATCGAGCCGGCCATGAAGGCGAAATCCTGCGCCACGGCAACGATCGGCGTGCGCCCGATTTCGCCGGACGCCACCAGCATCGCCTCCTTCTCGCCCGTCGCCTTCTGCGCGGCCCGCAGCCGGTCGGGATACTTCTTCTGGTCGCGAAAGCCGAGCGGATCGGCCACCGGCTCGGGCACCTGCGCCTCGATGAATACCCCGCCGTCGAACAGAGCCGCGAACCGGTCGCGCGGGCTGAAGGCCATGTGATGCTCGCACGACGTGCAGACGTTGAGGTTGTCCTTCAGCTCGCGGTGAAACAGCATCGTACCGCACTCGGGGCACTTGGTCCAAAGGTTCTCCGGCACCTCGCGTCGCGAAAACAGCGAGTTGATCGTCGGGCGCACGTAGTTGGAGATCCAGTTCATCTTGGGGGCCAGCCTTCCGATCGCGGACAATCTGGTTCAGATAAGCGGGCGTGTGCGGAAATGCAATTGTGCCGCGACGGGGACTGAACTCGCCCCCCCCATTCGACCGGACACTCGGGCATATCCGTGGACATTCACGAACACCCCTGAGCACGTACTTGTGTCTGATGAGATCATCCTCGATGGCAGCCGCAGGCGCGGCTGGTCGTCGTCCGGGAAGCTTCGGGTGGTCGAGGAGACGCTGGACGACACCGCCGGCATCTCGATCGCGGCGCGCCGGAATGGTGTCGCGCCAAATCGTCTGTTTCGGTGGCGGCGTCCGATGCTTGGGGGGATGCGCCGTGGCCATATCCGGGGGCAATGACGTCACGAGCAAGCGCGCCGTGCGGCAGATGGAGGACCGTATCCGGGGTCGCCCGCGCGGCCGCCCCGCCGCCGCCACAGGGACCGCATCCGCGAACGGGAGCGGCGTCCTCGGCGCAAAACCCTCGAGGTCGGGATCCGGAAGGGTGAGGCGGACCGTGGCCCCGGTGAGGCGGCGCAAGCCGCCGGACCTCGTCAGATCACGCTCGAAAAAACTGACCTGGCATGTGCAATCGCAGCGACCGGACGGGTCGGGGTGAGCGTCGTGGCCGAGACCCTTGGCGTCTCCCGATCAACCCTGCACGCCCGTCTGGCATGACGCGCGACGCCGCATCGGCGCTATCACAAAGCGTGAGGCACGCGCTGATCACCGCGCTCGTGGCAGCCCGGCCACCCTGTGGATACCGCCGGATCACGGCTATTCTGAACCGTCTTTACGGGCGCAGCGCCTGTCAACCACAAGGCGTAATCGGAGGGACAGCGCTCGTACGACGCGACCGCTTTCATCGGCATGGAGGAGAAGATGAAGCATTTTGTGGGACTCGATGTGTCTGTGAATCAAACGGCCGTCTGCGGTGTGGACGGTGCCGGGCACCGTGGTTGG
>JBBSVE010000291.1:0-1790 GCA_038233815.1 Rhodobacterales bacterium
CCCCGGGGCGGGGCCCCCGCCCCCCGCCCCCGCCCCCGCCCCCGCCATTGCGCTCAGCGCGACGGTCAGCGCGGTCAGCAGGACGCCGCTGAGTGCCGACGTCCCCGCCCGTGTCACTTGAAGACCGCGCCCGCCCCCGCGCCATCCGCCGTCCCGTCGAGCGTGTCGTCCGCCTGCAGCATCGACCCGCCAAGGCCGAGCGCGGTCGAGGCCCGCTCGATTGACCGCGACTGCGCCACCAGCCCGTCGACGAGCTTCGTGATCATCGCAGCCCCCCGGTCGTTTCCGACCTGAAGCATCATGTCGTAGGACATGCCGTCCGCCTTGGCCTCCCGCAGCGCGTCGGCACCCGCCAGCGTCGCGGCGAACTGGCCGGTCAGCGTTTCGGCCAGCGCCGGGTCCTTTTCGGCCACGGCATCGCGGATCGAAGGCCCCGTCATCGCGGTCCCGTCAGACCGCACGTAGCGCCCCAGCCAGACATTCTGCATGCCCAGAACGTCGTGGTAATGGCTCTCGGGCGTATTGTCGGAAAAGCAGTCGTGCTCCTCCTCGGGATCGTGCAGCATGAGGCCGAGCTTCACCCGCTGGCCTGCCATCTCGCCATAGGAAAGACTGCCCAGACCGGTCAGGATGCGCGCATAGGCGGCCTTCGGATCCTCCGCCACCGCAAGCCGGGCCGCGCCGCCCGTAGCCCATTGGTCGGCCATCCAGTCCAGATCGGAGACCAGGAGATCCGTCGCCACCGTAAGATACTGCGCCCGCCGGTCGCAGTTGCCATGCGTGCAGCCCGCGCCCTGCAGATAGTCTGTGAAGGGCCGCTGCCCCGCCCCCGGCCCGTCGGAGATCAGGTCCTGCCCCCAGAGCAGGAATTCGATGGCGTGATAGCCAGTGGCGACATTGGCCTCGTTCTCGCCCGCCTCCTGTAGCGTATCCTGCAACAGAGCGGCGGTGATCACCGTTGCATCGACGGGCTTTCCGGAAATCTCGAACGTCGGCGTGGCGATCACGTTGAGCGTCGCCTCCCCATTCTCGCCCGATCCGAAATAGCCGGGAGCGACGTAGTCGATCAGCCCCTCGTCGAGCGGCCAGGCGTTCACGCGCCCCTCCCAGTCGTCGACCATCGGATTGCCGAACCGGTAAGCCTCGGTCTGCATGTAGGGATCGCGCGCCGCCCGCCACGCCTCCCGCGCGGCCGTTAGCGTCGCCTCGGACGGATCGGCGATCAGCGCATCGACCCGGGTCTTGAGCACCTGCGCCTGATCCCGTGCGTCCGAATAGGTAGCTGACGCGATGTCCGCATAGGTGTCGATCACCCCCTGCCGGTTATCGGCAAAGGCGGCGGACGGTGCCAAAGCAACCGTCATCAAAAGCCAGTGTTTCGCGCGCATGATCGGCCCCCTCAGGCATGGTGCGGGGGCCTCGCCACCCACGGTCTTCAAAAATCTTACTGAAACAGTCGGGAATGTAAACGGGATATTTTGAGGTCACAGCACGAAAGTGACATTTACGTATGCCAGAGGCGAATGAAGATGGAACGTCAGACTATCGGTTTTGCGCCGGCGCCTTCGAGCGCCTTGTAGAGCGCGGTCTTCCCGACCTTGAGGCGGGTGGCGGCTTCGCGGAATGTCAGCCCTGCCGAGATATGGTCGGATCGTGTCCCAATGCTTGGTGTAAGAAGCGCGACCCTTGGAGAGGTCCGAGACTGATCAGGAGGCCACAGCGGGCAGCCTGACGGTTGGATTGTCGGTTACGCGTGCGAGAGTTTCAAGCGACATGTAGCGTCGCGCCAC
>JBBSVE010000292.1:0-1782 GCA_038233815.1 Rhodobacterales bacterium
ATCCAGAAAATCCCATCCAGACCAAGGCAATGGTTCGCGGGGTTGCGTCCGTTCGGGGCGCGGGCGGCCATGATGAAGCGTTCATGAAACGCCCCTTCGTCGTCCGACACACGGTCTCGTGCCAAGCGGGTCTCCATTGCAGATACCAGCGTGAATCACATTCAGCGCGCCCGGTGAATCCCGTTTGTCAACATGGCCAATGTATATCCCAAGGACGAAGGGATGTCACGATGGCGCGGAAGCGGCGGAAGTTCACGGATCGTTGCAAGGCACAGGTGGCGCTGGAGGCGCTGCGTGGCGACCGGACGGTGCAGGAGATTGCAGCGCGGCACGGATTGCTTCCGACGCAGGTTCGCGCGGGGAAGAAGCCGGCGATGGGGGGCCTCTCGGAGATGGTCGCCGAAAAGGCGGTGGCGCGATGGACCGCGAGGCCGGGCTGAAGGATCTGCACGCCAAGATCGGGAGGTTGGCGGTCCAGAACGATTTTTCAGCCAAAGGGCTCAAGACATGAGCCCCGGCCATCGCAAGACGATCATCCGGTCCGACCATCCGAACCTGAGCCTTAGCGCGCAATGCCGTATTCTGAAGATCAGCCGGTCGTCGCTGTATTATCGGCCCGAGCCGGTCCGCGATGACGCGCTTGGCCCTGATGAAGGCAATCGACCGGCTGTTCACGGCCTACCGTTCTTTGGCCGTCGGCAAATCGTCGCCCTGTCGAAGTGCGACGGGCTGTCTGTCGGGCGGCACCCATTGCCCGGCAGTGGTTTGCAGGCAAACCACGAGAGGGGGTCCGGCGGCTGATGCGATGGATGGGGCTTGAAGCGGTTGATCGCAGGCCGAAGACCAGCCAGCCCCACCTGGCGCATCCAATCCATCCCTATCTGCCGCGGACCATGACCATCGACCGCCCGAACCACGTCCCCCCTCTCGGGATCATACTCCGCATGACCCTGCCGGGCAGCGGGTGCGCCGACATCACGTTCATTCCGGTCAGCCGGGGCTATCTCTATCTCGTGGCGATCATGGACTGGACGACCCGCACAGTGCTGTCGTGGAGGCTGTCCAACACGATGCACGCGGACGTCTGCATCGAAGCGCTGCAAGAGGCCCTTGCCCGTCACGGTCCGACCGAGATCATGAACACCGACCAGGGCCGCCAGTTCACCGGGTCCGCCTGGATCACGACGCTGACCGAGGCCGGAGTGCGGATCAGCATGGACGGCCGGGGACGCTGCATGGACAACATCTCCACCGAACGGCTCTGGCGGTCGATGGACTATGAAGTCGTCTACCCTCAGGACATTGCGGATGGCTTTGAGGCCGGTCGGGTCGTGGATGGCTGGAACGACTTCTATAACCGCCAGCGCCCCCACTCGGCGCCTGGCCTGAGACCCCCAAACCAGGCATACAAGGAGCAGATGGACCTGAAAGAAGCGGCCTGAGCGAACACCCTGATGGACCTTAGCAGGCCGAAGGCCTGTGCAGGATAACGCGATCAGCTTAAACGTTCGATGCCTCTGGCACCGCCAGCGCATCGGGTTTGTCCCGCTTTAACCGTTTCCGGGGTACGATCTATTACCGGGCAAGGGTTTGCCTGCAAACCATGAGAGGATGCAAGGTCAGCTCACGGTCGCAGCAGATCGGCGTTGTTGCGTAAGTCACGCTTGGGGTATGACAACCCCCTTTCCCCCTGGCGTCATGCCACACGGACGATCTCGGCAGTGCCGAGGGCGTTGAAGCGGTTGATGAGGGCGACGCGGATCTGGATCTCGGCAGTTTGGC
>JBBSVE010000293.1:0-1780 GCA_038233815.1 Rhodobacterales bacterium
CACTTCAGACCCCGCGTTACCGCGACGCCCGCAAGACTCGGTCCCGGCCTGCCCGCTATGGCTTTAGCCGGATGAGACTTTCACTCACAGGCACTCATCAGCTTCGCATGACGTACTCCCCGGACGTGGTGTAGGAGGCCGTCCCCGTAATGGTGGCGGCCATCGCGGTAGTCCTCGGTAGGGTTGTGTTGCGACACGCAACTCTGACCCCAGGACGCCACGATGACCGACGAGAGGATTACCCTTCGGGAGCTTTTGGAGAAGGGCTCTGATGCTGCTTTCCTGCGGGAGATGATCGGCTTTGCCGCCCATCGGCTGATGCAGCTGGATGCTGAGGGAGCCTGCGGCGCGGGCCATGGCGAGCGCAGCGCAGAGCGGGTGAACCAGCGGAACGGCTATCGGGAGCGGGACTGGCATACCCGGGCCGGGACGGTGGAGCTGCGCATTCCGAAGCTGCGGCGGGGGTCTTATACCAAATCCCGCTGATTAGAACCGATGTGCCCAATCGCGCAGTCCGATGGACATAATGGTCCAGGGCTGCTCGACGAGGCGGTTCCAGGCTCGGCAACAATGGTCGACGACATCGTCGTAGCAGCGGAAGACGCGGTTCGAGAGCCAGTTGTTCCGCATGAACTGCCAAGTGTTCTCGACCGGGTTGAGCTCCGGGCATTTGGGCGGCAGCGGGATGAGGGTGATGTTCGGCGGCACCTCGAGCCTATCCGACAGGTGCCATCCGGCTTGGTCGAGCAGCAGCACGGCATGCGCGCCCGGCGCCACCGCGGTGGCGATCTCGGCAAGGTGCAGGCTCATGGCTGCGGTGTTGCAGTGGGGCAGGACAAGGCCCGCCGCCTTGCCCTCCTTGGGGCAGATGGCGCCGAAGATGTAGGTCGACGCCGTGCGCTGATCCTGCGGCGCCGTGGGCCTGGTGCCGCGCCGGGCCCAGCGCCGGGTGATCTTGTTCTTCTGTCCTATCCTGGCCTCATCAGCGAACCAGACCTCTATGTCGCCGGCCGCTACGCTCTTCTCACGCGCGACTTCGTCCAGGCGGCTGACGAAGCTTTTTTAAAAAGCTCGATCGCGCCTTCGGCCTGCGCATGATGGCGCGGACGCGCCGAGAGCTTGCGGTAGCCGAGCGCCCTCACCTCGCGGCTCATCGTCTGCTTGGCGGCCGTGACCCGGTGCTCCTCCCACAGCCACTGGCAGAGATCGACCAGCCGCCACCGCACGACGCCGTGGATCGCGGGTATCGGGCCGCTCTCGAGCACCTCCGCCAGGGCCGCACGATGGGTTTTGTTCAGCCGTGACGCCTGGCCCGGTGCCTTGCGGTCAACCAGTCCAGCCGGACCCTCGGCGTTGAACCGAACGGCCCAGTCCCGGACGATCTGCACCGTCACCCCGCCGATCCGGGCGGCGTCCGTGCGCGACGCCCCATCGTAAACGGCTGCCAAAGCCAGTAGACGGCGGGCCTGGGCCGCATCCTTGGTTCGGCGAGCCGCCGCGCGCAGCCCAGCCGCGTCAAAGTCAACCCGCAGTGCGATGGGCATGGCGAAGCTCCCCTGTTCGCCATGTTGAATCAGAGCGCCGCCAACCTGGAAATCCCTAGCGAGTCACGCTCTCGGGGATTTGGTATAAACCATTGCGTAAACGCGTTTTCTTTCTGCAAACTAGAAATTGTTGACAATGTCGGAATGAAGGTTGGGAACAATGCCTTAGGTTTTGGCTGTGCACTGGAGTAGATGTCACTTCAATGGTTCAATACTGGTCAGGCGATGGCATTCGA
>JBBSVE010000294.1:0-1740 GCA_038233815.1 Rhodobacterales bacterium
AGGCGCCGCCACCGCGAAGTTCACGACGCCGGGCACGCACCTTGTCTCCCTGCGCACGGGCAGCTTCAGACACGAGATGCAGCCGGATGCCTTCACCACCTACCTTGAGGAAGAAGGCCTGGCGGCTGCAACGGTGGCCTGGGAACGATCGACGTCACGGGCTCCGGTAAGAGAGGTGTATGCACGGGTTGCAAAGTCGCTCCTGCGCGTTGGTGCTGGTGAGGGCGGCGCGAATGCATATGTCACCGCGCCAGCCGGGGGTGATCTGGAGATCGTGCCGCTCCGCAATCCATATGAGGTAAAGGCTGGGCTGAACCGCCCCGGGTTTGCCGGAGGCCATTTGGTTTAAGTCATGCCGCCATAGCTGATGTTTCGAGGGCGGCATAGTAGGCGGTCTCGGCTTCGGCTGGCGGGATGTTGCCGATGGGCTCGAGTAGGCGCCGGTTGTTGAACCAATCGACCCATTCGAGGGTGGCGAGTTCGACCGCCTCGAAGGACCTCCACGGGCCGCGTCGATGGATGACCTCGGCCTTGTAGAGTCCGTTGATGGTCTCGGCCAAGGCGTTGTCGTAACTGTCGCCGACGCTGCCGACCGAGGGTTCGATCCCGGCCTCAGCCAGGCGCTCGGTGTATTTGATAGACACGTATTGGGATCCGCGGTCGGAGTGGTGGACGAGGCCGCCGCGATGTTGTGGGCGCCGCTGGTGCAGGGCCTGCTCCAGGGCGTCCAGGACGAAGCTGGCATGGGCGGTGCGGCTGGCGCGCCAGCCGACGATCCGCCGGGCCTAGGCGTCGATGACGAAGGCCACGTAGACGAAGCCCGCCCAGGTGGCGACATAGGTGAAGTCCGACAGCCACAGCCGGTTCGGCGCGGGTGCATGGAACTGGCGGTTGACATGATCCAGCGGGCACGGCGCGGCCTTGTCGCTGACCGTTGTGCGCACCGGCTTGCCACGGATCACCCCCTGAAGGCCCATATCCCGCATCAGCCGCTCGACGGTGCAGCGGGCGACCGTGAAGTCCTCCCGCCGCATCTGCCGCCAGACCTTGCGCACGCCGTAGACGGCGAAGTTCTCGGCGAACACACGAGCGACCTGGGGCTTCAGGACCAGATCGCGCCGAGCCCGAGCCGACAGCCGGGCGGGATCGCGCCGCTGGGCGAGGCGTTCATGGTAGGTGGATGGGGCGATCGGCAGAACCTTGCAGATCGGCTCGACCCCGTAAGCCTTCCGGTGATCGTCGATGAAGGCGATCATCGCTTGAACGGGCGGTCGAGCTCCGCCTGGGCAAAATAGGCCGACGCCTTGCGCAGGATCTCGTTGGCCTGGCGAAGCTCTCGGTTCTCCCGCTCCAGGGCCTTGAGCGTCTCGGCCATCTCCGTCGGAACGCCCGCACGCTTGCCCGCGTCGATCTCTGCCTTCTTGACCCATTCATGCAGGGTCTGCGGCACGCAGCCGATCTTCTCGGCGATCGAAACCACCGCCGTCCAGCGCGAGGCGTGGTCCCTCTCGTGATCCAGCACCATCCGAACCGCTCGCTCGCGAACCTCAGGTGAAAACTTGTTGGTTGTCTTGCTTGTCATGGCCTCTTCCTCTCAGGAGTTGAGGCCTCCGGCAAACCCGGGGCGGTTCAGTATTGACCTGCATGCCGCGCATGATCAGGCGACGGTTGTTGCGCGCGTTGGCCCCCGCCGAGGGACCACCGTAGAAGAAGCCCGGGGTGAAATCGACGACCTGGTCG
>JBBSVE010000295.1:0-1738 GCA_038233815.1 Rhodobacterales bacterium
CCAGAGGGAGCCCGGCATGTGGTAGATGCGCCTGGACCCGGAGATGTTGCCCTTGATGGTGCAGGATCCCGCGGTTGGGACTGTTGTTGCGGTTCGGCTTCGCTTTGCGGATTGGGGCGCTCCGCCTCCGTTGTCGGATCTGCTTCGTTTCAATCGCGCGCCGGCCCGGTAAGCCCAAGGCTCGATGAACCGCCCCTGCCAGAGGCCCCGCCCCTCTGCCTTTGCTGCCGCCTCCTCTGCGACATACGCGGCCGAGTATCGTCGGTATGCCAGCGCCCAGCCGGACCGCACCATGAAGGCATTCAGACTGTTCCCGGTCTCGAGCATCTCGCAGGTGCCCACCATGCGTCCGTAGCGATCGGTATCGTCACGACGGCACGCAACTGGTCTGCGCCCCACGAGGGCATCGAGGGCATTCGCGGCCCGGCCGCCGCAGGGATAGAGCCGACCCTGCGCATCCTCACAGCTCTGACCGGATTCGGGCGCGTCGATGCCTTGCAGGCGGATGCGGACATCTCCGATGCGGATCGTGTCGCCGTCGGTGACCGTGGCCCGCCCGACGGCATCGATGAATACAGACCGGGTGGGAGACACAGCGGCAAGCATCGGTTCCAGAGTCGGGTTTGGCGTCACGACGGACGGGGTCAGATGGGTGCCGTACATCCAGCCGCGCGTACCGTCCTGCAGACGCACGTCAAGCCAGGCCCCCTGCCGCGCGAGCACCGTCACGCGATCGCCCCGCAACGCGATGCCATGGATGGCGGATCCCACCGAAGGACCGGCGCGGAGGCGCAGACTGGAGGCTACGACGTCATGCAGCACGCCGCGGGCGCTCACTGGCTGCGCTGTCGTGTCGGCACTTTCTGGCTCCGGGGTTTTGGCACCACGGGCAGAGGACGCAGCATGGGGCCCGCCGGGATCAGCGGGAATGCCGAGAACTTTGATGAGACCGGCCACAGCGATCAGTCCGACGATCAGCCAGATCGCGGTCGATGCTCTCAAGCGGAATGATCGGGATCGATGGGCCATGCAGCTGTTGTGCCGGAAATCGTCTTGCCGCGCGTTAACAATTCTCAGGGCAGCCGATCCGATTGCGGCGCATTTTCAGGATCCGGCACGGTCCGTCTGCATGTGCCCGATGGGGGATGCAAACCTCCCGCACTGCAGCGCTTCTATCTCAGGCGGCCCGCAGGCGCCTTCCCCGGATCCATCACCGATGGCAGTGGCTGGCTCATGTCCGCGCCGAGATCAAACGGTCAGGCGTGCCTGTCACGGGCATCTGCTGATATCTGTGACTCGATATGCCGACTTGGAGCGATCCCGGCCGTCCACTCTGGCCCTGCGGATGGCCAGGACGCCGCGGTGAGGGCAGCCCCCGGCCGCCGTCCGCTTCGCCAGATCCTTCGCGCTGCCTTTGCCCTGAAGCCCTATCGGATCAGCAGATCATCCGGCGCCGCACCTGCGTCCATGGCATCCTGGAACCAGTGCGGTTTCCGGCCACGGCCCGACCAGGTCAGCGCCTCGTTCTCGGGATGGCGGTATTTGGCCGCGCCGGGTGCGCGGGTCCGCTTCTTGTCGTCGCCGGTCAGATCATTGAGCGAATAGCCCATTTTCTTGGCAGAGGCTTCGAGCGTGGCACGGGCCTCGGCCTTCTTGCGGTCCCCGTGGGAGGCAATGGCTTTGGCCACGTCCTTTTCCAATTGCTTCAGATCCTTCAGGGACAGAGTGTCGATATCGG
>JBBSVE010000296.1:0-1648 GCA_038233815.1 Rhodobacterales bacterium
GACAGCTGGAAGCCGCGTTGGGTCCAGCCCTTCGGCTTCACTGTCACGGCGATCTGGCACGGAACCCCGCCCTTGCGCTTGGCATTGCAGACGGCCAGCACTGCCGTCTCCGCCGCCTCGAGTGAATGGTAGTTCCCGGCGAGGAACGTCGCTTCCGATTTCAGCAATTCCTCGGACGGCGCGACCGCCGCCGCCGCGTAGTAGGATTGCTCCGCCGCGATCTGGCCGATCAGCTTGATTTCCTCGGATTTGAGCGGCGGAACCGAGCGGAGTTCCACCACGATGCCCTCCGGCGGGAAAAGCGTGTCCTTGGCCTGCGCCCCGGTGAGGGTCTGCGCCGATGCCGCGCCAAGTCCCAGCGTCAAGGCCAGTGTGAGGGTGATGAAAGTCGACTGCATGGCTGTTCTCCGAAAGTGCGTGTCACGCGCATTTAATCCCTGACGCGGGATATGGACAGGGCGAACGCCGCTGGTAATGTGCCCGCACCCCCATCCCGGATCACGAACAGGAGAGATGCCATGAGCCTCGACGCCATTCTCGACCGGATCGACGAAGGCCTGCCCGACGCGCTGAACCGTCTGCTCGCCCTGCTGCGTATCCCCTCGATCTCCACCGATCCGGCGTTCAAGGGCGATTGCGACCGGGCCGCGGACTGGCTGGTGGCGGACCTGACGGATCTGGGTTTTGACGCCGCGAAGCGGGTAACGACCGGTCATGCGATGGTCGTCGGGCATTTCGGGTCCAGCGACGGGCCGCATTACCTGTTCTACGGACATTATGACGTGCAGCCCGTCGATCCGCTGGCACTGTGGCACCGCGACCCGTTCGATCCGGAGGTGCAGGACACCCCGAAGGGCCGCGTGATCCGTGCGCGCGGTGCCTCCGACGACAAGGGCCAGCTGATGACCTTTCTGGAGGCTTGCCGCGCGTGGAAGGCGGAGACCGGCACCCTGCCCTGCCGCCTGACGGTATTTCTGGAGGGCGAGGAGGAGAGCGGCTCACCCTCGCTGATCCCCTTCATGGAGGAGAACCGCGACGAGCTCACCGCCGATCTGGCGCTGATCTGCGACACCGGACTGTTCGAGAGCACGGTGCCGGCGATTGTCACCATGCTGCGCGGGCTGCTGGGCGAGGAGGTGACGATCCGGGGGCCGTCGAAGGATCTGCACTCCGGCATGTATGGCGGGGCGGCGATGAACCCGATCCGCGTGCTGTCGCGGATCATCGCGGGGCTGCATGACGAGACCGGGCGGATCACCGTGCCGGGTTTCTACGACGGCGTGACGGAGCTGTCCGACGAGATGCGGGCGCAGTGGCAGTCGCTGTCGTTCGATCACGCGCGGTTTCTCGGCGATGTCGGTCTCTCGGTGCCGGCGGGAGAGCAGGACCGCACGCCACTGGAGATGGTCTGGTCGCGCCCGACCTGCGAGGTCAACGGCATTTCGGGCGGCTATACCGGCGACGGCTTCAAGACCGTGCTGCCGTCGGAGGCCCATGCCAAGATCAGCTTCCGGCTGGTCGGCGAGCAGGATCCGGACGGTCGTCGCGCCGGTCATGTCGCGGACGAGACCTCGAGCCGCACCTCGGTGCCGGGACCGTCGGCCCGGCGCTGCACCACGAGGCTCCCGCCCACCGACAGCGCGCGCTC
>JBBSVE010000297.1:0-1616 GCA_038233815.1 Rhodobacterales bacterium
CGCTTCGTTTGGCGGGAAAACAGTCCCCCAGACTGTTTTCTGCCCCGCCGCACTCCCTCAGGATCGATCTTGCCATGAAAAACGCAGAGCGCCGAGGGTCTATGTGATCATCCGGGATGGAACAGGTAGCTCTAAGTTTTAATATGGACCTGCATTGCTGCAAAACTCTGGCTGCAAAAATTTCACATCGCGGATCCATGCGGTTAGAGAGGCTGCAGGAGCAAGCCTAACCGCACCCGCACGACGAACTGGTCCAGCTACAATCAGGCGCTCGGAACGTGCGGTTCGCTGCTGATCTGGCGGGACAAGGAGATGACCTGACCCGCGCCGCACCGGGGAGGCGCGGGGCGCCCGCCGGTCTTCTCGAATGCGGCGATCCTATTCTGCCTGTCGATCAAGGTGCTGGTCAAGCTGCCGCTCAGGCAGACTGCGGGGATGGTCGCCAGTCTGCTGCGGATGGCGGGGCTGGACTGGTCCGTTTCCGATGTCTATACCCTGTGCCAGAGGCAGAAGACCCTGACCGCCCGGATCCCGTTTCGCCACACCGACGGGCCTCTGACCCTGCTCGTGGACAGCGCGGGGATCCAGTTCCTCGGCGATGGCGCCCTATCGGGCGATTGGTCCTCAATCCCTTGCCGGGCAACAAATGGCAGGCCAGCAAGCTTCGTCGCAAGGCAACGATTTGCTTGCAAGCCGTGAGAGGGGGCGCAAGGTGCATCTGGCCATGGAGACCGCCACGTCCGACATCCGCGCGGTGGCGTTGACGCCGAGCAGCGACGGCGGTTCTCATGGTCTGCAGGCAAACCGCTGCCGCGCAATGGACAGTCCGGTCTTGCTGGAGTTGCTCCACCCGATCCCCCAAGACAAAGGAAACGGCGTCGTAACCGCGGACGCGGCCCATGACACCCGCAGCTGCCACACCCATTTCGACCGGACAGTCCGGCATGATCATGGAACTCTTAACCCTGTGCCTGAGGACATGCTTGTGCGAAACGAGACCCACCGCCGCGGCGAGGTGATCACCGGCTTTGCCGGACGGCGCTACTGGTCGGCGCCTGGCCGGACGGCGCTGCTGATCGGCGCATCATCGAGGAGAGCCGGGTGCCCGGGGGGCTCCGTCTTCGCGTCGGCCAGGCGCAACGGCGTGGCGCCGGCCCTGATGTTGCGGTGGCGGCGGCCGATGGACGAGGCGGGCGCCATGGTCGTGCGACCCTGCGAGCCGGTGGTCGGCGCCTGCGAGGTCCGCACGCGCAAGGACCAGATGCGCGCCTTGGAGCGCATGCATGGTGCGCCACGACCAGGGAGACCGAGATCCTGCGCGAGGCACTGGATCAGGCACGGGCAAATGACTGACCTGGCATCTGCCGTCCCCTCCCTAGGACGGTTCCCGATAAGCCGCGTGGCCGAGGTCCTGTTCAGCGATATTCGGATCTGGCCCGGGGTCGACATGAGGAACTGGTCCACCCTCAGCGTGTTGCAGTGACGGCTTCGGGTGTTGCAGCGGGCTTTTCGCGAAGGCGGTAGCTTTCGCCCCGGATGGTGACGGCGTGGCTGTGGTGAAGCAGCCGGTCGAGGATGCTCCTGGCGACGACCGGATGCAGACCACCATTTCGGGA
>JBBSVE010000298.1:0-1607 GCA_038233815.1 Rhodobacterales bacterium
GTAATCGTTGATCTGCCCCATCGCCCCGAAGGCCGATTTCCGGCCGAGCCAGATGCGCTTGCTCTCGTCCTCCGACTGGCTCTGGCGCAACGCGACTGGCGCGTGCCGCCCGGCGATCTCCATGATGAGGCCAAGCTGCGCGTCGATCTCGCCGGGCGAGCCCTCAACCTCGACGATCAGCAGTGCTTCGCAATCGGGATAGCCCGCATGGGCAAAGTCCTCGGTCGCGCGGATGCAGGGGCGGTCCATGAACTCGATCGCGACCGGCAACACACCCGCGCGGATGATGTCGGACACGCAGGCACCGGCGACCTCGTTATCGTCGAAGCCGATCAGCACGGGCCGCGCGCCCTCTGGCTTCGGCAGGATGCGCAGCCACGCCTCCGTAACCACGCCGAGCTGCCCTTCGGAGCCGCAGATCACGCCCAGAAGATCCAGCCCCGGCGCGTCCATATGCGCGCCACCGATCTGCATCACCGTGCCGTCCATCAGCACCAGCGTGACGCCCAGCAGGTTGTTCGTCGTCACCCCGTATTTCAGGCAATGCGCTCCGCCGGAATTCATCGCGATGTTCCCCGCGATGGCACAGGCAAGCTGGCTCGACGGGTCCGGCGCGTAAAAGAACCCCTCCGCCTCCACCGCACCCGTCACGCTCAGGTTCGTTCGACCGGTCTGAACCCGGATGAAGCGGTTGGGATAATCCGTTTCCAGCACGGCATTGAGCCGCGCCACGCCGAGGATCACGCAATCCGCCGTCGGCAGCGCGCCACCGGCGAGGCTGGTCCCCGACCCGCGCGGCACCACCGGCACGCCCATCCGGTGACAGACCCGCAGCACCGCTGCGACCTCCTCCGTGGTGCGCGGCAGCACGGCCGCTAGGGGCGCGCAACGATACGCTGTCAGAGCATCGCACTCATAGGCCCGCGTTTCCGTCGGATCGTGGATCACGGCATCGGCGGGCAGAACCTCCAGCAAGGCCGCAACGATGGCAGGCTTGTCCGCGATGATCGCGGAACTCGCGGTCGGCATATCCATGTTTGCCCCCTCCCGGTGCAAGGCGGAGCCGCCGGCATCCGCCACTCGACGATAGGGCCGCCACCCCCCCGTTGCAACCGCGATGCCGGTCCCTATTGTCACAGCATGACAAACCCCATCGTTCTTGCCAGCCTGACCGCGCCCGACCTCTGGGCGCTGGCCCTGTTCGCGCTGTTCGTCGCAGGCATGGGGCTGCTGGTGGAGCATCCACCCGCCTCGCGCCCCTCCGTCTCGGTGCTGATGGTCCGCTACCGGCGCGAATGGATGCGCCAGCTCGTGACCCGCCAGCCGCGCATTTTCGATGCGTCCGTTCTGGAGGCCCTGCGTCAGGGCACCGCCTTTTTTGCCTCCGCCTGCCTGATCGCGCTGGGCGGCGGCGTCGCTCTGGTCGGCAATGTGGAGCGTCTGAATTCGGTCGCCGCCGACCTGACGCTCGCCCCCCGCGTGGCGCTAGAACTCAAGCTGATCCTGGTGCTTGTCCTCGTCGCCAATGCGCTTTTGAAGTTCATCTGGTCGCACCGGCTGTTCGGCTATTGCGCAATCCTGATGGCCGCCGTGCCGAATAAGACAAA
>JBBSVE010000299.1:0-1600 GCA_038233815.1 Rhodobacterales bacterium
CTCAGCCTGCAGCAATTCGCCCGCGGCCTGCTTGCGCTGGGCATCGGTCAGCCTCATTCGTCCGCCACGATGTTGCTCAACACGCCGATCCCGCCCACTTCGACCTCCACCACGTCGCCAGGCGCAAGAAACCTGGGCGGATCGAAGCGGATGCCCGCGCCGGTGGGTGTGCCGGTGGCAATGATGTCGCCTGGCACCAGGGTGGTCCAGGTCGAGACGTAGTTGATCAGTCTCGAGAAGGGAAACATCAAGCGCGCAGTCGTGTCTTGCTGACGGACCTCGCCGTTGACGCGGGTGGTCACCATCAGGGTCGTCATGTCACCTACCGCGTCTGAAGTCACCATCCAGGGACCGATGGCGCCGCTCGCGTCCCAGTTCTTGCCCTGGGTGACATTGAACTTGCCATGGCGCACCCAGTCGCGAATGGTGCCTTCGTTCAAGCAGGTCAGCCCCGCGATGTGCGACAAAGCGTCGGCCTCCGCGATGCGTCGCCCAGCCTTGCCGATAACGATTGCGATCTCGCCCTCGTAGTCCAGCTGTCGGGACTCCGGCGGCCGGTGCAGCGCCCGTCCATGGCCGACGAAGGAGCGGGGAAACCGCAGAAAAACGCTGGGATAGGGCGGCGCCACACTGCCGTCCTTGTATTCCTCGTTGCGATCAGCGTAGTTGACACCGATGCCGATGATCTTCTCCGGCTGGCGGATCGGGAGGTCGAACTTCACATCGGCGAGCGCGATATCGCCGGTCGTCGCCGTCGCGGTACGGTCGGCGAGTTCCTGCACCGTCGTTCGTGCGCGGTCCAGCTCACCCGCCTCAAGCAATGAACGCAGGTCCCCATGCCCGAGCCGCCCGCCGAGGTCGATGATGCCGGTGTGGTTGTCGGCGATCGCGCCGAATCCGTGCTCGCCGTTGCCCTGCTCGAAGGAAATCAATTTCATGTTTGGACTCCGAATCGATCTTCCCGATTATCCACCAGTCGCTGAAACACCTGTCGCGACGCGCCGCGATACGGTCTTCCCGACGGTGTTTCCGGCAAGACACGCGGCCCGCCCAGCGGAGGCGGCTGATCGTACACTGGGCACACAAGACGAGGAGCGCCGCCAGACATGTGCCGCTGGGTTGCATATACGGGTAGACCGGAACGGCTGGAAAACGTCGTCACCCGACCGGCGCGATCGCTCGTGCACCAGTCCTTGCATGCCGCGCAATGCAAGACCGCGACCAACGGTGACGGATTCGGCATCGGCTGGTACGGTGACCGGGAGTCCCCCGGGCTGTATCGGGAGATATCGCCTGCCTGGTCCGACGAGAACCTGATGTCCTTATGCGCACAGTTGAGCGCGCGCACCTTTTTCGCTCACGTGCGCGCGTCCACCGGCGCTGCCACTGCCCGCGCCAACTGCCACCCGTTCAGCGTCGGCCCCTGGCTGTTCATGCACAACGGGCAGATCGGCGGCTTCTGCGGCATCCGCCGGCGCATCGAGAACATGATCCCTGATCGGCTCTACTCACAACGGCGCGGCGGCACTGACTCCGAAGCAATCTTCCTGATCGCGATGGGCGAAATCGACAACGAAGGGCCGGTACAGGCGATCCGGAC
>JBBSVE010000300.1:0-1556 GCA_038233815.1 Rhodobacterales bacterium
TGCGGTCCGGGCCATGTGCAGGATGCGGCATGTTCATCCCAGCGGCTTCTCTATGCTTGGCTGCGCGATCCCCATACCCAAAGGGCGCTGGAGGATCAGCGTCAAACCGGGCTGCTGAAGCAGGATCGGGATGACAGCGGCGAGGTATATGGTTCTCGCAAGCTGCATGATGATCTGTGCGATAGGGGCGAAGACATCAGTCCCTACCGGGCTTGGCGTTTGGCACGTCTGGCAGGCATAAGGGCCCGGACTGATCACAAGAAGTGGCCCGGCTCTTACGATGGCAACCACTCCGTCGTTGCCGACACTACTCTGAACAGGGAGTTTGATGTGCGCCTGGCCAGTTTTGGGATCCCGACATCACGTTTTTCGTAAGCGCGACGGCGACCACCTCCTGCCATTTTTGAGCTGATCCGGCCATTCTGCGCGTATGTGCGTGACGGAGGGTTTGGATCTTGGAAAGAGACGGCAAAATGGACGTCCATTTGGACGGCTCAAGGGGTGTTGGGTTCTCCCGGCTCGAGGTGATCGAGGGGCCAAGCGGGCGTCGTCGGCGGACGCAGGCTGAGCGGGCGCGGATCGCGGCGGAGAGCATGATGCCGGGTGTGAAGGTGGCCGATGTCGCGCGTAAGCACGGCACCACTCGCTGGCAGATATACGACTGGCGCAAGCGGATACGCAAAGGCAACCTGGTGCTGCCCGAGAGCATAGCGGCCTTACCGTTCTTCGCGGAACTGACGGTCGGTGACAGCGCGATGGATGCGCCAACGGCGCGTGCCGCATCCGATCTGGAGTTCGTTGTAGGCGATGTCGTGATCCGGGCGAGGACGGATACCGACGAAGGCCATCTGATGCGGGTGATCCGCGCGGCGCGTGCTGCGACATCATGATGTTCGGTCAGGGCGGGCCGGTGAGGGTCTTCGTGGCGACGCGGCCGGTGGACTTCCGCAAGGGTATCGACGGGCTGGCGCTGGCGGTTCAAGAGATGTTGGGGCTCGATCCGTTCTGTGGCGCGGTCTTCGTGTTCCGGTCGAAACGCGCGGACCGGATCAAACTGTTGATATGGGATCAGACGGGGATGGTGCTTGTTCACAAGCGACTGGACGGCGGCAAGTTTGTCTGGCCGCAGGTGCAGGACGGGGTGATGCGGATATCCCCCGCCCAGATGGCTGCCCTGTTTGAAGGGCTGGATTGGCGGCTGGTCCGGCCGGAGCGCGCGCGGCGCCCGCTGGTGGCGGGGTGATCGCCGGGATGTGCCGGAAACTCCTGTTTTTGCTGGCCAGAACGGGTGTCTCATGGTTCACTCTGGCTTATGGATGCCGCCGTTCTCGCCCGGGAAAACGCCCTTCTGAAAGCCCGCCTGGCGGAGGTGGAGGCGGCGCTTGCCGAGTCGCAGGAGGCGAACCGTAGGCGAACCGTAGGCTGGAGGACATCCTGCGCACCTCGCAGCGCGAGACGTTCGGCAAGCGCTCCGAGAAGCTGTCGCCCGATCAGTTCAACCTGCCTCTGGAAGATGCCGAACTGGCCCAGGGTGTGCTCGAGGCCGCGCAAGAGAA
>JBBSVE010000301.1:0-1530 GCA_038233815.1 Rhodobacterales bacterium
CATCGCCCTTCACGCCCCGGGGCGTGAAGGCGATCAGCGGAACCATCATGTGCATATCATGCGGACCACCCGCGAGATTGGCCCCGAGGGGTTCGGGGCCAAGAACCGCGACTGGAACGCCAAGGAGCTGCTGGTGGACTGGCGCTCGTCTTGGGCCGATCACGTCAACCAGACCCTTGAGCGTTGCAACGTCCACGAGCGGGTGGATCACCGCACGCTGGAGGCGCAGCGCGAGGAGGCCCTTGAGCGTGCCTATGCGGCCGAGCGCAACGGTGACGAGCGGGTCCACGTCGCCGAGATGGCCCGGGCGGTGGAGCTGGACCGCCCGCCTCTGCCCGACGTCGGCGCCCGCGGCTGGAGCATGATGCGGCGACTCTCGGCGCGCAGCTTGTCACGACCGAAAAGGATGCCGTGCGCTTGCCACAGGCCTACCGCGCGCAGGTTCTGACGCTGCCGGTCCGGTTGCGGCTGGACGACTGGACGGCGCTCGATGGGGCACTCGGGACGCGCGGCCTCTAGGCCTCGGACAATGCAGATCAGGCCGCGGCCGGTGTCACGATATGACGCAGCAGGGCCATCGGGTGCGACCGCAGGGTGAGCCGCATCGAGACGTAATCCTCCACCACCTGCTCGCCCTCGGTCATCTCGCGGAAGGTGACGGCAGGCTCATGCACCACCTCGCCGTCCATATCGCCGGAAAACAGCGGCAGCGTCTCCCCCTTCGGCAGCGCCTTCGCGGCCCAGAGCGCCGCACGCCGCCCCGCGCCGAGGCTGGCGAAACAGTCCGCCTCCGCCAGCCGGGTGATCGTGGCTGGCCCGATGCCCGCGCGCCGCGCCACATCGGCGACCGCGACATAACCGTTGCCGCGCGCGGCGACGACCCACATCGCCTCCTCCTGCGGGACGCCCTTGATCTGGCGCAGGCCGAGCCGCACGGCGAGGTCGCCGCGCCCATCCGGCTCCATCACGCAATCACAGTGGCTGCGGTTGATGCAGGGCGGCAGCACGCGGACACCATGCTCGCGCGCATCGCGCACGATCTGCGCGGGGGCATAAAACCCCATCGGCTGCGAGTTCAGGAGCGCGCAGCAGAAGATGCCGGGATGGTGCTTCTTGATCCAGCTTGAGGCATAGACGAGGAAGGCGAAACTCGCCGCATGGCTTTCGGGGAAGCCGTAGCTGCCGAAGCCTTCGATCTGCGCGAAACAGCGCTGGGAAAATTCATCGTCGTAGCCGTTGGCCTTCATGCCCGACAGGAACCGTTCCTTCAGTTCGGTGACGTTTCCGTGCTTCTTGAAGGTGGCAAGCGCGCGGCGCAGGCGGTCGGCCTCCAAGGGTGTGAAGCCTGCGCCGATGATCGCGATCTGCATCGCCTGCTCCTGAAACAGCGGGACGCCCAGCGTTTTCCCCAGCACCTTGCCCAAGGCGTCGGAGGGAAAGGTCACCACCTCCTGCCCGTTCCGGCGGCGAAGGTAGGGATGGAGCATGTCGCCCTGAATGGGACCGGGACGGATGATCGCGACCTCGATC
>JBBSVE010000302.1:0-1523 GCA_038233815.1 Rhodobacterales bacterium
CAGGACAACGCACTGGAACAGCGCACCGTGCGCGATGTTCGCGTGCCCGTTCTTACCCCGGCCGCCTATCTCGAAATCACCGGGATCAGGTCGGAACTGGAGGGCCTTGCTGCAGCCGGTGCCGCCACGGTTGCGCATGATAAGGATATTGCAATGCTCAAGCGCATCGTGGTGCGCAACGAAGAGGCAAGCGCTGCCGGACGGTGGCCGCTTGCGATCGAAATGAACCAGAACTTTCACTTTGCCCTTGCCGAGATTGCCGGGATGCCGATCCTTCTGGATGTATTAGGCCGCCTCTGGCTGCGTACGGGCCCGCTGATCTCGGGCTATTATGCGGCGAGCCATGAGGACATGGTCGAGCAGCATCACCAGATCATCGCTGCCTGCGAAAGCCGCGATGCCGCTGCGGCCCGCGCCGCGATGCAGGCGGACATCGAGAAGCCGAAGGCTGCGATAACGCGGTATATCCAGTCGCTCAGCGCGACATGAAAAACCGGACGGGCGCCTTTCGAGCAGTCGCAAGGCCCCGGACCCAAAGTGACTTTGCAAAGGAGTCGCGCAAACTGTCCAAATGGACATCAACCAACGGGGAACAAGCACATGAAACAGTTCAAGATCATTGCCGCCGTGGCGGCACTGGCCCTTGCAGGGCCGCTGGCCGCGCAGGACGGGGAACCGCAGTCGGGCGGCACGCTCAACGCCGTGATCCAGCCCGAGCCTCCCGGCCTGATGCTGGGCATCGTTCAGAACGGTCCGACCCAGATGGTCGCAGGCAACATTTATGAGAGCCTGCTGCGCTACGACTTCAATCTCAAGCCTGAGGGCCAGTTGGCAGAATCCTGGGAGATCTCCGAGGACGGCAAGACCTATACCTTCAAACTGCGCGACGGCGTGACGTTTCACGATGGGACGCCTTTTACGTCGGCAGACGTGAAATTCTCGATGGACGTATTCCTGCGCGAATCCAACTCGCGCACCCGGACCTACATGGAACATGTCGAGAGTATCGACACACCCGATGACCTGACGGTCATTTTTAACCTCAAGCAGCCCTTCGGCCCCTTTATCGGCATCTTCGAACAGGGCACCTCACCGATGATTCCCAAGCACATCTATGAAGGCTCGGACTTCGCCACAAATGAGGCGAACAATACGCCGATCGGCACTGGTCCCTTCAAGTTCGATGAATGGGTCAAGGGTAGCTACATCCACCTCGTCAAGAACGAGGAATATTACATGGAGGGCAAGCCCTACGTTGACGACATCTATTACCAGGTGATCCCTGACGCGGCTTCGCGGGCCGTGGCCTACGAGACCGGCCAGATCGACGTGCTGCCCGGAGGTTCAGTTGAAAACTTCGATGTTCCGCGCATCCGCGAGTTGGAGAATACCTGCATCACGGACAAGGGCTGGGAATATTTCGGTCCGCTGTCGTGGATCTGGATCAACCAGAACAACAAGCCGCTGGATGACGTGAAGGTACGTCAGGCGATGATGCATGGTCTTGACCGCGAATTCGCCAA
>JBBSVE010000303.1:0-1513 GCA_038233815.1 Rhodobacterales bacterium
CCCTTGGGGAAGTACTGTCGCAGCAACCCGTTGGTGTTCTCATTGCTGCCGCGCTGCCAAGGGCTTTGCGGATCGCAGAAGTAGACCGCCACGCCCGTATCGACCTTGAGGCGGGCATGCTGGGCCATCTCGGCACCCTGATCCCAGGTTAGCGACCGGCGCAGCTCCTGGGGCAAGGT
Organism: Rhodobacterales bacterium; assembly: GCA_038233815.1. Taxonomy (GTDB): domain Bacteria; phylum Pseudomonadota; class Alphaproteobacteria; order Rhodobacterales; family Rhodobacteraceae; genus JBBSVE01. The sequence goes on from JBBSVE010000303.1 coordinate 180, forward strand.
GGTGATGGTGCGTGCGATCGCGTTGCGTACTGCTTCGGCACCATGTCCCGCCAGCGCCGGGCCGTTCTTGATACTTGGTCCAGCACCATGACCTTCCATGCGCGGCAGGTGCAACAGCATCGTGAAGCGTGTCGTCCGCTCGACCAGCGTGCCGATCGCCGAGCTGCCAAGACCCAGGATCAGGTCGCCCTCCCAGTGACCCGGCACCGCCCGGTCATCGGCTTCGGCCGGGCGCTGAGAGATCATGATGTCGGGCGAGACGAAGTTCTTTCCCCGCAGTCCGACCCGCGCCCGCGGCATGCGCAAGGTCCGTCCGGTCCGCAGGCAGGCTGTCAGTTCGCGTCGCAAGGCGCCGCGGCCTTGGACGAAGAGCGCCTGGTAGATGGCTTCGTGACTGATGCGCATCGTCTCGTCATCCGGGAAGTCCATGGCCAAGCGCCTGGCGATCTGTTCCGGGCTCCAGGCCCACGCCCACCGCCGATCCTGCCGCGGGCCGTGCCGACGTCCGTTCCACGACACCGCTGGCCTCGGCACCGGGTTGCCGCAATCGGTACGCACGACGCCTGCGAGCCTCTCTTCCACATAGGAGCGCAAAGCCGCGTTCCCGGCAAGCTTCGTTGCTTTGGGACGACGGGCGGACCGATCGGCGTGCCACTGGGCGACGGTCGCGCGATATTCCAGACCGCCACACCGCGTGGTCGCGTTGCGGCGGACCTCACGCGATATCGTCGAGGCAGAACGGTCGAGCCGTCTTCCGATCTCGTGCAGACTATGACCTTGGACAAGCAGCAGCGCGATGTCCTCGCGTTCCGCCAATGACAGGTATCTGCCCGACAGCGGCTTCGCCGCGGATCTAAACATCGCTGGTGCCATACCGCCCGCCTTCCGGAACCATCTGGTTCCAACAGGTTGCGACACTTTGGCCTTTAACGCAGCCGCCTCACTGCTCATCCCGGTCGCGATCAACGTCCAGAAAAGCTGCTGCTCGCTCCGCGTGGCTACCGGCGGGCGACCGGGCGACCGCAATCGTGGCCGTGTACACCGATCCGAACGCCGCTTCTTACTGTCCATGCTACGCCTCCATTTTCGAAGCGTTGCAACGACCGGTTGAGTCCGCCATCTATGACTGGCGTCATTATCTGGCGGTGATCCAGCGCAAGCCCGGAGCGCTGCGCAACGGCGCGCCGTTTACGCAGTTGCCCGAGGCTTTCCAGCCGCTGCAAAGCCAGCTCTTGCGCCGTCCCGGCGGGGACAGGGAGATGGCCGAGATCCTGGCACTGGTGCTGCAGCACGATGAGCAAGCCGTGCTTTGCGCGGTCGAACTGGCACTTGAG